>DATEPP010000604.1:0-1032 GCA_035273165.1 Gemmatimonadaceae bacterium
GGCGTTCGTAATCGTCCCGGTCGACGACTCGACCTCACGACTGCTCGTACGCACCCGCGGCGACGGGAAGCTGACTTTCATGGCCGTACCGCTGTCGACATTCAGCCTCCTCCTGTTCGAGCCCGCCCACTTCATCATGGAGAGGGGGATGCTGCGCGGAATCAAACAGCGAGCGGAGGCGAAAGGCTAGCAAACCGAGACTCAGGTCCGAGAACTCAGATCTGAGATCCGGCTCGTTCGAAGCGCCGAGCCAGTATCTCACCCGGTACAGCGAGTCCAGGGTCGAGAAGGCAGGGGCGAGATGCCAGGCGTGAGCGTGAGATCTTCGGCTCACGCCTTACCTCTCGAACCTGAACTCTCGACCCTGGACTCGCTGTCGTGGGTGAGATGCCCGCAGGCCACTTGGAAAACGATCGATCTCAGTTCTGAGATCTGAAGGCTGAGTCTCGAGAGACCGAACGTCCCTACAGGAAATCCACCATTCCGCGACAGCAGCCGCTCATGCTGATGCGTCATCTTGGTGTACACGCACAGCAACGGGCGACGGAACAGCGCCCGATCCGAAAGCGAGGGCCGCATGATCAGAATCACTTCACTTCCCGACCCGACCGCCTTGATGGCGGTAGAGATTCCCGTAGGCTCCGCGCAGCTGCGCGGCCGGCTCATGCTCGGCCAGGATGCCCGCGGGCTCATCATCGTCGCGAACGGAGACGGCGATCATCTCTACGACGAGACGAACACCTACGTGGCGCGGCGACTCTGCGCCGCCGGCTTCGCGACGCTCGTTGTCGATCTGCTCACGCCTAACGAGGCGATCGAGGACGCCGAGACTTCCGCGCTCCGCTTCCATCAAGGGTTGCTCGCGTCGCGGCTCGTGAAGGTGACGCAATGGGCGCAGGCGGGCGTGGTGTTCAGCGGCCTCGAGATCGGACTCTTCGCCAGTGGTCTCTGCGCCGGTGCCGCGCTCGCGACGGCATCGGTGTCCTCCGCGGTGCGTGCGGTCGTCTGTCGTGGCGCGCGGGTCGATGTCGT
>DATEPP010000605.1:0-3707 GCA_035273165.1 Gemmatimonadaceae bacterium
ATGGACGAGCCGCGCAAGCAGATCGCGGGGATGATGTCCGGCCTGGACATTCGCTACGACCTTGGGCCGGGGCATCCGCTGCTGGGACGTCGCATGCCCGATCTCGACGTCGTCACCACCAGTGGCACGCGGCGTGTTTACAGCTTTCTTCACAAGGCTCAGCCTCTGTTGCTCAACTTCGGCACGCCGCACGCGCTGGACATCGGACAGTCAGAACGCGTTCAGTACGTGGATGCGACATACGCTGGCCCGTGGGAGCTTCCAGTACTCGGCGAAGTCGCCGCGCCTCACGCGGTGCTGGTCCGCCCGGACGGCTACGTCGCCTGGGTCGGCGACGGAACGGCGCATGCATTGGAGGAATCGTTGATGATCTGGTTCGGAGAATCTTCCTCAGGCTGACCGAAATAGTCGTATCGCACGACGGCGCTCGCAGGGCGGCGCGGTTTGGGACGGAGCTCCAGCCGCTCCGTCCTTTTCAGGTGGACCTCGATGTCGTATCCGGCGCGGGCGATGTAGCGAATGACGCGCGTCAGCGAGAAGCGGCGCAGATCGCCGTGCCGGAGACGGGAGAGCTCACTGGCATGCATGTCGACCAGCGCCGCTCCACTGTCGCGCCGCCAACCGTGAAGAATCGAACACAACTCACGGGCGAGCTGCGCTTTGAGCTCCTGCTCGGGACCGGCTCTTTTCATTTGCCGAGCATAGCGCGGTGATGGCGCGCGTGTCGCATCGAACGATTGCGTGAGAAGCTCTTTCGACGCGGATGGTCCCGCGGTCGCCGAAGTCGGGGATCTTTAAAGCACGTTGTGACAGTAACGTCACAACATGCCCGTAAACCCTTAGGTCGACACGTTAATTCGCAGTGTTTGACAGTACTGTCACCACCGCCTCTGGGCAGACCGCTCGCGGTGCGAGCGGCCGCGCCGGCGGGAGCTCGTTAGGCGACAGGCCCATCAGGGGTTATCGGCAAGCGTTTCGCACCCGGCAGCGAGCCCTTCCAACCGGCGACAATCGCCGCGAGTGAGAGGGCCAGCCACGTCAACGCGAGCGCTTCGACGGCTATCCGCTGTCCGCCGACGCAGGATCGCTCACGGGAGCAGCCACCCGGATCGACCATCTGCTGAACGATGGCATAGAAGACGAATATTCCGATCAAGTACACGATAACGATCGCGACCCGCCTCGCCGCCGACGGCAGCATCTCGTCAGGATTGTCCTGACGCTCGACATAGTATGGAGCCACCTCAGGGTCGGCGTCCGGGGCGACTTCGACGACAGTCTGGGTGAGCCAGTCGTGAACCGCCTGGTGCTTTCGCGTGAATGCCATCGTCACGAATGACGGCAGGCCGAGGACAACCTTAGTGACGTATCTTGCGAACGCCCGGAGCAATCCTGGCGCTCGACCAGTCTTCACTCGTACGACGCGAAGGTGGTTTCGCGCGTGGCCGATCGTCGCGCCGCGCCGCCAGATAAGAAGCGGCTCGTACATGACTATGAGCACAAACATCGCGAGCCATGCGATACGACCGGAGCCGGGAATGCGTTCGGCGAAATCCGAGCCGACGACGACGACCACCAACCCTCCGGCAATGACACATGCGTCGACCAGCAACGCGCGCACGCGGCCGGTAAAGGTGGCATATCGGGTGGGCGCAGCCGCGTTGGCTGCAGTGGGTTCGTTCGTTGTCATCATGCGAAATTGACTGGGCGATCAGATCTCTGTTGGTGTCTCTCTCGTCCCATTCATTGTCCGGCTGGGCTCTCTCCGATGTACTTTACACCACAAAGCGAGTAAACAGACAGGGGAATGTAGGACACTCGCTCGTCCGGCGCGACTTGGAGCTATCGTGCGGCAATTGCTGCGACGCATACGCGGGGCACTCGGCATTGGCGTCACCTGGGGCGTGGTGTGGTCCGCGGTGGGCGGCATTCCCCGCTGGGTGTTCGGCGTCAACACCGACGCGCCCGTGCCACTCATCTTCGGCGTGCTCGGCTTCCTTGCGGGCGTCACCTTCGCCGGAATTCTCGCACTGGCGGAGCGCCGGCGCCGCTTTGATGAAATGTCGATTCCGCGCTTTGCCGGATGGGGTGCCGCGGGCGGTCTTCTGCTGTCGGCCCTCTTCGCTGCGCCCGCGTCGCTCTACTGGGGAGACGTGCTCGCGGTCGCGCCAACGTTTGCCATTGCGTGCGCGATATGCGCGTCGGGCTCGCTCGCGCTCGCCCGACGCGGTGAAAGGCCGCAACTGCCTAACGGCGCTCGGCCGAAGCAAAATAGGGAGTCCTCGTAGGCCGCGACTAGCTGCGTTTGCGCTTCGCGGCCTCTGCCCCCTTCTTCCCCAGCGCCGTGCGCGTCTTCTTGGGGAGCTTCGAGATCGTCTTCTTCCGCTTGGCGGCCTTCGCGGCCTTCTTCACGTTCTTCCGCGCCGCGGCCTTCTGCTTCGCCGTCGCCATTAAACGTTCCTCCGCAGTCGGTACGTCTGCTCAAAAATATCACTGGCTGGCCTCCGACGCTGGCGCGGGTGGATCTCGGTGTGCTTACGCGCTTGTGCCCCGAGGCTGATCAGGAACATCAACAGCGCCAGGCACCGCACCACCAAGATCTCACTGCTCCGCCACCGCGCGGGCCGTGGCGCGTAACCGTTAGGCATCGGGCGCCTCGTACCACACAGTCAGGTCCCCAGTCGGCGTCGTCGCCAGCCATGCACTGATGATCTCATCAGCGTGCGCGTGATCACGCGCCGCGAGCCCGCAGTGTGGGTGCGCCGGATTTGACGAAGGTTCCGCGTGCTGGTGCGGGCGCCCATAGCTGCAGTCTCGGCAGAGGATGGCGGTGTGTGTGCCCCAGTCTTCGGCGGCGCCCCCTCGGTCGCTCGCGCACCGCTCGAGCTCGACCAGCGCTTCGCCGTCGATTGTCGCCAGCTCGAGAATGAAGGTTCGGAACGGCGAGGGCTGCCAGCGCTGAAGAACGTTGAACACGGGATATGCCTCACCGTCGACGACGCGCTCGCCTTCCATGGCGCCGTCGTTCAACACGATGTCGCCCCAGCGAAAGCCGGACTTTGGAAGCGGCACGTTCACGATTTGTGCGCGTGCCGGGTCGATGCGACGGGCCCAGACGACTTCACCATCCGTATCGGGATTGAGGCGCACTGGCGTTTGTCCCCAGCCGAAGTCGGGTGGGCCGTCCCCGGCCGGCACCTGCATGCCGCACGCGGCCCACGCACGTCGCGCCTCGCTCCACTTCGAGAGCGCTGTGGCCGCGATGCCCAGATTCCACCAACTCGCCTCGTCATCGGGCTCGAGCTCGGTCGCGCGCAGGTTGTAGTCGAACGATTCCTGCCAGCGACATTCGTATTTGCATAACAGGCCGAGGTTGTACGCCGGCGCCGACCAGTTCGGCGCTATCTCCATCGCGGCGCGATATGCGGCCTCGGCGCCGACGACATCGCCGGCATTCCTCAGCGCTGAACCCTGCTCATTGAAAGTTTCCGCAGCGTCGATATCTGACATGGAAGTGAGGGCGGCTGATCATTCCGCGCGAAGCGTTAGGCGGCCGCACGCCGGCACGTGCTCACGGTTTCCCGGCCGGTTTGAGATCGACGTTGTGGTACGCCTCGATCCACCATTGCCCCTTCCTTCGAACGAACACTTCCATCAGTTGCGTGCGGAGCACGCCGTCGGGCGGGACGGCAACGCCGGCAGGCATC
>DATEPP010000606.1:0-7534 GCA_035273165.1 Gemmatimonadaceae bacterium
GAGCGGCTCGCCCGTGGCGGCCGTGTAGCCGGCGAGGCACGTGTGATCGATCGGAACCGTCGTCTCCGAGAATGGGAGATCTCGCAGCGTGAAGTTCTGGGCGAGTCGGAAGCGGAGCGTGGTCGGCGTACTGCCGTTCTCGCCGCGCTCCACGAGGTAGAGCGACGCCGCGTCGCTCGACGTGATCCGCCGCGCCTGCGTCAGGATCATGTCGAGGAGCGAGAGGAGATTGCGCTCTGTCGAGAGCGCGACACCGACGCTCGTGAGCTCCGCGAGCTCGCGATGACGCAACGCGCGCTCCTCGCCGGCAAGATGCGCCGTCACGAGACTCACGGCGTGTCGGAAGGCGCCACGAATCAGCGCGTGAATCGTGGCGGCGGGCGCGTCGACCGCGAAATAGCTGGAGAGATACTCGGAGCGAAAGATCCCATCCGGAGCGACTTCCCCCGACTCGCCAAGGCCGACGATCGCGGCGATACCGGCCAGCTCGGCCATGGCGCGGGCGTCATCCCCCGCGGTCTCCACGAGGCGGCGGTCGAGCAGGATGACGGTCGGACGCGCTGGGTCCAACTCCGAGGGCGCGGGGAGCGCGTCGACGCGTCGGACTTCCAGCGCGTCCGCGCTGCCTAACGGCAAGCCACGCGCGGCACGGCCGGTGGGTACGATGAGGAGCGGATGTGCCGGCGCGCCAGCGAATGACGGAGGTGCCGGCAGTCCTGAATAGACCGCCGGCGCTCGTGTGGCGCGGGAGCGTCGCTCAGTCGCCAGAGCTCTGGACCTTGGCCAGATTCTGCTGCGCCGGACCGAAGTCCGGGAACTTCTGCAGCACCGCCCGATAGAGCTCGGCAGCCTGCTTCGGATGCCCGCTGTCCTGCTCGTCGAGCGCTTTGGAGTACAGGAGTGCCGTCTTCACGTCGAGCTTCTGCGACCGTCCCGCCTCGCTGCTGGCCTGCTTTGCGGGCGGTGAGGACGCAGGCGTGGCCGGCTTCCTCGTCATTCCCGCGTCGCCCGTCTGACGCGGCAGGGAAGGGAGCTTCAGCTCTGTGTTGAGCTTCGTGGAGAGCTGACCGATGAGACCGAGCACGTCGTCGCCCTTGCTCTGCAACTTGAGCGGATTCGTAATCGCGCCCGTCTCGACGCTGATCACGCGTGAGGTCACGAGGAGCGTTCCCTTGCCGTCGCTCATGAAGCCGCCGGTGACGAGATACGCCGCGCCGAGGAGCTTGCCGAGCTTCACCGCGGTCTGCGGATCGATGCTCTTCGACTTCACGAGATCCTGCTCTTGCAGAATCGACTGGAGGCGGTCGCGCTCGACGACGCGCATCGCGGGATTGCCGGCCATGTCCGTGATGAGCAGATCGGCGATCCCCTTGCCGAGGCCATCGTAGTCCGCGCGGTCCTTGCCGAACGAGTTGTTGTCGAAGTACAGCACCGCGACCACGGGCGCATTCGACTGCGCGGCGGCGAGCGCCGGTCCGGCCACGAGCGCCGCGGCCACTGCCCAGCTGACGATCGACATCCGTCCTCTCATCGCTCTTCTCCCCCGACGGGTTTCGCTCACACCACCAGCGTCATGCCTTCGGCGGCGGCGACGATCTCCAACCGCCCACCATGGCGGGTGACGAATGACCGGCATTCGTCCACGCGCCGATCGACCTCGTCGTCACCACGTTCCGGCTTGTGATGGTAGAGCACGAGCTGCTGCACTCCTGCTTCGAGCGCGAGCTCCACCGCTTCGTCGTACGTCGAATGCCCCCACCCGCGGAAGTGGTCGTACTCTTCCGCGGTGTACATCGTGTCGTGCACGAGGACGCGCGCGTCGCGGACGAAGTCGATGAGTCCGTCCCGCCAGTCGGCGCGCTCGTCGTACTTCGCACCCGGTCCCAGCTCGTTGTCCGAGATGTAGACGAGTGCGCGATGATTGTCGTGTCGCTCCGAGAAGCGGTAGCCAAGAGCACCGCCCGGATGCCTGACTTGATAGGCGCGGACTTCGTAACCGTTTCCCTGACGGCACTCTTCGGCGATCTCGCAGAAGTCGATGGTGGCATCGAGCTCCTCGAACGCGACCGGAAAGACGACGGGAGCCATCTGGTCGCGGACGACGCGGCCGATGCTCGTCTGGAGGGCCTTTGCGCCCCAGATCGTGAAGTGGTTTCCGCGCTGGAAGATCGGGCCGAAGAACGGAATGCCCTGGATGTGATCCCAGTGGGCGTGGGTGAGGAAGATGTCACCCGTGATGGGGGAGCCATTGGCGCGAGAGATCAGGGAACGGCCGAGCTCACGAATGCCGGTGCCGGCGTCGAGGATAATGAGCCAGCCTTCCGAGGTGCGCAGCTCGACGCAGGGCGTATTGCCCCCGTAGCGAACGGTGTTGCGCCCCGGCGTCGGGATCGAGCCCCGCGTCCCCCAGAATTGTACTCGAAAGCTCATGGCGTGCCGCCTCGGCGCTCGGCCGAACACGATGTCGGCACAGAGAGCACGGAGGCTAGGAAGGTTGTCACCCGGTACCCGTGACAGCTGTCACAGGCATCGCGGTGCACTCACATGCGCACCTGCGCGCGCTGCTCGAGCGCGGCGCGGTCGGCGATGGCGATGCGCCGACGCTCGACCGTGATCCACCCGGCGTCCTGGAAATCCTTCATCGCGCGCGAGACCGTCTCGCGACTCGCGCCGATCATCTGGGCGATTGTCTGATGCGTTAGCGTTTTCTCAATTGCGTTCGTACCGCTCTCCTCGGCGAGGTCGAGGAGCAGCCGCGCAATGCGTCCCGGCACGTCGAGGAGCACGAGACCGCCGATCTTGTCGTCCGCCCGGCGCAGGCGACGCGAGAGCTCGGTGAGGAGCGACCACGCCACGCTCGGCGACGACTCGACCCGCTTGCGGAAGTCCTCGCGGCGGAGGACGAGTAAGTTCGAATCCTCCATCGCGATGACGTGCGCCGAGCGCGGCCGGTCGTCGATGAGCGACAGCTCGCCGAAGTATTCGCCAACGCCGAGGACGCCGAGAATTACCTCTCGTCCGTCCTCGCCGATGAGCACGACTTTGACGCGACCGTCGCGCACGACGAATAACGAGTCGCCCGGATCATCCTCGAAGAGGATGACGCTCCCCTTCGGGTACGACTTCTCGCGGGTCACCTCGGCAAATTTCTCGAGCTCGCTGCGATCGAGACCGTTGAAGAGGGGAACCGTCGCGAGGAAATCGACGTTTTGAGTTGTCACCTGGCTCACGAGGACTCCGTCGAAGGCTGACATTTTAGCCGGGCCGAAGTTATCCGCCGCCGACGCCGCTGTCAAACTCACAAATCGTTGTCGGCTTGTCTTTTACGTTCCTGACCGGGTATATTTTACAGCTGTTTCCTTTCGCACACCGAGGTTCGCATGAAAACCGATATCCATCCCGAGTATCATACGGCGACTGTGAAGTGCGCCTGCGGCAATACGTTCCAGACTCGTTCCACTCAGGCCGAGATTCACACGGACGTCTGCTCGCAGTGCCATCCGTTCTTCACGGGGAAGCAGCGCCTCGTCGACACTGCCGGACGCGTCGAGCGTTTCCGGCAGAAATTCGGCAAGCAGCAATCGAGCTGAGGCTCGGCTCTGTCGCTCCGGGACCGACTCGCTGACGTTCTGGCTCGGGCGGCCGAGGTCGAGCGGGCACTCTCCGATCCAGCCACGCTGCGCGACGCGCACACGTTGGCCGAGCTCGGGCGAGAACACCGGCGCCTCTCTGCCGTCGTCGAGATCGCCGGCAAGCTCCATAAATGCGAAGACGAGCTCGCGCAGGTGCGCGAGCTCGTTCTCGTTGACGACCCCGAGATGGCCGAGGAAGCGCGCGCGGAGCAGACCAAGCTCGAGCAGTGCATCGACCGCCTCGAGGGGGAGCTCAAACCGCTCGTCGTTCCGCGCGATCCGCTCGACGACCGCAACGCGATCGTGGAGATCCGCGCGGGCACTGGCGGCGACGAGGCCGCGCTCTTCGCGGCGGACCTCTATCGGATGTATGAGCGTTTTCTAACACGCACGGGCTTCAAGATCGAGCCGATCACGTACTCGTCCGGCGTGCTGAACGGTATCAAGGAAGTGATCTTCAAGGTCGTCGGCGAGGGCGCCTTCGGGATGACGCGCTGGGAGTCCGGCGTGCATCGGGTGCAGCGCGTGCCAGCCACGGAGAGCCAGGGGCGGATTCACACGTCCGCGGCGACGGTTGCCGTGCTGCCCGAGGCGGAAGATGTGGACGTCAAGATCGAGGACAAGGATCTCCGTATCGATGTCTTTCGCGCCGGCGGTCCTGGTGGTCAGGGCGTGAACACGACCGACTCCGCCGTGCGCATCACTCACCTGCCCACAGGCATCGAAGTCAAGCAGCAGGATCAGCGTTCGCAAATTCAAAACAAAGCCAAAGCGATGGAGATTCTGCGCGCGCGACTGCTCGACATGCGGCTCGCGGAGCAGGAGGCCGAACGCGCGCGCATGCGGAAGACGCAGGTCGGCACGGGCGATCGCTCGGCGAAGATCCGTACGTACAACTATCCGCAGAGTCGGGTGACCGATCACCGCATCGGCTTCTCGTCCCACAACCTGCCGGCGATCCTCAACGGCGAGCTGGAGCCGCTCATCGAGGCGTTGCGGCTGGCCGAAGACGAGGAGCGCTCATGAGGGGCGCGGGACGCGGGACGGGGGACGCGGCACGACGTCAGACGACGGCGCGACCGGGTTCCGTCGCCGCGCTTGTCGATGAGCTCGCGGTCCTCCTCGGGGCTGGCGCGCGCTTCGACGCGCGTGAAGCACTGACTGAAGCGCGCGAGATCATCGCCGCGTTATACGACGTTCCACGCTTTTGGCCGGCGGCGAACGCGGACGTGCCAGTCGAGCGGGAAATGTGGCCCCGGGCGCGCGCCGCAGCGGCGAAGCGAGCCGGCGGTTGTCCCCTCGCGTACGCCGTCGGTCGCGCGTCGTTTCGACATCTGACGCTCGACGTCGATGAGCGTGTTCTAATCCCGCGCCCGGAGACTGAGCTCCTCGTCGATCTCGTGCTCGAGCGCGCCGGTCCCGACCACGGGCTCGCCGTGGACGTCGGTACTGGCTCCGGTGCCATCGCACTCGCTCTCGCGAGCGAAGGACCCTTTGCCGAGGTCGTGGGGACGGATCTTTCGCTCGATGCATTGGTCGTCGCGGAAGGCAACGCGCGTCACCTGAGGTCCCGTGGCGCGCTGCGAGCGCGACTCGTATTCGCGCACGGCTCGCTTCTGGCGCCACTACACGCGAAAGGGCTGCGGGCGCACGTCGTCGTCTCGAATCCTCCGTACATTGCCTTCGACGAGGCGCGGGATCTTCCCGCCGACGTTCGCGATTGGGAGCCGCCCGTAGCACTTTTCAGTGGATCGCAGGGACTCGACGTCTCCACACGACTGGTCCGCGAAGCCGCCGACGCGCTCGTGAGCGGCGGCCTGCTGGCGATGGAAGTGGATGCGCGTCGGGCGTCGCTCGTCACCGAGCTCGTGGCAGGAGATGACCGTTACCGCGACGTGAGTGTCCATCTGGACCTCACCGGCCGGGAGCGATTCGTGTTGGCGCAGCGACGGTAACGCTGCGGTGCGCGGGTGACCGCGACATCAATTGGAGCAACCGGATGATCGAAGACAAAGCGAAGGATCTCGGCCGCACGATCGGCCAGAGTCCGGAATACAAGGAAGTGAAGCGCGCCAGCGACGGGTTGAACGACGACCGCGAGACGGTGACGCTGCTTCAACAGATGGAGCAACTCCGCCTCGAGGCGCAGCGCATGCTCCAGCGCGGCGAGCGACCAACCGAAGAGATGGAGGGCAAGCTCGACACGCTGCTCTCGCAGATCCAGTCGAAGCCGACCTATCAACGGCTGCTCGTGGCGCAGGAGAACTTCGACAAGGTCATGTCGCGTGTGAACGACTGGATTCTCGAGGGCATCGAAAAGGGCGCGACGAGCAGCATCATCACGTTGTAGGTGTTAGGTGCTGGGTGCTAGGTCCTAATCCGAAGCCCTCGCACCTATAACCTCCTAACGCCTAGCACCTATCACCTAGCACCTGTTGCTAATCGTCTACGAGGGCCCCGAAGGAGCCGGCAAGAGCACGCAGCTGCGCCTGCTCAGTGAATGGCTGGCGTCGCGCGGGCGCGAGGTGATCGCCGTTCGCGAGCCGGGCGGAACGATCCTCGGCGATGAGATTCGGCGCGTTCTGCTCGACCCCGCCTCGGACATCGTGCCCGCTGCCGAGGCGCTGCTGTTCATGGCGTCGCGTGCGCAATTGGTCGAGCGCGTACTCCGTCCGGCGGTGCGGGAGCAGTCGATCGTGCTCGTCGACAGATTCTTCCTGTCGACGTACGCGTATCAGGGTGCCGGCCGGGGCATTCCCGAAGAGGACCTCCTTGCGGCGAACCGGATGGCGACGCGCGGCCTCACCCCAGATCTCACCGTACTCCTCGATCTTCCCACGGAGGAGGGATTTCGACGGGTCGCTCGGCGTGGTGCGCACGATCGCATCGAGCAGGCGGCGACGGACTTTCACGCGCGCGTCACCGCGGAATTCCGGCGGTTCGCCACGGCGGAGTGGCAGCAGCGTCATCCGGAGTGCGGCCCGATTGCTGTGGTCGATGCTCGTGGGACAGTGGACCAAGTATTCGCGCGCGTGCACACGCTGCTGCGCGAGCGCTGGCCCGCTTTTTTCCCTCTGGAGACGTAGCGCGGCTTGCTGCGCGCGAACGAGTCCGAGAGGAAAGGAGAGGCGAGGCAATGCGGTCACGCGCAGTAGTTGTCGCGGCAGTGCTCGGCGTCGCGCTCGTGTCCGGTGGCTGGCTGATGCAGGCCGGCTACGACGGCGCGGGTAGTCACGTCACGAGCGAGCGTCTGTTCGATGAAGTCATGAAGCGCGTCGAGAACTCCTACGTCGACACGCTGACCGAGCCTCAGCTCTACCGAAAGGCCGTGGACGGGCTTCTTCTCGAGCTCCACGATCCGCATACGGTCTATCTGCCGCCGGATCGCCTCGCCAAGCTGAACGAGAGCACCACGGGTCGTTATGCAGGCGTCGGTATTCAGATGGATGTGCGCGACGGCTGGATCACGGTCGTGGCGCCACTCCCTGGAACGCCAGCGCAGCGGGCGGGGATTCTCACGGGCGACCGTGTCGTCGAGATAGATGGCAAGCCAACGCGCTCCTGGACCTCGGATGAGGCAGTGAAAGCCCTGCGCGGCGCGCCGGGATCGGTCGTGAACGTCATGATCGAGCGACCAGGTAACACGACGCGCCTTCCGTTCAGCCTGAGGAGAGAGGAGATCCGCTTCCACTCGGTTCAGCATGCGCTCATGCTGAAGGACAGCATTGGATACGTGGCGCTGAGCATCTTCAGTGAGAACTCGGATCAGGAGCTTCGCGCCGCGATCGATTCGCTGCGCGGACGCGGCATGCGCGCGCTCGTGTTCGATCTGCGGAGTGATCCCGGTGGTCTGCTCGACCAGGGTGTCGGAGTCGCCGATCTCTTTCTCGACCCCGGGCAGA
>DATEPP010000607.1:0-2584 GCA_035273165.1 Gemmatimonadaceae bacterium
GGGTCCTGCCCGGGCCAGAACTGGCGCGCCAACGTCTCGTTCACGACGACGACAGGCTGGGCGCCTTGGGTGTCCGACCGGAGGAGACCTCGACCTCTTCGGATCGGGATGCCGAAGGTGCGGAAGTAGTCGGGTCCGACAAATTCCCACGGGATGAACGGTGGGTTCTCGCGCTCGGCGGCGGGCAGGTCGGCGCGCACGAGCTTCATGATGAAGAGCGATTGTCCCTTGAATGGGTTGCTCTCGATCGGGCTCGCGGCCACGACACCCGGCGTGGCCTCGAAACGCTGGATGAGCTGCGTGGCGGCAGCGAACGACTGGGTGTCGGTTGCGAAGTGGCTCTGCGGGCCGGTGAGCGAGAGGACGGACAAATGCTCCGGCTTGTAGCCAAGGTCCATGGATTCGAGGCGCATCAGTGAGCGGGCGAGTAGCGCAGCGCCGCTCAGCATAACGAGTGCGAGCGCCATCTGTGTTGCCACCAGCAGGCGCGTACCTCTTCGTTTCGCGCTCGTCTCCGTGCCCGCGCGCACATCGGCACGCAGGAGCGCGTACGACCGCACTCGCGATCCCAGGATGCTCGGCAACACGCCGAAGGCGAGCGTCGCGAAGATGATGATGCCGGCGGTCGCGCCGAGCGGTGCGTTCGAGATTGTGAGGGTGTCGAGGCGCGGGAGCTCCGGTGGCGCGAGGACGCGAACGAGTTGCAGCAACGCAACCGCCGTTAGGCAGCCGAGTGTGGCGCCGATCGCGGCGAGAATGGCGCTCTCGATGAGGAAGAGACGCGCGACGTCGGCGTGAGTCGCGCCGATTGCCTGGCGCACGGCGATCTCACGCTCGCGCGCGCGGAGCCTGACGAGCATCAGGTTGCCGACGTTGACGCAGGCGATGAGGAGCAGCAGTCCCACCGCGAGGGTAAGCGCCACGAGTGTCGGGCGCGAGGCGCCGAGCATGGTGTCGACGAGCGACTGTGCTTCCATGCCCGAGATCTCGATGTGCAGCGGCTTCTGGCCGGGTTCCGTAGGTATGCCCGCGAATGGATTGACGCGCTGGGTGAGGGCGAAGAGTCCTTGTCGAGCCGCATCGAGTGTCACGTTAGGCGCTAGCCGGGCGACGATGTCGACCTGGAGGGTGTTCTCGGCCGTCAGCGGGAGCCAAGCGTCGGTGCCAGTCGGGTAGGTGAAGCCGGCGGGGATGACACCGATGATGCGCGCATGCTGCTCCGAGTAGGGTATGACCAGCGTGCGTCCAACAGCGGTCGGGTCACCTCTGAAGAACCGCTGCCAGGCCGCGTAGCTCAGGACGATGACTGGTGCGGCCCCTTTGCGGCCGTCCTCCGGTCGGAAGAGTCGGCCGAGAGCGGGGCGCATGCCGAGGACGTCGAAGTAGTTGGGTGAGGCGCCGACGGCGCCCATGTTCAGGGTTACGTCGCCTTCCATGAACGGCAGGTACTGCGCGCCGAGGTGGTGGACGCCGCCCGCGCCACGGAAGAGGAGGCTGTCGCGGGCGATCTCGGCGAGGTAGGGGAACGGGACGTCGAGGTGGGTGCCGCGCTTGTCGAGCGGGTGCAGGACGACCAAGCGGTCTTGTTGTGCGACTGGGAGGCGAGCGACGAGAATGGTGTGGTAGACGGTGTACATCGCCGCGGCCATGCCGATACCGATCGCAAGGATGGCGCTGGTGGCGGCGACGAAGGCGGGAGAGCGTCGCAGGCTTCGGATTGCAACGCGCAGATCCCCCAGTAGTCTCTCCATTGTGATGCCTCGGCTTGCCTGAGGAGCGTTTGCGACGAAGGGCTGTCGTAACGTAGACATTCCAACGCTGTCCAACCCCTATGATCACCTCTCAGGAAGCCATCGCGTTTCGCCAACAGCTCGGTCTCGCCCCGGAGGCGCTGGACGCGGAGCTGGGCCTGGCGTCCGGCACCGTCGCCGCCTGGGAGAACGGCAGCGTGCGAGTGCCAGATTTCATCGCGGTGAAGCTGCGTTGGCGCGCGGCGGTCGCGGAGCGCAATGCGGCGTTGGCCGCGAGCGGTCTACCGGAATGCGAGTGGATTCGGTCGTGGGAGGCGATGCCGCAGCCCGAGAAGC
Organism: Gemmatimonadaceae bacterium; assembly: GCA_035273165.1. Classification (GTDB taxonomy): domain Bacteria; phylum Gemmatimonadota; class Gemmatimonadetes; order Gemmatimonadales; family Gemmatimonadaceae; genus AG2. Next base: position 2,088 of record DATEPP010000607.1, read on the forward strand.
TGAAGGATCGCAGTGCACATCTCACGGAGGCGATCGAACATGAGAAGTCATGTTCGGTCTGTCAGGCCCGCGCGCGATTCATCAGCGAGCGGTTCGGTCCGATGCCACCCGCACCCATGCCGACGTGGTTGAGAGCGGTTGCATGGTACAATGGCTGTCTGGAGCGATTGCCGGAATGGGCCCGACCCGCGGGCTGGGTGGCGGTGTTCTTCGGTGTGTACACGACGGCCCAAGTCCTCATCAGGGCGCCGCGCCTAACGAGGCGACCAATGGATGTGCTGATCGGCCTCGCCGCCATCGTGGCGAGCGCGACGATCGGCGCTCTGGTGGGCCTCGCCGGCGGCTGGTTGCACGCGTACCGCCAGCGTCGGGCGGCGCGCCGCACGACTTAATTGGGCTCTTCGGAGAATTTTGGGGAGTGTGGGGGACATGGTCTTGCATGGAGAGGCCAGAGCTCTTTGGACGCGAATGACGCGAATTTTTTTGCGAATCGCACC
>DATEPP010000608.1:0-17648 GCA_035273165.1 Gemmatimonadaceae bacterium
TCGGCGGCGACGCTCAGGCTTTCCGCCTGGGCCACGCGCTCGGGGCGACTGTCGAGGATCGTGGACTGCGCCGTGGCCACGTAGCGAAGCGTGACGTCATACCCCTCGAAGAGCAGCGTCGAGATCTTGCTCGCCGCGCTCACCGCCGTCCCCATCTCACGGTAAAGCCGCTGTATTGCAAAGATGCTCAACAGACCCGACGCGATGAGAGCGGCGAGCGTCGCCGAGAAGCCGACGAGAAGCCGGCCGCGAATAGTCCGCAGCCGCCACCGCCGCACGGAAAGGCCGAGGCGTTGGAGCGTGGTCTGATCGCGTCCCCAGATCGGTTGCAGATTGAGGCGGCTCATGGCTCGATTCGCCCGATCAGGACCGGCTTGCCGACCGCGTCACCATTCTCGTCGAAGCGAATGTCGCCGGTGATCCCCCGCATTGCTGGCGCGCTCACGCCGACGGACGCAATCCAGTCCCGAACGCGCCGGCGGTCGGAACCGACGGCGAGCGCGGCGCGACCGATGAGCATCGCGGCGTCGTACGAGAGTGCAGCCTGGGGCGGCGGTGCCTGACCGAATCGCCGCGTGTACTCGGCGGCAAAATGCTTCGCCTCGGCGTTGACGGGCCGGTGCGGGTCATAGAACGCGGTATAGCGGACGCCACGAAAGAGCGCGCGATCGTCAGGGGGAGGCGGCGGCGTCTTCCTGCCGCGGCGTTTCGGCGGGGTCGGCATTGGCGGCGTCGCCTTCACGCCGTCGAGGATGCTCGCGACGTCGTCACTTCCGAGGATGACCGGATGCGCCGCCTCGTTATGCAGCGCCCGCACGAGATCGGCCGCATCCACGCCGCCACCGGCGAAGATGACGGCCGGGACGCCGCTGCGCGCAATCCGCGCCGCATATGCCTCGTACTCGGTGATTCCGGCGAGGTACGGATCGCGCTCGGCGACGCCGACGCGCTGGACCGTCAGCTCGGGCGCGATCGTGCGGGTGAAGCCGCGACCAAACAGGTCGTTGCGATACACGATTGCTACACGATCGAGGTGCAGCGAATCGGCGGCGAAGCGTGCGAGCGCGCGCGCGGCATCGTCGTCGGTCGGGCAGATCCGGAAGACCCAACGACTGGCTCGCGTCACCTGGGGGTTCGTCGCCGTTGGCGTGACCGCGACGACGGCGTGCTTGCCATCGTTGGTGACGTCGCCATACACCGGCGCCGTCTCGAGCGTCTGCGCGCTTCCCGTGTGGCCGACAACGCCGATGATCGCGGGATCATCGCGAAAGCGCGCCGCGATCGCGACCTGACTCGTCTGCGCCAGCAGCGGCACGCGCATCCCGAACGGTCTCGCGGCGCGCGGCCGCTCCGCGTTCAACTTCTGCAGCGCGAGCTCGACCCCGTGGAAGTACGCGGGACTCGTCCGCACTGCGGCGACGGCGATGTAGAGTGTGTCGCTATCCGCGCTCGTGCGCGCGCTCGCGCGCGAGCACGACGTGGTGGCGGCGCCTGTGACGGCCGCGACTGCGAAGGCAGTGATGAGCCGGCATACGGTCATGGCCTCCAATGACGGGCAACATGGCCGATTGGCAACCTAACTGCAGTCCATAGCTATCGGTCCATAGCTATTAGGGAGTTCGCAGATAGCTATGGAATATGGACTGATAGCAATCATCAAGGTGTTGCCTTCATCACGACGCCCGTGTTGGCCGCGGTGAACGCCCACTCGTCCGCGAGCTCCGCGATGCGTTTATCCGTGGGACGATAGCCATGCGATCCCTGCGTCTCGACGCGAATGAGCACCGGCTTGGCGCACCCCTGCGCCGCCTGCATCGCGGCGGCGAACTTGAACGAATGGCTCGGCACCACGCGATCATCGTGATCGGCCGTCGTGATGAGCGTCGCCGGATAGCACGTGCCGGGCTTCACATTGTGCACCGGCGAGTACTTCACGAGATACTGGAACGCCGTCGAGTCATCGGCCGAACCGTATTCCGTCGCCCATGCGCCACCGCCGGTGAACTTATGGTATCGCAGCATGTCCATGACGCCGACGGCGGGAAGCGCGACAGCGAACAGGTCCGGTCGCTGCTCCTCGACGGCGCCGACGAGCAATCCGCCGTTCGAACCACCCATGATGCCGAGCTTCGCCGGTGACGTGTAGCGCTCGTTCACGAGGTATTCGGCCGCCGCGATGAAGTCGTCGAAGACGTTCTGCTTGCGTTCGAACATCCCCGCCTTGTGCCACGCTTCGCCGTATTCGCTCCCGCCGCGCATGCTTGCCGTCGCCCAGATGCCGCCTTGCTCGAGCCACGCGAGTACATCGGGACGGAAGCTGGGCGTCGTACTGATGCTGAAGCCGCCATACCCGTAGAGCATCGCCGGGTTGTTGCCGTCGAGGGCGAGCCCCTTCTTCATCGTCACGAAGAGCGGCACGCGCGTGCCGTCTTTCGAAGTTGCGAACACGGCGCGTGTCTCGTATTGGCTCGCGTCGAAGCTCAGCTTCGGCGCCTCGAACGGCGCGCTCTTCTTCGTCGCCGGGTCGTAGCGGAACGCCGTCGTCGGGTAGAGTGGTGACGTGAACGCGTAGAAGATCTCTGGTGCGTCCTCTCGCGTCGAGAAGCCCTGGAGGGAGCCAACGCCCGGGAGAGGTAAATCCCCCAGGGGCTTTCCATCGAGGCCGTAGAGCTGCACTTGCGCCTTCACGTCCTCGAGATAGTTGACGGCGATGCCGCCCTTGTACATCGCGATCTGATCGATCGCACTCATCTGCTCCGGGACGACGGTTCGCCATTGCTCCGGCGCGGCGATGTCGAAGGCGACAACTTTGCTTCGCGGCGCATCGCGATCGGTCAGCATGTAGACCGTGGATCCAACGTTCCCGATCGGCGAGTAGGATGCGTCACCCTTGTCGAAGAGCGGGCGGATCGGCGCGTCGACCTTCGGTTGTCTGGGATCGCCGAGGTCGGCGACGTAGACGCGGTTCTGATTCTCTGTTCCGCGATTCACGAATACGAGCAGGTACCGCCCGTCCTCGCTCACACCGCCCCCGACGAACCAGTCAGGATGGTCGGGTCGCTCGTAGATCAGCCGGTCCTGTGACTGCGGCGTTCCGACGACGTGATAGTAGAGCTTCTCGTCGTGGATCGCGTTCTGTAATTGCTTACCTGCTTCGGGTTCCGGAAACCGCGAGTAGTAGAAGCCGCGGCCATCCTTCGTCCAACTCATGCCGCCGCCTTTCAGCCACCGTACCGTGTCGCTGAGCTGCGTGCCTGTCTCGAGCTCGCGCACGAGCAGCGTCCGCCAGTCGGCGCCGCCCTGGGAGATCCCGTAGGCGAGATACCGTCCGTCCGGCGACGGCGAGAATCCCGCGAGTGCGATCGAGCCATCCGGTGAGAGCGTATTCGGGTCGAGCACCAGCTTCGGCGGCGCGCCTAACGATGCGCGGCTGTAGAAGGCGCTCTGCCGCTGCAGACCGCTGTTCCGCGCATAGTAGAGCTTCCCGGCGACGCGGAAGGGAAGCGACACCTTCGGATAGTTCCAGAGCTCGGTGATGCGGTTCTTGAAGAAGGCGCGCATTCCGAGCTGCGACAGATATTGCTCCGCGATCGCGTTCTCCCGTTTCACCCAGTCCGCGAGCTCGGGTGAGTTGAGATCCTCCATCCAGCGATAGGGATCCGCCACCTTCGTTCCGAAGAAGTCATCGACCTGATCGACCTTCTTCGTTTCCGGGTACGCGAGCCGCTGGCTCTGCTGTACCTGCGCGTGTGCGGCCGTCGCCAGCAATGCGACGAGGCTGGCAGCGATCAGGGTGCGCGATCGACAATCCAGTGTCACGAGTCCTCCTTTAAGTCCTCGCACGAGTCTACCGCATGCACCGTCGCGCTTCCAGCACGGAGTGACGGACCGGCGCACGATGTCGATCCGCCGTGGCGCCTCGCCTCGAAGGCGACCTCAGGCTAACATCCGGCGCCTACCTCACGAGTGACGCATGCGCATCCGTTGCACCTCCGTCGGAACTCTCCTTTCGCTTCCCTTCCTCGCCCTCGCCGCGCAGTCTCGCCCGGCGACGGACCCGATTCGTGACCTCGATGCGTATACCGCGAAGGCGGTCACGGACTGGAAAGTGCCCGGCCTCGCGATCGCCGTCGTGAAAGACGGCCGCATCGTCTTCGCGAAAGGCTATGGGGTGCGCGAAGCGGGAAAGCCGGCGCCGGTCGATACACAAACGCTCTTCGCCATTGGTTCCACGACGAAGGCAATGACGGCAGCCTCGATCGGCATGCTCGTCGATGAAGGAAAGCTCCATTGGGACGATCGCGTTACGAAGATCCTGCCGAGTTTCCAGCTCGCGGATGCGTACGTCACGCGCGAGCTCACCATTCGCGATCTGCTCACGCACCGTGCTGGTCTCGGCAATGCCGACGTGCTCTGGTATCGAACCGATAACTCACCCGAGGAAGTCATCCGGCGCGTTCGATTCGCCGATCCCGCCTACTCGCTCCGTTCCAGCTTCATCTATCAGAACGTCATGTACGCCGTCGCCGGCCAGGTTGTCGCGACGACGAGTGGAATTCCCTGGGAGCAGTTCGTCCGCACCCGAATCTTCCGTCCGCTCGGCATGACGAACACGGTCCCGCTGCTCGATTCGGCGCGACGCCGGTCCAATGTTGCCTCACCGCACTATCGACTTGGCGATACGATCCGTGTCGTCACGAACGCGAGCGTGGACGCCGTAGCCTCCGCGGGCGCCGTCTGGTCGAGCGTCGCCGACATGGCGCGCTGGATGCTCTTCGTGCTCGACAGCGGTCGCGTCGACGGCCGCCGGCTACTAAAGCCGGCGACGTACGCCGAGTGGCTGAAGCCCGAAACGATGGTGACGCCGGAGGAGTTTTATCCAACCGCGCGCCTAACGAAGCCGCATTGGACGACATACGCCTTCGGATGGTTTCAGGAGGATTACAGCGGACGGATGGTTGACTTCCACACCGGCAGCATCGACGGCATGGTCGCGATCATCGGTCTCGTTCCGGACGAGCGACTCGGCGTTTATGTCCTCGCGAATCTCGATCACGCCGAGGTGCGACACGCGCTCATGTATCGCGTCTTCGATGCCTACCTTGGCAACCCGCCCCGTGACTGGAGCGCCGATCTCCTCAAGCTCTATGGGGGGATTCGCGCCGCGGCCGACTCCGCGCAAAGGCGCACCGAAGCGCGGCGCATCCCGAACACGCGTCCGTCCCTGTCACTCGATCAGTACGCGGGTATCTACGCCGATTCGCTCGTCGGCGACGTGACCGTGACACTCGAGAACGGCAAGCTGCGCCTTCGCGCGAGCTCGACGCACGCCGGCACGCTGGAGCACTGGGAGTACGACACGTTCCGGCTCCGATGGGACAACACGTGGGAAGGCTCGGACTACGTGACGTTCACCATCGGCCGCGACGGTTTCCCGAGTCGCCTCGATTGGGGGGGCGCGATGCTCCGTCGCGTGGACCGGCAGCGCGCGAGCGTGCAACGCTGACAAACGACCCTCGTCGCGGCGCGATTGCCCGCGCCCCGACGCAACATCCTGGTCAGGTCGTCCGCCGGCCGCGCGACATCTCGTCTCGCTTCGCGACATTGCCTAACGTGACAGCTGTCACGACGCGCGTTTTGCTGTCCGCGTTCGCGTGCCTCGATCGTCCTTGAAGCGAAGGTCGTTCGTGCACCAAACCGTGGTGCACGGTTCATCGGTGAGCACGCGATGACGCATCCGATACAGACAACGATTGGCTTCCGCGATACCGAGCCCTTTCGCTTCGAGTGCGCCACCTGTGGCGCGGTGCACGAAGGGATTCCGAGCTTCGCGTGGGACTTTCCCGCCCAATATCTCGCGATCCCAGATGGCCAGCGGCAGGGGCGCGTCGCGCTTTCCGACCACGCATGCGTGATCGACGACGAGTGGTTCTTCGTTCGCGGCTCGCTCGAGATTCCGGTGCATGGCTACCGGGAGCCGCTCAATTATGGCGTCTGGCTCTCGCTCAGCCGCGACAGCTTCACCCGGTATTCCTCGACCTTCGACGACGTCAATCGCAGAAGTGGTGCGAGCTTCTTTGGTTGGCTCTGCACGGCGATTCCGGGCTACCCCGACACCCAACTACTCAAGACGTCCGTTCACGTGCGGCCGTGGCCGACGCGCCCACTCGTGCAGCTCGAGGCAACCGATCACCCCCTCGCCATCGAGCAGCGTGACGGGGTGAATCCCTGGCGCGTGCAGCAGATCGTCGAGCGCATCATGCATCCGCGTCACCGCTGAACGCATGTGCCGTCGAGGCCGCCAAAATCGTCTGACTCGTGGTATCGCGGACATCCTTTCCGGCCATGAATCCAGACGGCAAGTCTCTCCCTTCCACTGAGCCGCTTCAGTTCGACGTCGCCGAATCATCGGCGACGGGGGACGCGCCGCATCACGCGCACTGCCGTGGCTGTGGGCAGCCGATCCGGGACACCTACTACGAAGTAAACGGTTCCGTCGTCTGCGGACCGTGCCGCGCCGTGATCGAGCGCCCGCGTGGAACTCGGCTCCGTCGCGTCCTTCAGGCTACCGCACTCGGCACGCTCGCCGCGATCGGAGGGTCATTGCTCTACTTCGGTGTCGCGGCACTCACGGGACGTGAGTTCGGGTTGGTAGCGATCGCGGTTGGTTACATGGTCGGGACGGCGGTACGGAAAGGCTCTGGCGGTCGCGGCGGCTGGGCGTACCAGACACTCGCTATCGCACTGACCTATCTCGCCATCGTCTCGACGTACGTCCCACTCGTCGTGAAGGAGTTCCAGAGAGGAGGATCGAGAAGCTCCGCGCGCGAGCAGGCTGTCACGCCCGTTCCGATGGACACGATCACCATATCCGCGCGCGGGCCCGTCGCATCGCCGTCGAAGCTCGATTCGAATACGCGCCGCACGGAGAATGCCCCTGTCATGCAGGCCGGTACACCACGTCCATCGGCTCGTGCGGATTCGAGACGCCTCGGAGCGGGAACTGTGGTCCTGGGCATCGGCGCGCTCGTGCTGCTTGCCGCGATCGTGCCGATCGCCGCGGGCTTCTCGAACATCATCGGTCTGCTCATCATCGGCATCGCCGTGTTCGAGGCGTGGAAGCTGAACCGCCGGCTGCGACTCACTATCGCCGGACCGTACCGCGTTGGCGCCGGACCCGCGGGCACGCTTGGCTGAACCAGCCTTCGCGCGCGCGTCCAGCGACTCGAGCGCGTGCAGTCGCTGTGGAACCGAGATCGCCCCGGCGCTCCTCGCCTGCCCATCGTGTCGGGCGTTGGTTCACGCCGATCGATTGCGCTCGGTCGTTGCATCGGCTGAGGAGCGAGAGGCTGCCCGCGATTCCATCGCTGCCGCGGCCCGCTGGCGTGAGGCGCTCGAGTTACTCCCGCGAAACACGAGGCAGTACGACACGATTCTCCAGCGACTCAGTGCACTTGGCGACAGCGCCGGGAAGAGCGAGCGACAGGCGGAAGTCGACCGCGTACGGGCTCGCTACGGAAAGCACGGCGCGATCGTGAGCGCGATCGCCGTCTTCCTCCTCAAGTTCAAGTTCGTCATCCTGCTGCTCCTCACGAAGGGGAAGCTGCTCCTGCTCGGACTCACCAAGTTGAGCACTCTCTCATCGATGGCGCTCTTCCTCGGGTTCGATGCGAGATTCTTCGGCTGGCCGCTCGCTCTTGGCATTGTGCTGTCGATCTACGTCCACGAGATGGGGCACGTCGCCGCGAACCGACGGCACGGCATCCAGGCGACGGCGCCGATGTTCATTCCGGGATTCGGAGCACTCATAATCTCTCAACAGGCGTTTCACAGCGAATGGGTCGAGGCCGATATCGGGCTCGCCGGGCCGCTGTGGGGACTTGGCGCCGCCATCGTCGAGTACGCGATCTTCAGAGCGACGGGGAACCCATTCTGGGCTACCCTCACGCAATGGTGCGCGCTCATCAACCTTTTCAATCTCACTCCGGTGTGGCATCTCGACGGCGCGCACGCATTCAAGGCGATGTCGCGCGCGCATCGCCTGACGGCGGCCGCCGGGCTCGTCGCTGCCCTTGCATTGTCTGGCGAGCGCATGCTCTGGCTCGCGATTCTCGGTGCGAGCTGGGCCGTATTCACCATGAGACCTTCCGCGCGTGCCGATCGTCGTGCCGTGGGGTATTATGTGGCACTCACCGGAGCGCTTTCTCTCCTTGCCGCGCTCTGTCGCGCGCCGATCTGAGCGCACAGCATCGATAGGAGCACGCGATGCCCATTTACGAGCTCGTCGACAGACTCTTCATCCCGCTCGCGCTGGCAATCGTGTTGTTGCTTGGCACGGCTGCGTATCTCATCAGGCGCTCGCAGAAGATCGACGCGTGGCCTTTGCGCACGGATGAGGACTTCCGAGGGCAGGCAGCCGCGCGCGCTGCCGTCGCGGAAGCGCGACGTATCCTGGGCCGAGCCGCCTGGCGAGCGGTGCTGCTGGTGTCGCTTCTTTTCGCCGGCGTCAGGCTCCTGAATGACCTGGCCGGCGCCATCCGGAGCTGATTCCTCGTAAGGCACCAGTTGCAAGTGGCGCGCAGTCGCGCCATCCTATGCGCCCGCTCTCCACCCGCGCATAGAGACTCACCATGAAGTCGCTGGTTCTGACCCTTGTCGCCGCGAGCGCCCTCGTCTCGCCCCGCGTCGCCGGCCCACGTACTCCGCGTAACGCCGCCGCGAAAACGGTCGCCGTCCTCTACTTCGACAACAACACCGGCAGCCCCGACTACGACAACCTCGGTCGCGGCATGGCGTCGATGATGATCACCGACCTCTCCGCGGTGAAAGACATTCAGCTCGTCGAGCGGGAGCACATGCAGGACGTGCTCAAGGAGCAGGAGACGCAGCACACCAGATACTTCGATCAGTCGACCGCGGTACAGACGGGCAAGCTGCTCGGCGCCGAGTATATCGTGACGGGCGCATTCATCGCCGTGCAGCCGTCGATGCGCATCGATACGCGCGTCATCCGCGTCGACAACGGCGCGATCGTGAAGACCGCGAAGGTCGTGGGTACTCAGGACAGTCTCTTTGCGCTGCAGCAGCGACTCGCCGATTCACTGGTCGACGGCCTGTCGATCGCGCTCTCTCCCGAGCAGCGACAGCAACTGCGCGCGCAACAGGAGCGCGACCGCATCGATCACCTCTCGACGATGACCTCGTATTCACAAGCGCTCACACTGTTCGATCGCGGCGACTACCCGGGCGCGGTCGAGAAGATGCAGCCGGTGATGCGCGACGCGCCGAACTCGCTCGTCGTACAGCTCACCTATAACGAGATGAAGCGTCGCGCCGCCGACAAGGCAAAGGAGAAGGCGAAGGACAAGATCACCGGAGGCATTCGCTCGATCTTCAAGAAGCCGTAGTCGCGGCGAGTTTCTTGCCTCTCGCGACTCAAAACGAGATTCGTGGAGAGGAGCGATGCGCTGGACCCCAGGCGGAGAAAGCTCGAACATCGAAGATCGACGCGGCCAGGGCGGTGGATTCATTCCGGGCGGGCGCGCGGGCATGGGAATCGGCGGCGCGGTGATCATGCTCGTGTTGAGCCTGATCTTTGGCCGCGATTTTGTGACCGGCGGCACAACGACGGACAGCACCGGTGCCGCACCCGCGGTGGCGAATGGTGAAGTCGCGAGCTCGCCAAGCGAAGAGCGCCTCGTGCAGTTCGTTTCCTTCGTCCTCGACGACGTCCAGAATACCTGGCGGTCGATCCTCGCCGACCGGCACGTGCCTTATCAGGACGCGAAGCTGGTTCTCTTCCGCGACATGACTCAGTCAGGCTGTGGAACCGCCGAATCGACGATGGGCCCGTTCTACTGCCCACTCGATCAGAAGGTCTACATCGACCTTGGCTTCTACGACGAGCTGCAGCGTCGCTTCGGTGCGCCGGGCGATTTTGCGCAGGCCTACGTGCTCGCGCACGAGCTCGGCCATCATGTTCAGCATCTGCTAGGGATCGATGCTCAGTCCCGGCGCCTCCAGCGCGCCAACCCAGGCTCTGAAAACGCCGTGTCGGTACGCCTGGAGCTTCAGGCCGATTGTTTTGCCGGGATCTGGGGGCATACCACTGAGCAGCGCCGCCTCCTCTCCGAAGGCGACATCGACGAGGGGCTGAATGCCGCGGCGGCCGTCGGTGATGATCGGTTGCAGCGTGCGGCGACCGGCCGGGTCAACACGGAAAGCTTCACCCACGGATCGGCGGCGCAGCGAAGCGCGTGGTTCAAGCGCGGCTTCACGACGGGTCAGATCGAGGCCTGCGACACCTTCGGCGACCGCGGGCCCTAACAAGTTGGGACGAACCGGCGGCACGACGCATTGCGCGTCCGTGTCGCCGTCACAATACTGGTTCGTTGTGAGGACGAACTGGAGGCGTGCATGAGCGCTCGACGCGTCGTCGCCTGCGCTATCGTGATCGCCGCCGCCCTGCCGGCGACGGCACCCGCGCAGGTCGCGCGCGTTCGCGGCCGTGTGTTCGACAGCGTCACCGCGCTGCCGCTCGCGGGGGCACGGGTCGAGTTCGTGAACGCCGACGATCGGGCGCGCATCGTCTTCAGCGCGACGTCGGATTCGTTAGGCAGGTTCGTCGTCGACAGCGTTGCGCGCGGCCGGTACATCGCCGGGTTCCTTCATCCAATGCTCGACTCGCTCGGCCTCGCGTTCACCCAGCGCCAGCTGACCGTCAACGCGGACGGCGATGTCAGCGTCGACCTCGCCGTGCCGGCGCCGGAGCGGATCCAGACGGCGCTCTGCGGCCGGGGCAGCGACAAGGATACGACCGGTGTCCTCCTCGGGTACGTTCTCAACGCGCACAGCTTCACCGCGATCGACTCCGCCACCGTGATCGCGCAGTGGGCCGAGATCAGCCTTGGCCAGAATGGGATGTCGCGTCGACTGCTCTACCGCACGACGCGAACCGACGCCGAGGGCTGGTTCGCGCTCTGCGGCGTTCCCGCCGCGACGTCCGTCGTCGTGCGTGCCGTGAGCGGCACCGACACGAGCGGTGCGATCGAGATGGACGTGCCGAAGACGCGAATCGCCCGCCGCGTGCTCTATGTCGACCACGCCGTTGTCGCGGATACCGCTCCGGTTAGGCACGATATCGCGACAGTCGTTGCGGCGACGCGAGACACGATGTCCGCGAAGCTCATGCACGGCACGGTGAGCGGTTGGGTGCGGACCGAAGACGGCGTGCCGATTTCCGGCGCGCGCGTCCGGCTCTTCGGCAGCGACGTCGTAACCGAGACCAACAACGCGGGCGAATTCGAGCTCACCGGCGTTCCCGCTGGTACGCAGACGCTCATGACGCGCGCCATCGGCTTCGTACCCGACGAGCGCGCCGTCGACCTCACCGATCGACACATCCCGGTCCTGGTGGGACTGCTCGCAATCCGGCGCTTTCTCGATACGGTGCACGTGAAAGCCGACCGCTCCACATTCATGGGCGCGGTTGGTTTCGAGGACCGGAAGAAGGGTGGCGCCGGACGATTCTTCACCGCCAAGGATGTGGAGCAGCTCCATCCGGCGGAGATCAGCGATCTCCTCAGGCACGCGCCAACGCTCGACCTCAGCACCGACAACGCGCACAACGTGAAGATCCGCATGCGCGGCGACGTCGCTCCCTGTACACCGGCGATCTTTCTCGACGGCAAGCAGCTCGTCTACTGGACGCTGGCGGATCTCAATAGCCTCGTGCAGCCCGACGAGCTGGCGGGGATGGAGGTGTACACGCCGTCCATGACGCCCGCTGAATTTCGTACCAAGGTGGGTTGTGGCACGATCGTCGTCTGGACGCGCACGCCGGAGCGGATCGGCCGTAAGCGCTGACGCGATCCGCTCGTTAGGCGGGCGCCGGTCGCCGCCAGAGGAAGTAGACGGGAACGCCGGCCATGAGAATCAGCACGCCGATCCCCGCCGATAGCGGATTCCGCACCACGGTGTTGAGCGCGAGCGCCCAGAAGGCGGCGACGAACACCGAGGTCGTCCACGGATGGCCTGGCATGCGAAATCCGCCACCCGCCGGGCGCGGATCGCGCTGCCGCAGCACCAGCAGCGCCGCACCCGTCAGACCGAAGAAGACCGCATCCAGGGCAACCACATAGTTGAGAATCTGCTCATAGCGACCCGAGAGAGCGATCACCGACGCCCAGACGCCCTGGACGGCAATGGCCACGACGGGCGCCCGCGACTTCGCGCTCACATGCGCGACGCTCTTGAAGAACACACCGTCACGCGCCATCGCGAAGTACACCCGCGGCGCCGTGAGCATCCCCTGACTGAGAAATCCCACCGTCGACACCGCGATCCCGGCGGCGATGAGCCGCGCGCCCGCCGAACCGAGCACGCGCCGCATCACCTCGGATGCCGGGGTCGTCGTCGCGGCGAGACCGTCGGCGCCGAGCACGTGCAGACAGACGACGTTCACCGCCACGTAAAGAACGACGACGCCGACGACCCCGATGAGGAGCGCCCGCGGGAGATCGCGACGCGGCGCTTTCATTTCACCGCTCACGAACGACGCCGTCTGCCATCCCCCGTACGCGAACAGCACTGGCACCATCGCCGCGGCCAGACCGACGAGCGCTGAGCCCTCCTCGCTCGGCGCCATGACCGCCGACGGCGGTGCCGCCCTCGCACCAGCCAACACCAACACCAGCACGGCGACGATCTTGAGCACCATCAACGCGGCCTGCACGTTACTCCCGGCCCGGACGCCGAAGCAGTTGATGGCTGTGAGCAAAAGCAGCGTCGCGACCGCGATCGCTGGCGTCGTTAGGCCGGAACCTGTCAGCTCGCGAAAATAGCCGGCAAAGGTCATCGCGACGGCGGCCATGCCGCCCGTCTGCGTCACGAGTAGCAGCGACCATCCGTAGAGGAATGCCACCATCGGATGGAATGCGTCGCGAATATAAGCGTACTGTCCGCCAACATCCGGCTTTCGATCAGCGAGCTCCGCGTAGACGAATGCGCCGGCGAGCGCGATCGCACCGCCCGCGAGCCATGGGACGAGGATCAGCGTCGGCGTGTGGACGACACGCGCGACGACTGACGGGTTGATGAAGATTCCCGCGCCGATGATCCCGCCCATCACGATCATCGTCGCGTCGAACAACCCCAGCCGTCGCGCGAGTGAGCTCGACTCGTCGGTCTCTTGGGTCGGCATTGGATGACGATACCTCATTTCGTCATCCCTGGTGAGCCGACCGAGATCCCTTTCTCGATACCGTCGTCGAGATCTATGCCCTAGCCGCCGTCGGCTGTGCGAAGACGACGACGTATCCGCCAGGGTCCCGCACGACCACCTCGTCCATCCCGTAGAAAGTCTTCCGCCGCGGGATGACGTGCGGTATGCCCGAGAGCGACTGCTCGATGGCGTCGATGTCGCCAACCTCGATGAAAAGGCCCATGGCGGGCATCGCCGTCGCCGCGCCGCTCGCCATCGGTGGGATGTCCTTGGCCACGCTCGCCCGTGACTGATACATGATCTCGACACCATCCTTGGCGAGAATCACGAAGCCCAGCGACGAGCCATCCGGAACTTCGACCGTCTTCGCGAAGCCGAGCCGCTCGACCCAGAACGACAGACACGGCTCGATCGCGTCAACCGTGAGCAGTGGGCTCAACTTCCGCATCTCACTACGTGCCATAGCGTGCATGCTCCTGTTGATGTGAGAGCTCGAGTATCGCGCCAGGTCGCGCGTCTGTCTTGGAGAAATGGAATCGCCGGCTTGTGACGTCAGTTGGACGCCAGCCACTCCGTCGGTGTGCGTCCCGTGATCTCGCGAACCTCCCCGGCCAGATGCGCCTGATCGTAGTACCCGGCATCAAGGGCGAGCGCCGTCCAATCGATTGTCGAGGCGACGCGTGCCTTGGCGAGCACCTTCCGCACCCGTGCCACTCGCGCGAACATCTTCGGCGGCACGCCGACGTGCCGGGCGAACACCCGCGCCAGATGCTGCCGCGTGACACCGAGCGCCGGCGCGAGCGCCGCGATCGAGAGATTTCCGCCGGCGCGAAGAATCGCGCGCACCGCCGCGTCTACGGTCCGATCCGCAGACTCGGCGCGTTGGAGTCGGGCACGGAGCAGGCGCTCGAACGGCTCGCGCCAACCACCGAGCGTCGTTGGTTGAGTTTCTACTAAATGCCGGTCACCGGGCCGCCAGAGATCGGCGATCGCGACGCTGAGGTCAGTGATCGCAACCGCCGGCACGCCAAGAAATGGCAGTGCGCGGCCCGGCCAGAATCTCACGCCGACATAAGCTGCTACCTCCGCCGGCTCGACCGAGAGCGGGCGCGTCATCGTGCCAACGGCCATAGCGGACGCGGGACCCGCGGAGGCCGCGAGAGAGTCGTACGTGAATAACAGGTCGATGCACCCGTCCGGAATTACGTGATGCCGGGCCTCGATTTCGGGCGCGGCACCTCTCGTCCAGAAGCACTCCACGTACTCGCGGAGCGCGGGTGGCGGCGCGTACTCGACGTAGCTCTCCGGAACGGGGCTTGGCGTCACGCTCCTACGCTACCGAAAGCGCCGCGCGCGCAACAGACCGGCGCTACGTGCGCTCATGATACCACTGCTCGCCCTTCACCGGGTCGCGTTGCTCGCGTGTGCCGAAGGGTAGCTCGCCGCCGGCATCCCAGCATGTGACGGCGCGAAGAGCTGCTTCCTGGCTCCGAACCGCTTTATGCGCCCGCCACGCGCCGACATTCCAGCGCCGCCAGTCGGTAGCGCGTGCCGTTGGTCCCCAGCGCTCGAGCAACTGGCGGACGGCGTCGCACCGCGAGCGAACTTCGACCTCTCGCGCGGCAGTCGACGGCTGTGTAACGGGCGGTGCGAGCAGCGCACGAACGACCTCGCTCGCGGCGTCACCGTCGAGGCTCCACGTCAGGTAGAAATAGTCGATCGGAGACGAGGGTCCGGCAGTGCTGCTCGCCTTCGAGGTCGCGGCGATGCTGTCGGTCACTGCTAGCGCGGCGCTGGCCCGCTGGACGCTCGCCCGGGCCACGAGCGCTTCCGGGTTCACGAGATTGAGGCCGGCCAGGGTGAGAAAGCCGGTGATCGTCATTCCCGCCGCAAAGTCTCGCGTCCGGCCACGAAGAATCGTGAGGCCGAACCAGACGAACACAATCGCGAGCCAGCACATGAACACGCTCGCGTAGAGCCGCGCCGTGCTCGGGCCGTAATAATGGACGTACAGCGCCATCCGCCCGAGCGCTGACGTCATGACGCCACCGAGGAGCACGAGTAGGGGCACCGCGAGTAGCCGGTGGCGCCGGATAGCAGCTGTGTCTCCATCGCGAATGAGTGCCCGCGTGCCAAGGAGCACTGGCAGGACCAGTAGCGACACCCACACGAGCTCGAAGAAGCCGTGTCGGGCGTACTCGGCATAGCCCAATCCTGTGGTGGACCGCACGAGCCGTTCGCCGCCGAAGAGCCATCCCACCTGGACGGCGACGAATGCGCCGAACAGCGCAACGAGCCCACCCAGGATCGCCGTCACGTCGATGATGCCTAACGATAAGGCCGGCTGACGCTCTGGCGTTGCGGCGCGAGCTACCGACGCGAATGCTCCATGGAGCCAGCCCGCGGTGGCCCACATGACGAAGGCCGCGATGAAGACGTGCGACGCAATGACGTCGAGCTGTAGATCCGGGAGCGACAACAGCGATCCGAACACCGGATCGGCGTTCGCGAAGAGAAGCCCGAAGATGAGGAGCAGCGGGATCGTGAGGATCAGCGCGCGGAGCCCGGCACGGGCACGGCCCTCATACCACGACGACCGCACACCGATGGCGCTCTCGCGAACGGGGCCGACCACACCAGTAATGGACGTGCGTACCGCGAATGCGACGGCACCGACGAGATCGCGAACTCGCTGGCCGAGGATGGAGCGGATTGGGGACCCGGCGCCGAGAGTTGCCGCGAGGAAGAGGCCGGCACCCACAGCAGCGACGAAATCATAGAAGAGGAGACCACCGCTGTCGCGCCAGCCGAAGAAGCCGGCGAAGACGAGCATTGTTACCATCCATCCGAGCTGCTCGCGACGAAAGCCCTCACCGTGCCGGTGAATCAGACGAACGACCGTGATCGCGAACGCGACGGTCCAGAGGAAGAGGCCAATCCCCGGCCCCGCCCGCAGCAGACTGTCGCCCAGACCGCCGAGGAAGAGCGCCTCGAGAAGAATGCGCCGAGCGAGCAGTGCGCGCTCGGCGGGGGCCGCGTGGGCTTCGAGCGTAGCCGCCGGGCCGGAAGGCGATGATTGAGTGTGAGAGCCGGAAAGCATGACGGGGCCACTGAAAGAGATGCTTTACTTTACGATGTAGAGTACTTCGTGTCAATGCTCGCAGGAGGCCCTCATTGAGGACATTCTTGACGTTTCCCGGGCGAAGCAGCCGGTCTTTGGCTCGATCGAACGCTTTTCGCCGAGCGCGCGTCTAATCCCCTCGAGCACCGTGACACGGACCGCGTTTGCCCTCCAGACGACCCCACAGGTGAACGAACCCGAGCTCATCGCCCGGGTTCTCGCCGGAGACCGGCTTGCCGGGCGCGAGCTGTACGATGCGCACGCGCCCCGGGTCTTCAGGCTCGCCTATCGCCTAACGGGTGACGCGGAGCTCGCTCGGGAGTTCACGCAGGACACGTTCGTTCGCGCTTTCCAGCGACTCGCCGACTTCCGCGGCGACGCTGCCTTCTCCACCTGGATCCATCGCATCACGATCACCGTCGTCGCCAACGCCATGCGGAAGGTTCGCCGCCTCCGCGAGCGCGAGACCGATCTCGCCGACCTGGACGCGCTGCATCCGGTGCACTCCGGCACGCGGCGACTCGATCCCGATCTCCGCGACCGGCTCGCCAAGGCGATCGACGCGCTGCCCGAGATCTATCGCATCACGCTGATCATGCACGACATGGAAGGCTACACCCACACGGAGATCGCCGACGTCCTCGGCGTCGCCGAAGGAACCTGCAAGAGCCGATTATCGGCCGCGCGCGCTCAGCTTCGCGCCGCGCTCGCCGATTTCGCGAAGGAGTATGAGTCATGACCGATAACCACGATCGCTTCGACGATCTGCTGCACGACGCACTGCGCAGCTACAACCATCCACCCGCTGACCGCGAGATGCCCCTCGAGGACATGTGGCGGTCGATCGAGGGGCAGGCGTTCCCGACGCGGCGCGCGTCTCGTTATGCGCAATGGCTCCGCATTGCCGCCGCGCTGGTGATTGGCGTCGGTATCGGACGGCTATCACTCGCGCGGAGTGCCCAGACCAGAGCGGCGGCTCCCACCACCACTCCGGTTACGGTCGCCCAACGGCCCTCGGCGGCAGCCGAGCAGCCGTCGCCGCAACTCGATCCGACGACATCGCGCTATCTCGGCCAGGCGGCAGCCTTGCTCATCGCGCTGCCCGCGGAGGCAAGTGGCGGACGCCCTGACCAACCATTCATGAAGCGCGCGAACGAGCTGCTGCTCACGACGCGTCTGTTGCTCGACTCGCAGTCCGGCAACGATCCGGCAATGCGCAACCTCCTCGAGGATCTGGAGCTGGTGCTCGTACAGGTCGTGCGACTCCAGAAGGAGCGGGAACCGTCGCGACGCACGGAGTTGGAG
>DATEPP010000609.1:0-7030 GCA_035273165.1 Gemmatimonadaceae bacterium
ACGAAGAGTACGAGCGCGAGTCCGAGGAACATTTCAACCTCCCGTCGATTCAAGTCGTGCGAGTGACAGCATCGTGAACAGGTGTATGCTGCAGCTTTTCGCGCCGTGCGCCAGTCCTAGCGGTGCGTGAGCTCGCCGCGCAAGCGCCCGTCCCCATCGAGACGCTGCAGCGCCGAGCGTGCCTCGTCCCGTGCGTCACGCAGCTGCGGCGCGTCGGCGTTTCGCCAGTAGTCGGCGACGCGCGCATACTCCTCCACAGCCAGCTCCCGTTGGCCAAGCTTCTCGGCGAGACGTCCCCGCTCGAGTGAGCGCGCGACCGTCAGGAGATCGGCGGCGCTTTTCGTCTGGAGGAGCTTCAGGGCACGTCGTGGATCCTGGCGGGCGACGAGCCGCGCGTGATTGAATTGATCGAGCGGGACCGCGACGACGCTGTCCGGCAACGCGTCGAATCGGCGGGTGGCCGTTGCCGTGTCATTGTTCGCCAGCGAGGCATAGGCACGCGCGACGCTGGAGAAGTAGCCCATCAACGAGCGTTGAAATGCCGATGGCGCCTTCGGCATCATCGAATCGATCGCGGACGCCGTCTTGAGGAGGGTAGTGCTGTCGTGCGCGAGCGCCATCACCGGGATGGGCACCAGCGAGGCATCGTCGCGGCGGTCGAGCCACGGCCTCACGATCCGGAGCGCGCTGTCGGTAGGCACGAGCCCGAGACCGGCGATTTCGGCTGCGAGATAACTCTTGCTCTCCACCGCGAGCTCCCACGCTTCAGCGACGTGGCCGCGCATCAACAGCGCCGAGGTGAGGACGTTGATATGACTGCGACGCCCCTCCGGCGGCATCTTGCGCAACACCGCGCGCGCCACGAGGACCGCACTCTCGGCGCTGTCGGCGAGTTGATACAGCGCCGGCATCGCCCGGCGCGCGACGTCTGGCGTGAGCGAATCGAGGATCGCCGCGCGCTCCCGCGGTCGCAGCGCGGGATCGGCGAGGCGCGCCGCGACCTCCAGCCCGCGTGATTCGGCGTCGCCGGAGCTGCGCGCGAGGTACGCGCGCGTGTAACGCCGCCCCACCTCTGCGCCGCGCCGGTACGAGAGCTCGACAGCGTGCACCCACGCCGGGGCGAAGTCCGAATCGGCCTGAATAGCACGGTCGAAGAGAAGCGCCGCCTCGTCGTCAGTGATCGTGGGGTCCCCGTGATACCGTACGTCCGCGTACGCGTAGAGTACGTGCGCGTCATTCGGATAGCGGTTCGCCGCCGCGCCGGCCGCCGCGAATGCCTGACGCAACTCGTTCGCGCGATCGTTGCCAGGCCGCGCGGCACTGTAATGCTTCATCGCCATGACCAGCAGGGAATCACGAGGCGAGATTCCCGGCCGAAGCAGGCTGCCGGCCTTCATGTACGCCGCCGTGGATGCGTTACTGCCGCCGCCCTCAGTCCATCCCAGTGCCTGACCCAACATGCCGTACGCGAGAGCGAACGTCGTGTCGAGTGTGACCGCCTCCTGGAACGACGTCGCCGCGGAATCCCACTGCGTCCGGCGGAAATACTGCGATCCCTGGAGAAACGCCTTGATCGCCGGGAGCGATCCCGAGCCTAACGAGGCAAGCCGTGCTGGCCCGACGGTGTGCTCACGGCCGAGCACCGACAGAACACGGACGCTGAGCGAGTCCGTAATCCGGTCCATGCGCGAGGATGAATCGCGGGCATCGACTTCGATCGGTGCCGCGTCGCTTTCGGCGTTCGCGATCCAGACCTTCGCATCGACGAGATCGTTGCCGATCGATTGCAGCTGACCATAGAGCACGACCTGCGCGCCGACTTTCTTTGCGAACGCCGTTGCCGAGGCGCGATCGGCGCGGCCCTCCCACTGCTTCACGGCGACGCTCGGCGAGATGGCTCGGATCGGGCCGGCACCGTCGACGTTGCGCGAGAGCACGTCGACCATCCCTTCCTTCCAGAGAGCGAGGCGCGGATCGAGCACCTCGAACGGCGCCACGGCGACGGAGATACCGGCGTCAGCTCGACGCTCGCCGCGGCGCCAGCGGAACGCGCCTAACGCGAGGAGGGCGATGACGACGAGGCTCGCCGCGACAGCCCACATTCCCCGGCGCGATCGCGAGGGCCTCGGCAGGGAAGGGAGTCGCGGATCGGTGGCGGAGGTCGTATCGAGCAGGGCCGCGAGCTCCGTCGCGCTTTGCGGGCGATTGGCCGGCTCCTTCTCGAGGCACTTCATCACCACCGCAGCGAGCCAAGGCGGAATGCCCTCGCGCCGGCTCGCGATCGGCGGCGGCGTCTCGATCACCTGCGCTGCGAGCATCTGCTGCGGCGTCTTTCCCGCGAACGGCGAGGCGCCGGTGAGCGCTTCGTACGCGACACAGCCTAACGAGTAGATGTCGGCGCGCACGTCGACGTTCGGATCGCCGGCGACCTGTTCTGGCGCCATGTACGCGGGCGTACCCAGCGACGTCCCGAGCGACGTCAGCGTACCCGCGTCTTCCTTGAGGCGGGCGCTGGAGAGCGCTTTCGCGATACCGAAGTCGGCGACGACCGCCGCGCCGCCGGAGACGAGGATGTTATCCGGCTTGATGTCGCGGTGGACGACGCCTTCGGAGTGAGCCGCCGCGAGCGCCTTCGCGACGTC
This sequence comes from Gemmatimonadaceae bacterium, assembly GCA_035273165.1. Lineage (GTDB taxonomy): Bacteria > Gemmatimonadota > Gemmatimonadetes > Gemmatimonadales > Gemmatimonadaceae > AG2. Next base: position 2,643 of record DATEPP010000609.1, read on the forward strand.
CGCGAGCAGCCCCGCGGCTTCGGACGGGGCCATTGGCCCGTGCTCGAGGCGGACGCGCAGCGACTCGCCGCGAACGAACGGCATCACGTAATAGGGGAGCCCGTCCGCCTCTCCGGCGCTAAGGATGGGAACGATGTGCGGATGCTGGAGGCGGGCGAGGAGCTGTACCTCGCGCTTGAAGCGATCGACGTTGACGCCAGCCGCGAGCTCTGGATGCAGCACCTTGATCACAACGGGCCGTTCCAACGCCTTGTCCTCGGCGACGAAGACGCGGGACATCCCGCCGCCGCCAAGCTCGCGTTCTATGGTATAGCTCCCGCCCAGCGCGGCGCGGAGACGCTCTACGAAATCCGTCACGGTGCTCGTTGTCGAGGACGGATCGAAGATGCATCGGCGCACTCTCCGGCGCTACGCTCTTCACGCGTTAGGCTCCCGCGGTCGTCTGAGCAGTGCCGGCGAGGAACTCCGCGAGCCGGTCGTACGTCTCTGCCGCGCCGTGCTCCATCCCTGAGCTCACGACCGCGTCACGCACTTGCTTGGATTCATAGAGCAGGTTCACAGTGACCGTGGTCTTGCCACCCGCCTCGACGAAGGTCGTCGTCACCAGCGCCTCGCCGGGGAAGTCGTCGAAGCTCTCGACGTGGACGAGCCGATCCGGCCGCGACATCTCGCGGATCTTGCCGCGCATACCCATCTCGCTCCCATCCGGTGAACGAAGGACGAAGCGCCACCAGCCGCCGGGTCGGAACTCGCCGTCGCAGACCGAGAGGGAGAATCCCTGCGGACCGAACCAACGCTTGAGCAACTCGCACTTCGTGAATGCATCGAAGACCATCGACCGTGGCGCGTCGAAGACGCGAACCATCCTGATCTCGCGCTCGCTGGGGGTGGTCACCTGCAGGGTGCCTGTGTTGCGCATGGGAGTGTGGGTGAGAGTGGGCGTGTGAACGGATTGAGCGTTTGCTAGCGCTTCTTCGAGCGTCGTTTCGCCGTCGGCGCCTTCCGTTGCTCGCTTTTCATCTCGTCGAGCAGCGCGTCCAGGCGGCGGAAGTTCTTCTCCCAGACCTCGCGGTAGTGATCGAGCCATCCACTGGCGTCGGCGAGCACCTGCGGCTCGAGGCGACAGGGACGCCGCTGCGCGTCGCGGCCGCGCGAGATGAGGCCGGCGTTCTCGAGCACCTTGAGGTGCTTGGAGATTGCCGGCTGGCTCATGTCGAACGGCTGGGCGAGCTCCATCACCGTGGCTTCGCCGCGGGCGAGCCGGGCGACGATCGCACGCCGCGTTGGATCAGCGAGCGCGGCGAAAGTGGCGTCGAGCTGTGGCGCGGCGAGATTCATAACTATATGGTTGTATAACCTATAGGTTATATAAAGGGCGTCGGGGCTGCCGTCAAGTGTCGACAGCTCCTCCCGCATCCCGCCTCCCGTGTGCGCGCGCCGGGCTTTCGACCGCGCCAGGGTCGCGCGGCGCTGCTCTTGCGCCACGAGCGCCGACAGCGCCCTGCACGGCGCAGATGGCGCGGCATCTTGGATGGAGGATTCGACCATGGTCGCCAGACTACGGCTGCGGCTGGCACACGTGTTCTGTGAGGAGGACTGCGGGCCTCTCCTCGTCTCCTGGGCGATCGCACTCTCCGCTGCCATCGCCTGGCTTCTCCTCGTCTATGTCACACCGCCAGCGGCTCCGATCGTTCAGATCAGACCGGCCGGACCGGCAATCGATGATGGCATCGTCACTGTCGATCCCGGGGCTGGCTACAATGCCATGCCAAGCATTGCACCGAAAGGCGCGCATCAGCCCGTCGTTAGGCGAAAATCGTCCACCGGGCCTCTCGACCTCGCTGACGTCTTCGCCCTATCCGTCGTGATGCGCGGCGTCACGGAGGCAACGCGGGTCATTGCTGGCGCGCAGATGGTCCGCGCCGACGTTGGACATCCCATCGGCCGCGCGGAAAAGTCCGCACTCGCTCCGGCGAATGGCGCGGCTACTCCGGGAATGACGCAGCTCGGCGCGCCCGGTGGCCCGGGCAGTAGTAGCGCGGATGGCAATCTCGGCCAGGTGCAGCACGGCGGCGCGATCGAGCGCGCGACCTTCCACGCCAAGCCACTTCCAATTGTCACGGCGCCCCCCGTGGGCGGCGCCGCCGTCGACGCAACGGAGCTCGCGTCGTTCGTCCGTGGCCGCGCGGCCCAGCTGCAGAGCTGCTACGAGCTCGCACGCGGAACCGACCTCGCAGGCGTCGTCGCCCTGCGAATCACCGTCGGCGACGCGGGCTCGGTGCGCAACGCCGAGATCGTGAGACGAACCTGGTCGGGCGCGGGTGCGGCCGAGACGGAAAGTTGCTTGCTGCGAGTCGTGAAGAGCTGGCGACTCCCCTCAGGCAGCGACGGTGCGACGATCACGCTACCAATCAGCTTCACTCGCGGAAGCTGATTGGCGGGACGCGGGACGGGGGCAGGAATGTCATCCTGAGGAGGGAAGGGACGTATCCCTGTCATCCCGAGGAGCGAAGCGACGAGGGATCTGCACTTCCGCCTTGCGAGGCATCCCTGCGGCGCGGGCCCTGAGGGGAACGCTGATGACGCTGACACTTCGCTGAAACCGCTGATAGAAAGAGCGGCAACGACTCTTGAAAAAAGGCAGTTGCCGCTCTTTGTCGTTGTCAGTGCAATCCGTGCATTCTGTCTAATCAGTGACCCGTTCCTTCTCTTGGTCCTGGGATGCCTCCCAGCCACGACGAGCGAAAAGCAGATGCCTCGCTGCGCTCGGGATGACAACCAGCGCGTCCCTTGTCCCTCGTCCCGCGTCTTCCTCTTGACTTCTAGAGGACCCTCCCCAATACTCTTCTCGACTTCGAGAGGAGAGCCCTCCGCATGGCACCGCGTCATCCGCCCGAATCGGATGCCCTTCGCGGCAGCATCGATCTACTCGTCCTGAAAGCACTCTCGCTCGCGCCCATGCACGGGTGGGGAATCGGCATCCGCATTCAACAGATCTCGCGCGGACGCCTCGAGGTGAACCAGGGCTCCCTCTACCCCGCGCTGCAGCGCCTCGAGCATCGCGGCGACATCGAGAGCTCCTGGCAATCAACCGAGAACAATCGCCGCGCGCGCTTCTACCAGATCACCGCCCAGGGGCGGCGCGCACTCGGGCTGGAAGTCGACAAATGGAAGCGCTTCGCCGACACGATGGCGCTCATCCTGGAGAGCTGATCATGAGTGTCCTCAAGGGGCTCGCCGCGCGCGCCCGGTCGCTCGTTGGCCGCAGCGCGGAAGCGCGCATGGAAGAGGAATTCCACTTCCATCTCGAGATGGAGGCCGAACGCCTCGTCGCTGCCGGCGTGCCGCGGAACGAAGCGCGGCGCCAGGCGCTCGTCGCCTTCGGCGGTCTCGATCATCACCGCGAGGCGATGCGCGACGGGCGCGGCGCACGGCTCCTCGCCGACTTCGCCGGCGACGTCCGCTACAGTCTCCGCGCCATCCGGCGAAGTCCCGGCTTCGCGATCGCGGTTGCGCTCACGCTCGGTATCGGCGTCGGCGTCAACGGCATCGTCTTCGGCTTCGTCGACTCCATGCTCTTCCGACCCCTCCCCGTGTCCGAGGCGGATCGCCTCGTCGGCGTCTTCACGAGCAATACCAAGAGCGGGGAAGCAGGGCTGCTCGCCTACTCGGATTACCTCGATTTTCGCGATCGGAGCGGGGTTTTCGCGGGGCTCGCCGGAACGACCGGCGTCCCGCTGAACCTCACAGCGCCCTCGCCTAACGGCTCGGCGGCCGCGGCCGACATGGTCTGGGGCGAGATGGTCACGGAGAACTACTTCACCGTCCTTGGAATGCGACCCGTCCTCGGCCGACTCTTTACGGCCGCCGATGCGCCACAGGGAGCGAACGCGTTCGCCGTCCTGAGCTACGCCTCCTGGCGTCAGCGCTTTCACGGCGATTCCTCCGTCATCGGGAGAGTCGTTCGCATCAACGGCTCCGAGTTCACCATCACCGGCGTCGCGCAGCCGGGCTACAGGGGACTTCGCACCTTCGGCTTCTGGCCTGAGATCTTCGTTCCGGTTGGAATGCACGACGTCGTCATGCCCGGCACCAAAGGCCTGCTCCAGGGACGCGGGGACGGCTGGCTCTACGTGGTGGGACGCATGCGCACCGGGTGGACGGCGGACGCCACGGCCCGAGCGGCGCGACAGTTCGCGACGCAGCTCGCCCGTGCCTATCCGGATGCTGATGAGCATATGGGAATCACACTCGTGCCTGGTGCTGGCGGGTTCGATCATCCGGGATTCGTCAAGCCGAGGGTGCTCGTGCTGGCTTCGGCAATGGGCGTGTTCGCGTCGATCGTGACGCTGCTGATCATCTGCGCCAACCTCGCGAACATGCAGCTT
>DATEPP010000610.1:0-5351 GCA_035273165.1 Gemmatimonadaceae bacterium
GGGGGCAGCACCCATTCGACAACGGTGGGCGCCAGCCTCGGCGCTCGGTTCGGACCGTTCCTGTCGATAGCCGGTGGAAGCCTCCGCGTTGATAACTTGCTGAACAATGCAAGCCTCTTCAACGTGACGGCGGCGATCACCACGCTGCCCCTGGCGTCCCCGGAAACGGAGCTCTGCCCCTTCGTGTCGGTATCGGTCATCAACGGTTTCGATCTCCTCGCCGGCGAGGGAGGATGGTGGCGCACCTACGGCGCTGGTCTCGGTGTGGGCACAACCATCAGTGCCGGCGACGGATTCGCGGCAGTTCCATTCGCAAGCGCCGCTCTCGTGCTCCCGACCGCGGCGATCGTCCACAGCGGACCGGAGTTCCCACTCGGCTGGACCGACGAGAACTACCTCGCGGCCTCGCTCGGCATCGGCTTCACGTTTGGACAATCGTTCACCGTCCGACCCACGGCGAGTTTCCTGACTCACGGACGGACGACGGGGTCGTTGGGATTGCACGTCTCATATGCGTTCGGGCACGTAACCGTTCCCCCGCCACCGCGCGCCGGTGACGGCTCTCTCGCATCGGTCTGGGTCAACCCACGAGCGATGGTGTACTACTGCTCCGGCTCGCCATCCTTTGGCAACACCTCGGGCGGAGAATTCATGACCGAGCGCGAAGCGATCGCCGCTGGTTACAGGGGAGATCACGGGAAGAGGTGCTAGTACACGCCCTCTGAGAGCGGCACGAAAGTGGCGCTCGCCGCAGTGGGCATACTTGCCCCTCGCGGCACTTCGTTCCCATTCGCCACAAGAGTTGAGCATGCCCGGTCTAACGCGTTCGGCCGCACGTCTCGCCCTGGCCTCCGCGCTCGTCGGCGGGCCCACGCACAGCGCGGCGCGCGTGGCTTTGCCCGACACGTTCGACGTCTACGCCGTGGGCATTCGCATCGCCGAGCTCACCATCGTCGACGACGGCGGATCGCGATCGTACACCATCCGGAAGAAAGACGTCGCATCGAATCAATGGCGCTCCGCGATCACTGCCAGTGAGACTGATGCAGCACGGGACACGGCGTTCGGAATCTCGGCCTCGATCAAGAACGTGGCTGCGTGGATGTCGTCGCTACGCGCCATCCATTGGAGCTCGCAACATGCCGTCGGCTGGCCCGATGCCAACACGATTTACGTGCCGCACACCGTCCTGCGCGAGAGCGTGAACGGCCGCATCGTTTCAGCCACCCGCTGGGTGGCGGGCGATGCGCCCAATCTCGTCGCTCGCCGCGCGGTCGATCATCCGCTGGACCTGATCTTCGCCGACAACCAGCTCGTGGCCGCCATGAACCTCTCGAACGATGTCGTACTCGTTCGCCGCCGGTACGAGCGCTTTACCACCGTCGGCCGCTGGAACGATCCGAAAATGTCGCGGGCGATGTACGGCTATCGCGCATTACCGCAGGCGCTGGTTCGCATGTCCGATGGCGTGAAGCTCGCCACGCTCGTCTACCTTCCGCAGGGAAACACCACGGGACGGTTCCCGGTCATATTCGTGCGCACGCCGTATGGCATCGGCTCGATGATCGAAGGCATGTGGTCATACGCCGCGCGCGGCTATGCGCTGGTGTTTCAGGAGGCGCGCGGCACCTCATACCTGGATCCCAGGCACAAGTCCGAGGGCGTCTGGGAGCCGATGGTCAAGGAGCCTGACGACGGCGCCGAGGCACTTGCGTGGATCACCGAGCAGCCATGGTCGAACGGTAAGATCTGCATGGCCGGCGAATCATACTCCGGCTACACGGCGTGGGCGACGACGATCGCCGGCAACCCAGCGTTCAAGTGCGTCGTTGCCGAGAGCTCGATGGGTACCGCGATCACCGAGGGGACGTTTGGCGAGGGCGGAGCCTATTACATCTTCTGGATGTTGCACCAGCCGATCCTGCCTAACCGCACATGGACAGAGATCCTGCATCACCGTCCATTGCGCGATCTCGACCGCTTCGCCACCGGGAAGGATCTTCCGCAGTGGAAGACGCTGATGGACCACCCGATGAATGACGCGTACTGGAAGCGGCAGGACTGGTACAACGCGAAAGTCCCGCGGGAGTTTGGCTCATTGCAAATCAGCGGCTGGTTCGACGACGACTTCTCCGGCACCGAGAGCAACTGGGCCTTGATGCAGCGCGCCGGCTCGGCGCCGCGACACCTCATCATTGGTCCTTGGAGACACGGCGGCAACGAGGACCGCGCGCTCAACGGTTTCAGCTTCGGTCCCGATGCGTTGCGCGACGACATTCCGCTGCTCATGCAGCAGACCTACGATCATTTTCTCAAGGGCATCGACAACGGTGTCGACAAGTCGAAGGTAGACTACTTCGTGCTCGGCGCCAATCGTTGGCGTACGGCATCACAGTGGCCGCCGGCCGAGGCGAAGCCGCAGGCGTGGTACTTCCACAGTGACGGCGACGCGCAACGATTCATGACGACAGGCTCGCTCAGCACGTCGGCACCAACGGGTGCCGAGCCGCCAGACCGCTACGTGTACGATCCGACAAATCCGCCGCCGAACTGGATGAGCTTCGAGCAGATGCAGCTGTTCGAGGACGTGCAGAACTTCCCGTATGATTTCAAGGACATCGAGTCCCGGCCGGACGTCGTGAAGTTCACATCGCCGCCGCTCGAGCAGGATCTGACGATCGCCGGTGACGTGATGCTCGTGCTGTACGCGTCCACCGATGTGCGCGACACCGATTGGTGGGTTCACCTCTCCGACGTCGACACGACGGGTCAATCGGTCCGGCTGACCACGGGCGTCGTGCGCGCGCGCTTCCGCGACGCCGAGGACACGGTGCACCATGTGTTCGGCTCGAACTTCACGCACGAGACCATGTTGTCGGGCGATCCGAACGAGGTCGTGCGATACGACATCAGCCTGCACTCGATTGCGAACACGTTCAAGAAGGGCCATCGCATTCGCGTCGCCGTCATGAACGCGCTCGACAACTACTCATTCCCGAACTCGAACACGGGAAAGAACGAAGCCACGGTAACGGAGACAGTGGTCGGCAAGATGGCGATTCATCACAGCGCGGGACAGGCGAGCCACATCGTGTTGCCGGTGATGCCGCTGGCAGCGGCGTCGGCTCAATCGGCGCACAACGCGACGACGGCCAGTGGCTCGCTCGAGCTATTTGCGCCGAGTCGCCGTTAGGTGCTGAGGGCCGGCATCCAGGACGAGTCGATCGACGCTGCCACTGTCACCTTCGAAGGTGACCTTGAAATTGCTGCCGCGCAGGACGAACGTCGTCGGGGTTTCGGCAAGCAACTCGTTGATTGCCGACTGCCCGCTCTGCTGAAGCGTGAGAGCCTTGCCGACGCGGCCGACGACGAAGCTTATCCGACCCAGGTCGTAGGTGCCGACGTAGCTGTTTAGCAGCTTCTCATCGACGGCGATGCCTTTTTGTGGCGGGCGAGGGACGTAGTTCTCTCCGCGCAGCAGCTTGAGCGCCGCGTACACGATCTCCGACTGCGCGGGCGGCGTCGCATCCGGGAGGTAGTCGGAATTGCTCATGTAATAAAGGCCGACGCGGGCGTCGAGGTCGCCGATCAGGAACGCGCGTTGGCCGCCGATGGCGCCGCCATGGTGAATCAGCGTGTGGCCGCTGGCGCTGTCGTGAACCATCCAGAAGCCAAACCCATAGTCGCCACCAAAGCGCGGCGTGTGCATCTCGCGCACCGACTCCTCCGACAGGATCCGCTTGCCGTGGAAGACGCCGCCGTTGAGCTGCGCAATGAGGTAGCGGGCCATGTCTTCAGCGGTCAGGTAAATGTCGCCGGCGGGATAGACGTCGAAGTGCACCTGAACCTCCGGCACGGGCTTGCCGAACGCGCCTCCCGCCTTGTACGGAAGCGCCATACGCTCGACCATCTCGGGCGAGGGATAGACGGGATGTGGCGTCGTCACGCCGAGCGGCTTGAGCACGTTGTCGACCATGTACTTCTCGTACTCGACTCCCGAGATCTTCTGGACGAGAAGGCCGGCCGTTCCGTAGGCGAAGTTGTTGTACTCCCACTTTGTCTCGGGAGGACGAACTGAGTGGAGCCTGGAGGTCAGCTCATCGAGAGTTGCCGGCAGCTTCCGACCCCAGATCGGTTGGGTCTCGGCGCCGCTATTGAGGCCGGACCAGTGCGACAGGATGTGCGTGAAGGTCACCGGTTTGTCCGGCATATCGTGCACCTGGCTCTCGCCCAGGTACTTATTGATCGGATCGTCCAGTTTGAGCTTGCCCTGCTCGGCAAGCTGCATCACCGCGGTTGCGGTGACCGACTTGAAGGATGAGCCGGTGCTGTAGAGCGTCTGCGTGGTGGCCGGGGTGTGCGTATACATGTTCGCATACCCGAACGCGGCCGTCCACACGATCGAGTCGCCGCGAACGAGCGCGATCGACATCGACGGAACGCCATTGTCGGCGAGCGTCTTCTGGATCACGCCGGTCAGCACCTTTTTCGTCTTTTCGAGATCGAATCGCCCGTTCTGCGCGGTCGCGACGGATCCCGGCAGGACGAGGAGCACCATGCTGAGCTGGCGAAGATATCTAGGCGTCATTGTTGTTCCGTCGGAATGCCGGGGCTGAGTCGAGGAAGGAGGCGCGCCAAACTACGGCGCGCCGCGTGCAGCGACAAGCTGCGAGCACAGAGCAATATCACCGCGCGATGTCGAACCGGAGCGATTGGCACTTGAAACCGGACCGCGCTCACCGCCGTGGTATGCGCGACGCACGACGCTGCCGCGGCAACAGCGCGGTACTGACCCGAGCCACTCTGCTTCGTTATGCGATTCACCTTCGATCATCTTGGGCGCGTATGCCGCGGGTTCATCGGCGGTGCCGCCGTACCGTCCACGCTCGACATCAAGCTCGGTGCGCGGATCCTCGCGAAATCGCCCGGTCTGTCTCTGGTCGGCGGGCTTGGCATCGCCGTCGCCGTCGCACTCGGCGTTGCCGGGTATGCAGTCGTCAACTCGTACTTTTTTCCTGTCGTGCCGCTGAACGAGGGCGACCGCCTCGTCTCGCTTGCCAAGTTCGATCCCCGGACACAGCGTGAAGACGATCGACTGCTGCACGACTTCCTGACCTGGCGGCGCGAGCTCCGCAGCGTCACCGATGTCGGCGCGTTTCGAACGATCCGGCGCAACCTCGTTTCCGAATCGGGACAGGGTGAGCCGATCAGGCTCGCCGAGATGACGGCGTCCGGTTTCCGCGCGGCGCGCGTGCCGCCACTGCTCGGGCGCGTGCTCATCGAATCCGACGAGCAGCCGGGCGCGCCGACGGTCGTCGTGATCGGCTACGACGTGTGGCAGTCGCGGTTCG
>DATEPP010000611.1:0-10123 GCA_035273165.1 Gemmatimonadaceae bacterium
GGGGTGCGTGAGGTACGCGCTGGTGCGCGCGAAACGCTCGTCGTACCGGTCGTCGACGTCGGCTGCGAGCTCGGCCGGCTTGGGCACGTCGGCGCCGAGTGCGAAAATCTCGAGCAGGTCGCGGAGATCGTCGAAGTTCACTGTCTCGTCGAGCGCCACGACCACGTCGCCGCCGAGTTTGCGAAGGTTAATTCCACGCTCGCGCGCCGCGTTGACGATCCCCTCCGCACCGGCCGCATCATCTGCATTCGAAGAGCAATCGACGCGAATCGTGTCGAAGAAATCGCTGTGTGACAGCTGGTAATCCATTTTCTCGAGACCAGCGGCGAGAATCGCCGCGTGTCGATGAATGCGCCGCGCGATCCAGTGCAGGCCCTTCGGCCCGTGCCACACGGCATACATGCTCGCGATCACCGCGAGGAGCACCTGCGCCGTGCAGACGTTGCTCGTCGCCTTCTCGCGCCGGATGTGCTGCTCACGCGTCTGGAGCGCCATGCGCAGCGCCGGCTTGCCGTCCGCGTCGCGCGACACGCCGATGATGCGGCCGGGGAGCAGGCGCTTGAATTCGTCGCGTGTCGCGAAGAATGCCGCGTGCGGCCCGCCGAAGCCCATCGGCACCCCGAAGCGCTGCGTGCTGCCCACGCAGACGTCCGCGCCCCATTCACCTGGCGGCGCGAGGAGCACGAGACTCATCAGATCCGCGGCAGCGACGACCACCGCGTTCGCGGCGTGTGCCTTCTCGCAGAAATCACGATAATCGTGAATCGCGCCATCGGTCGTGGGATACTGGATGAGCGCGCCAAATACATCATTCGTGAACTCGTAACTCCGGAAGTCCCCAACGACGATCTCGATGCCACGGGCGCGTGCCCGCGTTCGCACGACGTCGATCGTCTGCGGGTGGCAGCTGTCGGCGACGAAGAACACCTCCTTCTTGTCCTTGCCGCGCGCCGCGTAGGCCATCGCCATCGCTTCCGCCGCTGACGTCCCTTCGTCGAGTAGCGACGCGTTGGCGATCTCGAACCCCGTGAGGTCCATGACCATCGTCTGGAAATTCAGCAGCGCCTCGAGACGACCCTGGGCGATCTCCGCCTGGTATGGCGTGTACGCCGTGTACCAGCCAGGGTTCTCGAGAACGTTTCGCTGAATCACCGGCGGCGTTATGCAGGCGTGATAGCCCAGTCCGAGATACGACCGAGAAACCTCGTTCTGCTTGGAGATGCGCCGGAGCGCGCCCAGCGCCTCGTACTCGCTCAGCCCACCGTGAATCGCCAGTGGACGCCGGAGCCGGATCGACTCGGGCACGGTCGCGTCGATCATCGCGTCGAGCGACTCGAAGCCGAGTGCCTGAAGCATCTCCTGCTGCTCGGCCTGGGATGGTCCGATATGCCGCGGAATGAAGCTGCCAGCGTCCATGTGGCGCTCGGCGGTCTTCGTCGACTGCTTGGTGCTCATGCGGAACCCTCACGAGACGCCGGAGCGTCTCAGATCTGCGCTTGATTGTCTCTGGAGCGAGCGAGCCCGAAAGGCTGCGTCCGCGTCCACGATGTATCGTTCGGTGGTCCTATGGCGCTTGCAATCTACCGAAACCGTCAAGGAAATCCGTCTTTTTCCGACCCGCGGCTCATCCACCATGTGGCGTCTTCTCCACACGCCGGCGGCCACCGGCGCCGAAAACATGGCCATGGACGAAGCGCTGATGGCACATGCGGCGCGGAGCGGTCAGTGGGTTCTGCGCGTCTACGCGTGGAGCTCGCCAACGGTCTCATTTGGCCGCAATCAGAGAGCCCTCGGTGCGTACGACCGAGCCAGGCTGGCGCAGCGTGGAATCGACGTAGTTCGACGCCCGACGGGTGGTCGCGCGATTCTCCACGACCGCGAGGTGACGTACTCGGTGGTCGGTCCCGTGCTCGACGCGGGCGATCTCGGAGAATCGTATACGCGCATCAATCGTCTCTTGATCGCCGCGCTGCAGCGGCTCGGTCTCAACGCAGAGGTCGTCGATCGGACAGACCCTTCGCTGAGAATCGCCGAGCTCGAACGTCGGGGCCCTCTTCCCTGCTTCCATCACCCCTCGGCCGGTGAGATCACTCTGCAAGGACGCAAGCTCGTCGGTAGCGCCCAGTGGCGATCCAGTGAGGCGTTCCTCCAGCATGGCTCCATTCTCGTCGACAACGACCAGGTGCAACTGTCGTCCTTTGCGATTGCAATGACAGGCGACATTCCGAGACCCGCCACCCTGCGCGACGCGCTGCTGCGCGCTCCGAGCGAATCAGAGGTCGCCGACGTGCTCTTCGATGCCGTGCGGGAGCTCGAAGATCCCTCTGCCAGCCGATTGGAGCTCGATCAGGAGCTGCTCGACCGCGCGAACGCGCTGCGCCAGCACTATCTTGACGACAGCTGGACCTGGCGCCGCTGACTGAATCGACCCCTCCTACCAACACGCCAGGCCATCGCCAGCGCTGCGTCACCATCCCTCCTCATGCGCTCGAAAATCTTCGCCCTTGCGGCGTGCATCGCTCTGGCCAGCTGCGCTGGTCGTGAAGCATCGGTGTCCAACACCGAGACTGGCGGCACCGTCGTCGTCGCCGTTCCTGGCGACGCTCACACGTTCTTTCCGCCGCACATCGAGGAGGGCGTCGGCGCGGCGGTTCGCGAGCAGCTCTACGAGCGCCTCGCTGATATGGGCGACGACATGAACACCGTCGGCGACAAGGGATACACGCCGCGTCTCGCCGAACGCTGGGACTGGGCGCCCGACTCGCTCTCGATTGCATTTCATATCGACCCACGCGCCCGGTGGCATGATGGCCAGCCAGTCCGAGCCAACGATGTCCGCTTCAGCTATCGTCTCTTTTCCGATCCAAAGGTTGGATCGACGACCGAAATTCCGAATGTCGATTCCGTCTCGGTGCGGGACTCTTTGACGGCGGTGGTCTGGTACAAGAAGCATCGGCCGGAGCAGTTCTACGAGGTCGTCTACAACCTGTACGTGATGCCGGAGCACCTCTTGAAGGACATTCCGCTCGAGGAGCTTCGGAAGTCGGAGGCAGCGCGGAAAGGCATCGGCAGCGGTCGATTCCGACTCGCGCGATGGGACGCCGGACAGCGCATCGAGCTCGTTGCGGACACCGCCAATCACCGGGGGCGCGCGAAGCTTGATCGCGTCATCTGGAGCGTCGTTCCCGATGCCGGTGCCGCGCTTGCGCAGTTGCTGGGCGGACAGGCAGACTTTCTGGAGTTCGTGCCTGTGGATCAGCTGCCGCTGATCGACAGCAGCAAGACGCTGCGTCCGGAACCATATCCGAACTTCCAGTACGCGTTTCTGGGCTTCAATCTCGTCGACCCGAAGAACCCGGCGCGGCCTCACCCGATCTTTGGCGACGTTCGCGTTCGACGCGCGCTTTCGATGTCGCTCGATCGCCGAGCGATGCTGCAGAACGTTTTCGGCAAGATCGGCCAGCTGTCATACGGCCCGTTTCCACGCAGGATCGCGTTCGCTGACACGACGCTCGCGATGCTCCCATTCAATGTCGACGCGGCGAAAGCACTGCTCGATTCCGCCGGCTGGCGGGAGTCGACTCCGGGCGGGGTGCGGCAGAAGAACGGTCAGCCCCTCAAGTTCTCGCTCATCGCCCCGATCTCGAGCCGCCCGCGCATTGCCTACAGCGTGCTGATACAGGAGCAATGGAGGAAGGTCGGAGCGCAGGTCGAGCTCGAACAGATCCAGTCGAATGCGGCGGGTGACCGGCAACGCAACCACAATTTCGACGCCTCGCTCATCGCCCAGTCGCCCGACCCGAGCCCCAGCGGCTACAAGCAGCAGTGGGGCTCCTCTGGGGTACCGCCCAACGGGCAGAACTGGGTCTCGTACCGCAATACCGCTTACGACGCACTTCTCGACAGCGCGCTCGCGACATTCGACGCTGCCAAGACTCGTGCCTTCATGCGCCGCGCCTTTCAGGTGCAGATCGCGGACGCACCAGCCGTGTGGCTGTACGACGTGCCGACGGTGGCCGGAATGCACAAGCGAATACGGGCCGCCCCAATGCGTCCCGACGGATGGTGGATCCATCTCGCCGACTGGACGATACCGCCTAACGACCGCATCGACCGCGACCGCGTCGGGTTGGTTGCGACGACGCGATGAGCAGGCGCTGAGTGCGGCGGTACGTCGCCGGCCGCGTTCTCCAATCGCTGATCGTCGTCTTTCTGGTGACGGCGATCAGCTTCTTCCTCATCCGCCTCGCTCCGGGCGACGCCTTTTCCTTCGTCGGCGACTACACGATGAGCGATGCGGTTCGCAATCGGCTGCGGGCGCAATTCGGCTATGATCGACCCCTGATCCAGCAGTTTGCGCTCTTTCTCGGGAACGTCATCCGCGGACGGCTCGGCTACTCGCACTCGATGCATCGCGACGTCGGCAGCATCCTTGCCGTCGCGCTCCCGCGCACGCTGTTGCTCATGAGCGCTGCCCTCTTCACGTCGTTCGCGATCGGCATCGCCGTCGGCGCCTTTCAGGCCGTGCGTCGCGGCAGTTGGCTCGACCGCTCGGCGTCCGGCATTCTGCTCCTCTTTTACTCGATCCCCGACTTCTGGCTGGCGCTGATGGCGCTGCTCGCCTTCGCCTACTGGCTTCCGATCTTTCCAGCCGGCGGAATGGTCGACCAGGTGATGCACGACTACATGTCGTTTGGCGGTCGCGTGCGCGATGTGATCGCCCATCTCATCCTGCCGTCGTTGACGCTCGCCGTGCTCAGCGCGGCTGGCATCGCACGCTTCCAACGGGCCGCGTTGCTCGAGGTACTGCCACAGGATTACGTGCGTACGGCACGCGCCAAGGGACTTGGGGAGCGCATGGTCGTCCTCAAGCACGCATTGCGCAACGCCCTTCTGCCGGTCATCACCCTGCTTGGCCTCTCGCTGCCCGCGCTCGTCGGCGGCACGTTCTTCGTCGAGAAGGTGTTCTCATGGCCGGGCATGGGATACATCGCTGCCAACGCCATTGCTTCGCGCGACTACGATCTCGTGACAGGGACCGTCATCGTGGGAGGGATCATGGTCGCGCTGGGCAGCCTCCTCGCCGACCTGCTGTATGCAGCCGCCGATCCCCGCCTCCGCGGCCGCTGAGCGGCTCGCTTCGTCGGGCGTCGCATCGGCGGTCACGCCGGTGCGCGCGCCGGCGCCGCAGCGCCCCCGACGACGCCTAACGAGCGCGCTCTGGTGGTCGCTCGCTCTCATCGCGCTGCTATGCACGATGGCGCTTCTCGCGCCGCTTCTCGCCCCGTACGCGCCCAACACCCAGCTCGACATCATCGGGCTCAAGAACCAGCCGCCGTCGCTGGCGCACCCATTCGGGACCGATCAGTACAGCCGTGATCTGTTGAGCCGGATGCTCTTCGGCGCGCGCATCTCGCTCTCCGTCGCGCTGCTTGCCGTACTCTTGTCGGCGACCGTTGGGACTGCCTACGGGCTGACCGCGGGCTACTTCGGCGGCCGCGTCGATGCCGTGATGATGCGACTCCTCGATGCGTGTCTTGCCATCCCGCGCGTGCTGCTGCTCGTCGCCGTTCTCGCACTCTGGAATCCAGTGCCACTCGGCGCTCTCATTGCGATCATCGGTCTCACGGGATGGTTCGAGGTTTCGCGGCTCGTGCGCGCGGAGGTGCTGAGCGTCATGCAACGCGAGTATCTGCTGGCCGCCCGCGCCTTGGGTACCCCGGGCTTCCGCATCATCTGGCGGCATGTCTTGCCGAACGTGCTCAATCCGATCATCGTGGCCGCGACGCTTGGCGTCGGAAACGTCATCATGCTCGAGGCAGGGCTCTCGTATCTCGGCATCGGTGCACGCGCGCCGACGGCGAGCTGGGGCTCGATCTTCTTCGACGGCAGTGACGCGTTTCAGGCGACATGGTGGATCGCCCTCTTCCCTGGTCTCGCGATCATCATCACCGTTCTCGCGTTCAACGTCTTCGGCAGCGCCTTGCGCGACGCGCTGGACCCTCATCAGCTTGCGGGCGATCGTGCCCGCTGATCGCAGTCACCACGCTCTCGTGTCCGACACACTCCTTCAGATAGAGAACCTTCACACGTTCTTCTACGGCGAGTCCACGGTGGCGCGCGCCGTGGACGGTGTGAGCTTCTCCGTCGGTGCTGGGGAAACGATCGGTCTCGTTGGCGAGTCAGGTTGCGGCAAATCGGTAACGGCGCTCTCGGTGCTCCGCCTCGTTAGGCCGCCGGGGCGGATCGAGCCGGGAAGCCGGATCCTCTTCGAGGGCCGCGACCTCGTCACGCTCGATGAGCGTCAGCTGCGGGCCGTTCGCGGTGCGCGCATCGCGATGATCTTCCAGGAGCCGATGACGGCGCTCAACCCCGTCTTCACCGTCGGCGAGCAGATTGCCGAAGTGGTCCGGATCCACTCGAAGACGACACGCCGCGACGCCTGGCAGCGGGCGGTGGAGATGCTGCAGATCGTGGGTATTCCCGCGCCCGCGGAGCGCGCGCGGGAGTACCCACATCAACTCTCGGGTGGAATGCGCCAGCGCGTCGTCATCGCGATGGCGCTCGTGATGAATCCTGCCCTCGTCATCGCCGACGAGCCGACGACGGCGCTCGACGTCACCATCCAGGCGCAGATTCTCGAGCTGCTGCAGCAGCTCCAGCGGCGCTTCGGCATGTCGATCCTTCTCATCACTCACGACCTCGGCGTTGTCGCCGAGACCGTGTCACGGGTCTTGGTGATGTACGGAGGCGAGATCGTCGAGGAGGCAAACGTCAAGACGTTGTTCGCCGAGGCGCATCACCCATACACGGAGGGGCTCCTCGCGGCGATGCCGCGCATGGGTGAGTCGCGTGATCGGCTCCAGACCATTCCTGGCACCGTCCCGCCACCCACGCGCTGGCCCGAGGGCTGCCGCTTTCACGACCGCTGCCCCTATGCGTGGGACCGCTGCACGCGTGAGCATCCACCGCTCTATCAGATCGGCGGCGGACACGTCTCGCGCTGTCATCTCGCCGAGGAGCCGGAGCGACGCGCCCAGCCACACGAGCCACTCGTTATGCAGAGGAGCTCACGGGCGTGACAGCGAGCGCTCGGGGCCAGGCGGAGCCGCTGCTCTCGGTCCGCGATCTCACGAAGCATTTCCCGGTCGGCGGAGGACTGTTCGACCGGAAACGCGGCGCCGTCCGCGCCGTAGACGGTGTCTCCTTCGACGTCGCGGCGGGTGAGACGTTAGGTCTCGTGGGCGAATCCGGCTGCGGCAAGTCGACGACCGGGCGCGTCATCCTCCGGCTGCTCGAGCCGACCTCGGGAAGTGTTCGCTTCGATGGCGAGGACGTCTTCGCGCTCGACGCCGGGCGCCTCCGCCGTCTGCGGCGCAAGATGCAGATCATCTTCCAGGATCCCTTCTCGTCGCTCAACCCGCGGATGACGATCGGCGCGATCGTGCGCGAGGGCCTGACGATTCATCGCATCGCCGAGGGAGCCGCAGCCGACGCGCGCGTTCGCGAGCTGCTCGATGAAGTAGGATTGCGGCCCGAGTACGCCTCGCGATACCCGCACGAGTTCTCCGGCGGTCAGCGGCAGCGCGTCGGCATCGCCCGCGCCCTCTCCGTCGAGCCGCGCTTCATCGTCTGCGACGAGCCGGTGTCGGCGCTCGACGTCTCGGTACAGGCCCAGGTTGTGAACCTGCTCCAGGATCTGCAGCGCGACCGCGGACTTTCGTATCTGTTCATCGCCCACGATCTCTCGGTCGTCGAGCACATTGCCGATCGCGTCGCCGTGATGTACCTCGGAAAGATCGTCGAGCTCGCTCCCGCTGAGGCGCTCTATCGAGAGCCCCTCATGCCATACACGCAGGCGCTCCTGTCAGCCGTGCCCGTGCCCGATCCGGAAGTCAAGAAGGCTCGGATCGTTCTCACCGGCGACGTGCCCTCACCGGCGAATCCGCCATCCGGGTGCGTCTTTCATCCGCGCTGCACGCATCCGCAGAAGGACGCGGCTTGCGCGGCGATCGTGCCGCCACTCGAGGAGAAGGCGCCTGGCCACTGGGCGGCATGCATCAAGCAGCCACCGACAGCGGTGAGTTGGGCGCTACAACAGGCAAAAGGGGGTACCAAGCCCCCTGAGCGATATCTGCCCGTTATAGCGGTCGACGCACGCGCGTAAGCCAACCCATTCGGAAACGATCAATGGCGATCAATCAACCCGTGTTCGACCAGCCTGACGCGGGCTTGGTAACGGTAGACGCGCCGCCCGTGGATCTCACGCGGTACACTGGCGATCGCGGATTCTTCGGTCAGCCCCGCGGGCTCGCGACACTCTTCTTCACCGAGATGTGGGAGCGGTTCTCGTTCTACGGGATTCGCCCCCTGCTCGTGTTGTTCATGACCGCCGCCCTCGCACAGGGCGGCTTTGGTTTCGACCGCGCGACCGCCAGCTCCATCGTCGGCATCTACGCGTCATCGGTGTATCTGTCATCGCTGCCCGGAGGCTGGATCGCCGACCGATGGCTCGGATTGCAGCGCTCGGTGTGGACTGGTGGCTTGTTCATCGCGCTTGGGCACATCTCCATCGGACTCTCCGCGTTCTTCGCGCGCAGCGCGTTCTTCGTCGGCCTCGTACTGATCGTGATCGGCACGGGTTTGCTGAAGCCGAACGTCTCGGCGATCGTCGGCGACCTCTATCCCGAAGGCGGCGCGCGACGAGACGCGGGGTTTTCGATCTTCTACACTGGCATCAACCTCGGGGCGTTTCTCGCCCCGCTCGTCACCGGTTTCCTCGGTGAGCGAGTGGATTGGCACTGGGGCTTTGCCTCCGCTGGTATCGGGATGTTGTTCGGCCTGATCACGTTCCGCGCGATGGCGCCGAGCACACTCGGACCCATCGGACTCCGGCCTAACGGGACGCCCGAAGAACAGGGGCGAGTACGAAACCTCGCGCTCGCTCTCCTCGCCGCGATATTGATCGTCACCGTGCTGGCGATCGCGGGCGTGATTCACATCAATGCCGTCAAGGTGGCCGAGAACTTCGCCGTCGTCATTCTCACTCTCGCCCTGCTCTACTTCGCCTATCTGTTCTTTTTCGCCGGGCTCACCGGAAACGAGAAAAAGCGCGTCGTCGTCATCATCGTCCTTTTCGTGTTCGCGACGATCTTCTGGAGCGCCTTCGAGCAGGCACCGACATCGCTCAATCTCTTCGCCCGCGATTTCACCGATCGCCGCGTCTTCGGTTGGGAAATGCCGACGACGTGGCTCCAGGCGGCCAATTCGATCTTCGTGATCGTTCTCGCGCCGGTGTTCGGCGTCATCTGGCTCGCGATGGGAAAGCGCAATCGGAATCCATCGAGCCCGGCCAAGTTCTCCTTTGGCTTGTTCGCGGCCGCGATCGCGTTCTGGATCATGCTCATGGCGGCGAACAAGGTCGTCGCCGGCGGTGCGGCGACGCGTGTCTCGATGTGGTGGCTCACGATCAGCTATCTCTTCCAGACGTTCGGTGAGCTCACGCTGAGCCCAGTCGGTCTGAGCTCGATGACCAAGCTCGCACCCAAGAAATTCGTCGGGCAGATGATGGGCATCTGGTTCATGGCGTCGGCGTTAGGCAACCTCATTGCCGGCATCGTCGGCGGGAACGTCGATCCGAACAAGCTCGAGCAGATGCCGTTGCTCTTTCAGCGCACGGCGCTCTCCCTCTTCATCGCCGGCGTCGTCATCGCGCTGCTCGCTATCCCGATCCGCCGCATGATGGCTGGCGTTCCCGATGGCGTAGCCGCTCGCACGTGATGGTATCCGCCAACAGCCGTTCACACAACAAGCGTGACTCGTCGCGAGGAGACTTCGTTCGTGTGCGTCGGCGCTAACGTTGTTGTGGTCCGATAGCTATCAGCTATGGACCGACAGCTGCCGTTACGGCCAGTTGAAGATCGATGACGGAACCGTGCGCTCGCGCCCGAGCTGCACATCGTCCGGCTCGCGCCAGAAGAATGACGTCTGATTGGTGCTGAGGATTCGGAGCTCGAGCCGGCGCGGACCACGCGGATTGAGCGGGAGCGCAATGTCGAGCCGCCAGAGCCGCGCCGAGCGCGGGGGCACGCTCCCGAGAATGCTGAAGCCTAACGACGCGCGC
>DATEPP010000612.1:0-8048 GCA_035273165.1 Gemmatimonadaceae bacterium
GAATGCGCTTCTGATGCGTGCGGAGTGCTTCGAAGATGCCGTTGATCCCGTCGCCGGGCAGGCCGAAGATGGTGTCGACGCCCCAGGCGGCGAGCCGCTCGACAAGGAGCTCAGCGGTCGATCGAGCCATGCAATTCCCCCTGGCCGATGTGCGTGACGATGGTGCCGGCCCGTCCGATGACGGCCGTTCGTCAATTATATTGATGATGCATACATTGTACCGGGGACCATCGGCGCGACCAGCACTCGATGATGCCTAACGAGCCAGCGGCGAGCCTATCCGGACGTCGTTCCGCCCCGGGCAGCCACGGCCAACTCGCTCGGCGCTGTCTCGCCTCGCGTCACCTCGGACCGCTGGATGACTCGTTAGGCGCGCAGCGGGATGAGATCCGTCGCGGTCCAACTGTGCGCCGGGCGGTTCGGGGGAGGTTGGGACGGGACCATCCGGGTGGCGTGATCGTCCGTAGGGACGAAGACCGCACCCTCGACGGGCGAATCCGAGCTCATGGCGTCTCGTACCCGTACAACGATCGCAGTCGAACAGCGCGGTAGAAGGACACGGGGGTGCCTTCGTCCGACGCCAGTGTCGCGGTCCAGGTGACGGTGCCGTTAGGCGCTACTTCCGTCACCCGCCCTGCCGCGCCGAAGCCAATCAGGGTGGCGCCCGACGCGAGTCGTTGCACCGAGCCCATGATCGGGCTGACGACTGCCGGGAGCGGCCGATACTCCCACACCAGGGTCGCGACGCGGCCGGAAACGTCCAAGGCATACTCGACCGCGCGAGCAGGCCCGGGCTGCGAGCGTAGCTCGTCATCGAGCAGCAAGAGATGACCGTTCGGCAGCACCTGGACGTCGTGTTGGCCGGCGAAGCCGAGATAGGAATCACTACGAAAGGTGAACTCGTTATGCTTGCCACCGAGTCGCCAGAGCACGTGGCCTGAGGTGGCGTCGATTGCCGTCACCTCATTCATTGCCTGAAACGAGACGACATAGTTCCCCGCCCCGTCGATTGCGAGCGAGCTGGGATGATCGAGATCTACTGCCTGGGCCGTGGGATTCGGCCAGTCGCTCGGCGTGAAGAGATCGGCCGCACTCCAACGAAAGCGGAGTCCACCGTCGACTGCTCGGCGCTCGAGCACGTGCACGGCGAGCGGCGCCGTTGGTGACCCGCCGAGACTCGACAGATCATAGTGCCTGATCAGGTAGCCGAGCATATGCACGGCGACGACCGCGGTATCATCGAAGGTAAGCAGTAGCTCGTGCGGATCGGTGTAGTCGGGCGACTCGATGGAGTAGCTTCGTACGACCGCTCCCGATGCCGTGAGCTCGAGGAACTCTCCCTGCACTTCCTGCCAACCAAATGAGCGCCCGGCATACACCGTGATGTGTCCGTTGCGTTGCTGCTTGGCTTCGATGGGAAAGCGCCCGGGAAGCCCCCGATACCATCGAATCTGCCCCGTGCTGTCAAAGGCGACGAGGTAACCGGTCGCGGTGGCCGACACATCGGGCAGGAGCGGAGCGACGAGTGTGAGTCCCGTCGATGCCGCGCCGTCGGATCGCAACCGCAACGAGCGAATCGCGGCCGGTAACTCGCCCGTCGTTAGGCTCGCTGGGGCTGACCGCACGATCTGGCCGGCGCCCCAGCCCTCAACCACCACCGAGTAGCTATGTGACGCCCGAAGGCCCGCCACGACAAGACGATGGACGGTTTTGCCGGGGACCGCGCCACACCGCGTGACACCGCGGTCGCCCTCGCCATCGTCCCAGGTCGCCCGTGCGGAGTCGAGGTGGTCGGCCAGAAACTGCACCGTCGCGGAGAGGCCGTTCTCCGGATTCACCGTCACGACGATCCCCGAGAGGGCTGGCGCCGGCTGTGGACCGCTGAGATCGCGGCACGCCATTGAGCTCAGGACACTCGTTATGCACGAGATGGCCCAGGCCAGTCTGATACGCATTGGTATCTCACGAGGTTGGTTTGCTTACCGGAAGCGGCGCGAAGTTTGTCGTTCGCGTGCCATTTCCCAGCTCGCCAAGGTCATTGAGGCCCCAGCACACCGCCATTCCATCGGCACCGGCGATGGCGCAGAAGTGTCCTCGCCCCGCCGTGAGCGCCGTCGCGCCGGACAGAATCTCTGTTGGCGTAGTCGGCCACACGTCCGTGTATGTCCAGCAGACGACGGCATGCAGTGTCGTCAAGCCGCACATCATATCTTCGCCGAGCGCGAGCTTCATGAACTGTCGCTTGGTGTCCACAGTGAAGAGCCGGCTCCCGAATCCCCAGCAGTACGCGGCGCCGCTTGCATCCAGCCCGCACGTTCCGGTCGCCGCCGAGAGACTCGTGAAAGCAGCGGTTTGATCCTGGATGGGAATCGGAAGCGTGCTGCAATTCTTGTTGACGATGCTACTGGTGTAGTAGTCGTACGGTACGAGCACTGGACAGCTTCCCGTGGAGACGGCATCGAGTTGGAGGTGGTCATTCACACCCCAGCAGAAGGTTGCCCCGGCCAACGTGACGCCGCAGGCGTGTTCGAAGCCAGCAGTGAGCAGGCGAAATCGCTCCGTCGTGTTCACCGGAGTCGGTCGCGACCGCTGCGCGAGAGTGCCATCCCCGAGTTGGCCGACGGTATTGTCGCCCCAGCAGTACGCGGTGCCGTCACTCGTTAGGCCGCACGTGAAGGCATTGCCCAGTGACAGCGAAGAGAACGAGAGATTACCAGCCACGGCGCTCGGCTCCGTCTTGGTCAGCGTCACGTCGCCCGTTCCCAATTGTCCGGCGACGTTCGTACCCCAGCAATAGGCGGCGCCGTTACTAGTTAGGCCGCAGGCGTGGTCCGTGCCGAGCGAGAGCGAATCGAGCGGGGGCGTGCTCGCGACGCGCACGGGTGTCGTCGACACCCGGGTCTCGTTTCCCAGATAGTCTCCCCAACAGTAGGCCGTTCCGTCGCTCAGCGTCGCGCAACTGGCGGCGCCCCCCGCGGAAATGGACCGTACTGGAAAGGGTGTATTGACGCGGCCCTGGAAGATGAGCACAGGCACTGGCGTGTTCGGCACCGTGGCGGTGAGCGAGTAGTTGCCAGGCACCGTGCCGAGCGTCCAGGCACCCGCGCTCGTGACGCCATTGACGTCGGTCACGCTCGACACATGCTCGATGGTCGCAGTCGCAGGTCCGCTGAGCGCGTAGGCGACGGTGAGACCCGCGATTGGATTCCCATACACGTCGAGAGCGGCGACCACTGGCGGCCACCCCCGGGTACCGCCCGGGGCGGCGACGTCAGCGATCGGCGACTTGTTGATCAGTTGCGCTGCGGGACCGGCGTGCGCGTTCGCGGTGAACTCGACATTCCCCACTCCGTCACTGCTCGCGACCAGAGTATAGGTCGTCACCTTTTTGCCGAGAACCCAAGTAGCTGATGCCGTGCCGTCGGCCCCCGTCGCAATGTCCTGAATCTGCAGGCCCGTCGGTTCGAAGAACACGACGCGAATGCCGGCCAACGGCCGCCCTGCATCATCGTGAATGATCACGGTGGGAGGATTCGGTACGGCTACGCCGACCGCACCCTCCTGCGCGGTTTGCGATATCGCCCTCATGATGCCGTGTTGCGCCGGGGCGGTCGCCTCTCGACATCCTTGGAGCGAGGCGGCGAGCGAGAGCGCGCCGATGGAGAATCCAACAAATCGCGAATGGCATGCAGAGCCTATCATATCGCTCGTCCTCCGGCCTCGGCGTTCAAGTTGTCGACAGCTACGACTGATCATCCCGATGACCCCCCGGCTCGCGTCGTTTGGATGTCGCGGATTACGGCATGCGAGCACTGGAATGCACCTCGAAGAAGAAGAAGATGTTCGTGGGGTTGTCGCCGCTGATGAGCTCCGGATGGGCCGCCTGCAGCTGCCTAACGGTTTCAATGGTCGGTGATGCTACGATCTGATCCCAGAGTGACGCGCTCAGCACGCGGATGTTGACCGTGCGATGCCATCCCGCCTGCCGGCTCGTGATGATGTGGCTGTGTGGCGCGCGGGACACGACGGACACGCCGGGAAGGTCGAGCCGCGTCACGTCGATCATCGGCGGATGGTTCGGGCAGAGCGGCGTCCCCGGACAGTGCAGCGAGGATGGGTCGGTCGGTGTGAACCCGATCGGCGCGATGGCGTAGATGACAGGCATGGGACCACCGCGGGGAAAGTCCTCTGGCAAGGCCCCGATCTCGCACCCGCTCGCGGCCACGCTGATAGGCGGCTCCTCACAATAGAAGGAGCGCGTGTAGCGCAACTCGACCGTCTGACCGTCGAGCCAGCCGTGAATGAAGGCTTTTTCGTCACCGGCCGCGGAATTCGGATCGCCCGGTGCAACGTCCATAGCCAGCGTCCGCGCCTGTGTCAGGGCGACGCTTGGCTGCGCCGACTCCCTGCAGGCCATGATCGTGATCGCTCCCATGGCTGTGGCTAATAGCGCATAGCAGCGGCTCGTCAGATGCCACGACATCCTGCACCTCGTTTGTTGATGGTGAGCAACTCCTCGTCGCCAGCAGATTGGTTGGCAGCGCTCAACTGCAAGTCAGTAGAGGCTCAGCATTGGCTCAGACTTTCTTGCCAGGGGTGTCCGGCAGGGCTACGTTCGCCTTCGTGACTGAGATGTTGCCGCAGCCGGAGGTCGTCAGCCGGTATTACCTGCGCACGCTGGGTACGCTCGGTCTCTCCGGACCGGGTGATCAGCAACTCCTCGGCACACACGGGCACCATCGCCGCCGCCTCGCCCTGCTGAGCGTGCTCGCGGCTGCGCGGGACCAGGGCAGAAGCCGGGACCACTTGCTCACCCTCTTTTGGGCTGAAGCGCCCGAGTCGCGCGCACGGCACTCCCTGGATCAGTTGCTCTACGCCGTGCGCAGCTCCATCGGAGACGACGTCTTCGTTGGAGTCAATCCGGTGTGCTTGAACCCGGCCGTCGTGAGCACCGACGTGGGCGTCTTCATGGCGGCACTGGAACGAGAAGACCCGGCTCGCGCCATAACCGAATATCGCGGCCCCTTCCTCGACGGCTTTTACCTCGCCGACTCGGCGGAGTTCGAGCGCTGGCTCGAAGCGGAGCGCACCGCTCTGGCGACGCGCTACGCCGCGGCGCTGGAGCGACTCGCACGAAACGCAGAAGCGGCCGGCGATAGTGAGGCCGCCGTTCAGTGGTGGCGGAAGCTTACCGATGCCGATCCGCTGAGCAGTCGAAACGCCGCCAGCCTCGTGCGCGCACTGATGCGTGCCGGCGATCAGAGCGCGGCTTTGCAGTTTGCGCAGCGGCACGAGGCCATTCTCGCCCGCGAGCTCGGCGTGAGCGTCGGGCCTGAGCTGGCCGACCTCGTCGCGGCGCTCCACGCAGAATCGGGCGCACGGTCATCGATTGCGTTGAAAGTTCCCGCCGCGACGATTACGCCGGCCCGTGCGCGCGTCGGGGACGCTGCTGAAGTCCCAGATTTGCGCGATGCGGGGCGCACGACGTTGTCGCCGCCACAGCGGTCTCCGCGAGGTCGGCGTCTGCGCTTCGCGCTCGGAATTCCGATTGTTCTCGCCACCATCGCCGTTATCCTCACGCTCTCTCGCTCCCGCTCCGACGTAACGCGGTCACAGCCATCGGGTGAGCATTCGCTCGCGGTGCTTCCCTTCGTCAACGTCAGCGGCGCAGCGGCGGATTTGCCGCTGGTGAATGGCTTGAGCGAAGAACTGATTGTCGTCCTGGCGAGGGTCCCTCACGTCCGCGTCATCGCGCGGACCTCTGCCTTTGCCTTCGAGAACAGCGGACTCAATCTCCGTCGCATCGCCGACAGCCTGGGCGTGTCGGACGTTCTCGAGGGCAGTGTCGAACGCTCGGGACAGCGCCTCCACGTTCAGGTACGCCTGATCGATCCCGGGGACGGCGTCACGCGCTGGGCCGAGACCTACGATCGTGAGTTCCGGGACGTCTTCGCCGTCCAAAGCGACATCGCCAGCGGCGTGGCGCGAGCGCTCGAAATCCAGCTCGGAGCGAAGACCCTTGCTCGCGCGCGCCGTGGGCCGACCTCCAATGTCGCGGCGTACGAGCTGTACCTCCGCGGCAACGATCCGTCGATGACGCGCAGCGATAGTATGGCGCGCGCGGCGCTCGGCTACTTCGAGCAAGCCATCGTGCTCGACCATCGTTATGCGGCCGCGTACGCGGGATTGGCGCGCATGCAAATGCGGGTCGCTGCCGGCGGCGACACGACGGTTTCTCGCCGCGAGCGGATGCGACTGGCCGAGTCAGCCGCCCTCACCGCCGTCGCGCTCGATGACTCGTTGGCTGATGCTCACGCTGCGCTGAGCGCGGTGAGGCGGAACAACTACGAGTTTGCGGCCAGCGAGGCGGAGCTGAAGCGTGCTGTCGCACTCGAGCCACGCACGGCACGCTTTCATGAATGGCTGGTCCAGCTCTACGTCTGGATGGATCGCCCCGCCGAAGCGCTCGCCGAGGCGCGTGACGCTGTCGAGCTGGATCCACTCAGCCCGACGGCCAATGCGGAGCTGGCGCGCGCTTTGCTCGCGAACGGTCGTTGTGACGAGGCGCTGGCGCAACTCACCCCGCTACGACACTTGCAACCGCCATTGTTGCGGGCCAGCAGCATTGCGACGCAATGCTATGCCAGCAAAGGCATGTGGCCCGACGCGATCGCAGAAGCGACACGCAATGCAGCGAACGGGGGTCAACCCGCCAAGGGCGTGCTGGGATTCGTGCTCGCACGCGCCGGACGAACGAAGGAGGCGCAGCAACTGCTGCAGTCTCTGCTCGGGCATTCGCGGCGGCGCGGCGAGCTCGCCGGTGAGATCGCCACCGTCTACGCGGGCCTTGGCGACAAACCGAAGGCGTGGGTGTGGCTGGAGCAGGGCCGCGACAGCCACACGCTCGTGCTCGACCATCTCTCGCTCGCGCTCGACCGGCTTCGACCAGACCCACGAGTTGACGCCTTTCTCCGTCAACTCGGCCTTCAGAATCGATAGCGCCCAGCCAGCTGGAGCTCGAAGCCCGATTCGATGGCGAGTGTCGACCAGGAAGGGCGATTGATGTCGTAGCGGAAAATTGGTCGCGAGCTCTGTGCACCACCACTGGTCTGAGCGTACTGCTCCAGCAGGGCGGGTATCGCCTCGCGTCGGAGGCCCCAGTCGCCGTGAAGCAGGTTGAGCAAATTGAAAACGTCGAGTTGTATGTCGAACAACCTGCCGGCCACCGGCAGTTCCTGCCGGATCGAAGCGACGGTCGTACTGGACCACGGCTCGCGGCAACTGTTGCGCCCCATGATTCGCCCTCGCTGTCGACGCAAACACGGCGTGCGCTGGATGAGCCCCTCGAAGGCATTGGCCTGTGTGCGCGCCCGCTCCTGCTGCGCTGCGGCGGATGTGTCGGCGCCCGCGAGCTGGCCAGTGAAGCTGATCTCTGTGGTATCCCGGGCGTCGCGCGGTACATAGATCGGATCATTCGCGCTCGACCCGTCGCCGTTGAGGTCACCGCGACCGCCCACACCGTAGGCGATGTACGTGAAAGGACGTCCCGACTCGCCGACGTAGTACAGCGAGAGCGCGGTTCGACCGCGCGTCCATGGACTCGCGTAGCTCCCAACGATGATCACCCGGTGTGGAATGTCGTTCGACGAGACGCTCGCGCGAAGATCGTCCTCCCGACCGGACATGACGCGCGCCGTCGCCCACTCCGAAGTTCCGGGCCTGTTGACGAACAGTGGTGTCTGCACATCCCAGGCACGCGAGTAGGTGTACGAGATGGATCCGGTCAAACCTTCGCCCCGCTCCCGCTCGAACCGTGTGGTGAGTTGGTAGGAGTGATTCGCGGAGACGTCGACGAGATCGATCACGTCTTTGAAGTTCGAGCGCCGCGTCGCACTCACGCGTCCCGCCGTCTCGATTGTCCCGTACATCACGCGCCCATACTGGTCGAAGCCTAACGGTTCATTCAGGTTGAGATTGCGGAAGGCGATATCCGAGAGGCCTCGGCTGACGAGGGCTTCATTCGTCAGGCGAAAGCTCCACGGGACGCG
>DATEPP010000613.1:0-1776 GCA_035273165.1 Gemmatimonadaceae bacterium
TGCCGAACAGCGGCTTCAGCACGAACTGGGCGACGTTGTAGACCGGCTTGCCGAGCGGCGTCCGGCCCTCATAGGTGCCGTGGTGCGCGTGGCCGTGCACCACTGCCTTCACATGATCGAACCGGTCGATCGGCTCGGCTAGGCGTTGCGCGCCGAGGTACTGGAAGATCTCGGTCGGCTCGCCCACCAGCGTATCGGTGATCGGCGAATAATGGAGCACGGCGACGCTACGTTCTGTACGCAGTGTGCGCAGGGCATTTTCGAGCTTGCGCGCTTCCTTCATCGCCTCGTCGACGAAGGCCTTGATGATTGGCTCGCCGAACGGAGCCAGCTCGCCGCGGCCGAAACCGCCGAGAAAGCCCTTCACCCCGGCGAACCCGACGCCGTCGATCTCGTGCGCCTGCTCGCCGAGCACGATCATGCCTGCGCCGTGAAGGATCTCGCAGACCTTCTCGGGGCAGCCGCATTCGTAGTCGTGATTGCCCAGCACGCCGAGCACGGGGATGGTGCACGACCGGATGTCGTCGGCGAGGATCTCCGCCTCCTTCTCCTTGCCGAAATTGGTGAGATCGCCGCACAGCAGCAGCACGTCGGCATGATTGGAGATTTCGCTGAACAGCTCGCGGTACGGCGCGACGCTGTCCTCCTGCACGTGGAGATCGCCGATCGCCGCCACGCGGAGCGGCCTGCCTTCACTCGCCATATTGCTCTTCGAGATTGCCCACAGCGTCCGAGAAGCCCCACTGGTCGACGTCGATCGAGTAGTCGCGCGGTGAGAAGATGCGGCCGCGGCACACTTTCTTCCCCGGGCCTTTGACGTCAGCCTGATCGCGGAGCCGCTCGAGCAACTCGTTCAACAGCCATCTCGGGACGCAATGGCGCTCGCTCGGATAGATGAAGCGGAAGTTGAGCAGCGCGATCAGCAGCACTTCCCAATAGAGCTCCATGTGACTGAGCAGCTGCTTCCAGTCGACCGCCTCGTGGCATTTCAGGATCATGTGGGCGACGTCGGCCATGTCGTAGCGGTGATGGTCCTGGACGAAGATCTTCGACCAGATGAACTGCGTCGGGGGGACGAGCCTCACCTTGGCGCCGAACAGCTCCGTCTCCGGCGCGCCGACGAACCATTCGTCGGTGACGTGCGTGGTGACGGTCGGCATGTTGGTGATCACGTCGACGAACAGTTCGCCGCGCGTGATTCGGTACAGCCAGCGCTCGTCGACGATCTCCACGTCGAACCCGTGCTCCTTGAAATAATGGAGCATTTTCAGCGCGTCGCCGGCCTTGGCGAAAACGTCGACGTCCTTGGTCGGCCGATCGATGCCCGTATAGCTGGCAAGCGCGTAAGTGCCGGAGACGAGGAATGGGATCTCCGACTTGGCCATCAGCTGGAGGACTTCTGAATAGAAAGCCTCGGCCGCGGGCGGCGGCTTGATCAGTGCCGGCTTGCGCTCGAGCGTGTGCACATTGTCCACGCCGCCCCAACGGGAGGGGGGCAGCACGGTTCCACCTAGCCCCGCGACCGGGCGTAGCGTTCCGCCCACGCCCTTGCGTCGCCGACCGACTGCTTGATGATCTCAGGCACCGCGACTGCACCCTCCGGATCGAGGGCGACGCCCACGAATTCCGCTACTGCCGAAGCTGCTCCGGCGGGATTTGCGAGCACGTCCTCGTGCCAGATGGCGAGCGGCTGAACGCGAAGATCGTGGAACATGCGCGCCCATACATCTTCCTGGATGGCGATGCCCCGTTCGGCGGGCTCGAGCTGCTCCTGCG
>DATEPP010000614.1:0-10797 GCA_035273165.1 Gemmatimonadaceae bacterium
TGACGCATCAGCGTCAGCCCCTTCCGTCTGCAACGTGCTCGTGATATTCGTAGCCATCGTACGTTCGCTGGCGCTCACGGCCGATGAAGCCTATTTGATGTCGCGCGCGCTGCGCGCGCGCTCCCGCTCCTCGCGCCGATATAAAGATTCTGGCGGCGCATGCCCTCGAAGGCCGCTGACGACGCTAACAATGCATTGAAAACGCTGACGGAAAGAGCGGTTACGACTCTTTTTTCAAACAGGGGGTGCCGCTCTTTGGTCGTTCCTGTGAAATCTGCGTCATCTGCGCAATCTGCGTTCAATCCGTCCTGTCGGTCTTGGGATGCGTCCAGGCCGCGAAAAAGGGAAGTAGAGGTTCTCTCTCTTCTTACAATTTGCTAGCGTCGAGAACATCCGCCGCGGCTGGCGCGGAGGGTGCCGGGATGCATATTGGGCGCGCCCTCTGACGGGCCGTCCCCCCTCCCTTACCCGGTCCTCTCCCCAACATGCGGTACCCTTATCGTTTCGCCGCCGGCGCGGCGGCCGTGCTCGCTGTGTCGTCGGTCAGCGCGCACGCTCAGCAACCGGATGGCGGCAGCAAGAACAAGAAGCCCGATCTCCCGCTCAGCGTCGGACGCCATGTCAACTTCACCACGAGCAAAGCGTCGTGGCTGTCGCTGGACGTGAGCCCTGATGGGCAGACGATCGTCTTCGATCTCCTCGGCGATCTGTACACACTCCCGATCACCGGCGGTACGGCGACGCGCCTAACGAGCGGACTGGCGATGGACAACCAGCCGCGCTTCAGCCCCGACGGCAAGAAGATCGTCTTCGTCTCCGACCGGAGCGGCGGCGACAATCTCTGGACGATGTCGCTCGATCGGAAGGACACGGCGCAGATCACGAAGGGCAACGACAACCTGTACACGTCCCCCGAGTTCACCCCCGACGGGAAGTACATCGTCGCCGCAAAGTCCGGCGGACTCGGGGGCGCGGCAAAGCTCTGGATCTATCACGTCGACGGCGGATCGGGCGCCGCGCTGGTGCGCGAGCCGGCCGCGCTGAAAGTCACGGGACCGACCGTGAGCCACGATGGCCGCTACATCTGGTACTCGCGTCGCCAGGGGGATTGGCAATACAACGCGATCCTCCCGCAGTACCAGCTGGCCGTCTACGATCGTGAGACCGGCACGAACACCACCATGTCCTCGCGCTATGGCTCGGCCTTCCGTCCGCAGCTATCGCATGACGGCAGGTGGCTCGTGTACGGCTCGCGCTTCGAAACGAACACCGGCCTCCGCATCCGCAACGTCCAGAGCGGCGCCGAGGACTGGCTCGTGTACCCGATTCAGCGTGACGATCAGGAGTCGCGCTCGCCGCTCGACGTGCTGCCGGGCTATGCCTTCACGCCTGACGACAAAGCGGTCGTGATGTCGTACGGCGGCGAGATCTGGCGCGTGCCAGTGGACAAGACAAAGCCGGTGAAGATTCCCTTCACCGCCAACGTCAACCTCGACGTCGGACCGGAAGTGCGCTTCGCCTACAAGGTCGACGATGCGGCGAGCTTCACCGCGCACCAGATCCGGGACGTCGCGCCGTCTCCTGACGGGAGGCGGCTCGCGTTCGTGACGCTCAACCGCGTCTACGTGCTCGATCTTCCGAACGGGACACCGCGGCGCCTAACGAATCAGGACGTGGGCGAGTTCTATCCGACGTGGTCGCCGGACGGCAAGTCGATCGCGTTCGCGACATGGAACGACAAAGCGGGTGGTCAGATCTTCAAGGCGGCGGTGGACGGCAAGAGCAACGCGCCGCAGCAGCTCACGAAGACATCGGCACTCTATACCCAACTGGCGTGGGCGCCGGACGGGAGGCGCATCGTCGCGGTGAAGGCGGCCGCGCGCGACATGCAGGAGGCGCTGGGCTTCTTCGGCGGCGGCCTCGGGACGCAGTTCGTCTGGGTGCCAGCGGCCGGTGGCGACATGATCGTGATCGGCCCGAGCGGAAACCGGGTCCGGCCCCACTTCACGCAGGACACGACGCGGATCTTCGCGTACAGCTTCAACGAGGGTCTCGTGTCGATGCGCTGGGACGGCACGGACGTGAAGCCGATTCTCAAGGTGACCGGTCCGCTGCCGCCGTTGGGCACGCTCGACGACGATCACACGACGAGCGCGGACATGCCGATGCCGACGCATTATGAGCTCGAGCAGAATCCGACTCCGCCGCCGGCCGAGATGGTGATGATGGCCCCGCGTGGCGATCGCGCGCTGGCAGAGGTCGGGAACGACGTCTACGTCGTGACCGTCCCCTACCTCGGCGGTCCGACGCCAACGGTTTCGGTTGCGAATCCGGCGAACGCGGCATTCCCGGCGCGTCGTCTCACGGACATCGGCGGCGAGTTCTCGACGTGGAGCGCCGACGGCAAGACCGTGCACTGGGCAATCGGAAACGCGTTCGTCTCGTTCGATCTCGACCGGGCGAAGCAGGTGGATGACAGCATCGCCGCGGCGAAGCGAGCACGCGGCGACAGCACGACGGCCGCACCAGCCGCGAAGCCGGACAGCACGAAGCCGGACTCGACGAAGAAGACTCCCACCCCCACCGGCTACAAGCCGGTCGAGCGACGCATAACGATTCCCGTGTCGCGCGATCTTCCGCAGGGCGACGCGGTGCTCCGCGGCGGCCGCGTCGTCACGATGAAGGGCAAGGAAGTCCTGGAGGACGCGGACATCGTGATCCACAACAACCGCATCGTCGCCGTCGGCAAGCGCGGCTCGGTGAGCGTGCCTAACGGCGCGCAGGTGATCGACGTCACGGGCAAGACGATCCTTCCGGGGTTCGTCGATACGCACTATCACCCGCAGTGGCTGATTCCAGGGGTGCACACGGCGCAGGTGTGGCAGTATCTCGCCCAGCTCGCCTACGGAGTCACGACGACGCGCGATCCGCAGACGGCGACGACGGATGTGCTGACATACGAAGATGAGGTCGAGGCGGGTCATATGGTTGGTCCCCGCATTTACTCGACGGGTCCCGGTGTCTTCTCGAGCGAGAACCTCAAGGATCTCGACCAGACGCGGAACGTCCTCAAACGGTACGCGACGTACTACGATACCAAAACGCTCAAGATGTACATGACGGGGAACCGCCAGCAGCGAGAGTGGGTGATCATGGCGGCGAAGGAGCTGGGTCTGATGCCGACCACTGAGGGCGGCTTGGACTTCAAGCTCAACATGACACACGTCATCGACGGCTATTCGGGCCTCGAGCACGCGTTGCCGATCGCGCCGCTGTACGAGGACGTGGTCGAGCTGTTCAAGCAGACCGGCGTGACGAACTCACCGACGCTGATCGTGTCGTACGGCGGCCCGTTCGGCGAGAATTACTGGTATACTCATTCGAACGTCCACGGCGACGCAAAGCTTCGCCGCTTCACACCAGAGGCGGAGCTCGATGCGAAGACCCGCCGGCGCGGCACGGGATCAGGCGGCAGCCCCGGCCCCGGCGGGTGGTTCATGGACGAGGAGTACGCGTTCCCGCTCCACGCCCAGTTCGCAAAGAAGGTCGTCGAGGCGGGTGGCCGCATCGGCATCGGCAGCCACGGCCAGCTCCAGGGTCTTGGCTACCAGTGGGAGATGTGGATGATGGCCTCAGGCGGCATGTCGAACCACGACGTGCTGCGCACGGCGACGATCCTCGGCGCAGAAGGAATCGGGATGAGCGGGGATCTGGGCTCGATCGAGGGTGGCAAGCTTGCCGATCTCGTCGTGCTCGACAAGAACCCGCTCGAGGACATCAAGAACACGAACTCGATTCGTTATGTGATGAAGAACGGTCGCCTCTACGACGGCAACACGCTCGACGAGGTCTATCCGAGCAAGCGCGCGCTCCAGCATTTCGTGTGGCAGGATGGAGCGCCGGAGGCGGTAACGGGAACGCCTTGACTGCAGTCGATAGTTGTTAGTCCATAGCTATCAGGGATTCGGAACGAAGCGTTGATTTGGTGAATGCAGATCCCTCGCTGCGCTCGGGATGACAATTTCTGTCATTCCGAGGAGCGCAGCGACGAGGAATCTGCACCTCACCGCATCAACGCTTCGTTCCTTATTCGCTAATAGCTATTAACTATGGACAGATAGCTGTTGTCAGAAGGCGACCCCCACCGTGATCGGAAACATCACCTGGTTCGTGCTGCTGAAGATGTTTCGGTAGCGGCCTTCGAAGTACACGGTGAAGCCGCTCAGGGGCAGATAGTAGCCCAGACCGGCATTGAGGCCGACGTCCCAGTTGGTAGACGTCTCGGCGGCGCCGAAAGGAGTCTGAAAGTCGGAGTCCTTCGAGCCGAAGTACCCAAGGCCTCCGGTGAGATAGAGACCGCCGTTCGTCGAGGCCGTGCCGAGATTGAACATGCCGTCGAGGGCGAAGCCATAAATACGGCGCTTGGCGTTCGGGGCGAAACTGTTGTCCTTCCACGGCAGCTCGGTGAAGCTTCCCTCGACGCGGAAGGCGATCGGGGACAGCGATTGATGCATGCCGAGTGTCGCGGCAATGGTGTAGCCGGAGCTGGTGAGATCGGCGAGATCGCTGACTGGGATCACGAGCCCCGCATTGGCTCCGATCGAGTACGACGTCGAGGAGCCTTGTGACCGCGCGGTGCTCGCGTCGAAGAAAATCGCGACGAGCGCGAAGCCGATGAAGCCGATAGCACGGGAACGGGTGGTGCTTGCTTTCATTGTGAGAGATCTCCGAGCCTGGGTTGAGCGTCCGCTCATCGAACGGAAAAGCGAAGGAGTCGGCAATCAGGTGTTCACAGCGCCTGATTACCGACTCCCGTTCGAATTTCGTGCCGGGCCGGGCGATTCAGCCGGCCTGGAGAAAGCGAGTGACTCTATTCCTCGCGGCCGTTGAGCGTGACGGTCATCTGCCGGCGCCGGCGAAGCAGCTCGACGCGCACGGGCTGATGGGAGTCGCGGGCGTCGCGCAGCCGACTCGGCGAGACGGGAGCGCCGTCGACGCTGAGGATCACGTCACCATTGCGGATGGGGGACCAAGCGGCGTCGGCCTGCAGGACGAGGAGCCCACGTTCGCTGCCATCGCCGAAATAATCGGAGAGGTCATCGCTCACTGGGCTCAGAGAGAGGCCGGGGACGTCACTGTTACTGATAGTGGCGCTCCCTCCGCGGCGTGAGATGGGACGATCGACGCCCTCATCGGAGCGGCGGCGCTGTTGATCGGCCTGCGCGGCACGCAGGCGACGCTGGATCATGCCGATGTCGCGCGCCGCCTGAAGCAGGGTGTCGGCGAGGGGGGACGCGCCTTCGTCGTCGGCGAGACGACGGAGCTGCGTCTGCAGGTCGCCAAGAGTCTGCATGGCGCCGGTGAACGTTGTGGCACGATTGGCCGCGTCTGGCGCGACCGCTACTGCGGCCGGAACGGGCGCACTGGCCGGCGCGGTCGAGGGAACCGAGATCACGAGACCGCCGCCCGCGTTAGGCGTCGCGGGATTGTTGCCGAGCTGCACATTCGCATTCTTGAACTTGCCGGCGGCGAAGACGCGGAGCGCCGCCTGCTCTCCGCCCTGGAGGCCGCGGAGAGTTCGCGACAGACGTCGCATCAGGACGTCGATCGAACCCTGCCGACCGATGTCGACGGGATCGAGACGCAGGTTCACGCCATCGATCTCCGCGATGCGGTTGCCTTCATCGATGCCGGCGCGATCGGCGGGCCCGTCACGCAGCACCTGCGTCACGAGGAGACCGAGCGTGTCGCGATCGGTGCCGGTTGTCCCGAGGGACAGACCGAGCAGCATGCGCGCGGCGTCCGCGTCGGCGTCACCCGCACTCGCGCGCCGGCCTACTGCCTGATCGCTACCGGACGACGAGGTGGATGGGAATCGGCGGAGCTGGGCGTGCGCGGCGTCAGGGGCGGCGAGGAGCGCCAGCAGACCCGCGATCGGCAAAGTTGTGTAGACTCTCATTTTTTTTGGTTCCTGTTGAACAATCGAACGTCGTGTCGGCTCACGCACCCCGCGCGCGATCGGCGCGCGGTGCGTGATCGGGTGCGTCGAGCGCGCCCTGATCGCGTGAATCTCTCCGCCTAACGTGTGGCCGCTCGCGCCCTTCGGCAACGATGCGTCGCGCCGTGACGAGATGATCCGCGAACCATTCCCCCCGCGGGCCCTCCCCGAGCACGTCGTACCGAACGCCGTCGCCGCTCGCCGTCGCATGAATGAAGCGATCGTGACCGGCGTAGATGGCGACGTGATCGATGCTCGTTCCGTCATTGCCGAAGAAGAGCAAGTCACCAGGACGTAG
This sequence comes from Gemmatimonadaceae bacterium, assembly GCA_035273165.1. Classification (GTDB taxonomy): domain Bacteria; phylum Gemmatimonadota; class Gemmatimonadetes; order Gemmatimonadales; family Gemmatimonadaceae; genus AG2. Next base: position 6,297 of record DATEPP010000614.1, read on the forward strand.
CGAGCCAGGCCGCGTCGAGACTTCCTCACCCAGTTCGGCAATCGCGTGCGACGTGCGCGGCAGCGCGATTCCCTCTTCCCCATACACATACTGCACGAACCCCGCCGCGTCAAAGCCGATGCTGGGATTCGTGCTTCCTGATCGGAATGGTGTATCCACTAAACCTTGCGCGCGGTCGAGAACTCGGGCAGTAATTCGCGCCGCGGATTCCGCCGTCTCGAAACGATCCACTCCAGGTTGCTCGACAGGCACGATGATCCCATGCGGTGGCCCGGTCGGCACCGCGTCGCTATGTCCCGCGAAGCTGATCGAGAGACCCGCGCGATACTCCCAGCTGCGCCGTGAGCCGATAGCGATCACGCTGTCGCTCTGGAGTGAACGGCGATTGCGCGCCTCCGCGCTCACACCCAACCAGCCGAGGAGGTCGTGGTGCACGCCCGCTCCGAAGCTCCAGACGGCCCGACTCGTGTCGGGGGCATTGCTGGGATTGATGCCGATGCCGCCGATGCCAACGAACGCATAGGGCGAGAAGCCGAGCAGGAGTGACTTCAAAACGGGCAACGCGCGGATAGGCGCGATGAGCAGATCCGCATCGGCACTCCAGCCCCCGATGCCAATGCCCAGGCCCGAGTCGTAGGTATAGGGGGCGGCGCGATAGCTCTGGCAACCGCCGAAACGGTCGCAGCGATAGTACTGCCCAGAGCTCTGGCTCTGGCTCGGATTGCCGCCATTGAAGTTGAGCGCGCCGCTGAAGCGGATCCCGAAGATCCCACCGTAGGCGGTCAAGCCGATGCCGGTGAAGAGTGGATCACCTGGCGATTCCTTGCGCGCGGCGAAGGCGTCGAACAGCCCTGGGCCCTGCGCGACAGCATCGCGGATCGGAAAGGTGAGCGAGAGCGCGCCCGCAGTGAACACCAACTGGCGCCAGGAAATGTGAGATCGCTTCATTTTTCTACCCTCGGTGTCTCGCCTGGTCGACATTGCATGAGACACGCCGACACGACGCCACCCCTATCTCGCGGATCAGATGTCACCGTAGAAACGTGCCGCGATGAGACTTCCGCGACCTAACGATTGCATCGGAGCGTACGAGAAGATTCGCTTTGACGAACAACCGGAGCCCATCCTACCTTGGTCCCATGACCCTCGATGATACGGTCGTGACGGTCCAGCTCACCTATCCGCAGGTGTACCATGCGTGTCACACGCGGCACCAGCGCAAGCGGACCACCGAGCATGCGCTCTCAGCGCGCGACGCCGCCATTCTCGCCCACTGCAGTGTGGACTCGCCGATTCTCCCGGCGAAGCTCGCGCGCCACCTCTCCGTTGCACCGTCCACTCTCTCGGAGGCGGTCAAGAAGCTGACGCAGGCGGGCTACGTCCAGCGCGTTCCGCGAGTGGACGGGGATGCACGGCGCTCGGGGATTCTGCTCAGTGCCAAGGGACTCCGTGCCGTGCGCGAGACCTCGGTGTTGGAGTCGGCTCGGCTTGCCGGCGTCTTGGCCGAAGCATCAGCGGCGGATCGCGCAGCGATCGCGCTTGGACTCACGAAACTGGCCGATGCGTGCCGGCGCTACACCGAGAAGATGTCCACGAGAGTGGGCGGGAGTGTGTCATAATGCGCTACGCACTGATTGCGGTTGGCGTCCTGGTGGCGCTCGTGCTCTGCGTGGTCGTCATCGGCTACGCGTTGCCCAAGCATCACCACGTCACGGTGCAGCGTGCCTATGCGGCGAAACCGGAGGCGATGTTCGCGTTGATCAGCGACGTGCGCGGGTATCCCTCGTGGCGAACTGGCCTGAGGACCGTGGAGGTGCTGGCGGACGTGGGCGGGCATCTCCGGTGGAAAGAGATCACCAACAGCAACGGCCCGATCAGCTACGTCATGGAAGAGACGGTGCCCAATCGGAAGTTGGTGGCGCGGATTGCGGACACGAACCTGCCCTTTGGCGGCGCGTGGACCTATGAGCTCACACCCGTAGGCGGCGGGACGGTGGTCGCGATCACGGAGGATGGGGACGTGTTCAACCCGATCTTCCGGTTTGTGTCGCGGTTCGTGATGGGTCATACGGCGACGATCCAGCGATTCCTCGACGATGTCGAGAAGCGTTTCCCGGCCGCGATCGCGCCGGCCGACTAATGGCCCATCTTCTGGATCGTCTTGCCGGTGAAGTTCTCGGTGGCCACGTCCTTGTTCGCGCCTAACGATTGGACGTAGGCGACGAGCCGCCAGATCTGATCGTCCGGAATGCGTCCGCCCCAGGCGGGCATTCCGTCCGGGCGACCCTCGTAGATCGACTGGAAGACCTCTCCAGCTGTGCCGCCGAAATGGAATCGCCCGTCGGCGAGGCTCGGTCCCATCGCGCCCGACCCATCGGCGCCGTGGCAATCCATGCAATTGTACGAGACGAAGAGCACGCCGCCTTCCTTGATCCTGGCGGCATCGCCCTGGAAGGGGTTCGTGAGGGTCGCGAAGCCACCGCGCAGGGAGAGACCAGGCTGGATATGCTCGGGATGCTGGATGAACGTGGGCTGGCCGGCGTTCGCGGCGGGCTGCTGTTGCACCTGTTGCATCGCCCGTCTGACGATGTCGGGCTCGCGGGCTTCGGCGGCATCGCCGCTTCGTACGCATCCGGCGGCGAGGAGTAGCGCCGGGAAGAACAGCAATGCGCGCATAACGAGCTCCGGCTGACGTTGGCGTCCTCTGCGTGCAGTTAACATATTTAGATCACAAAGCGAAGACGAAGAGCATTCCACCCCATGACGTGTACTTCGCGAGATCGGGGAGGGTTGTCCCGCGCTCGCGGACATCGAAGGGCAAGTTTGCCGCCACGTCGCCGGCAATGAGCAAACCCATATCGCCGCCGATCCCGGAGTAGACGGCGACGTACTGCTTGCCGTCCGGCGCGGTATAGGTGATCGGGTTGCCGACGACGCCAGACCCGACCTTGAACTGCCAGAGGACCTCACCCGTGCGCGCGTTCGCCGCCTTGAACCAGCCGTCGAGCGTGCCATAGAAGACGATGTTGCCGGCCGTGACCAGGGCGCCGCCCCACACCGGGAACGGCTCGCGGATTCCCCAGACTTTCCGGCCGTTTGCCGCGTCCCAGGCGATGAACTCGCCCTTGTAGTCGCCGGGACCGCCCGTCTCCGGAGCGTTGGCGCCGATGTACGGCGTTCCGGCGATGTAGGTGACGGGCCGGCTCTCGAAGTCCATGCAGAGGTTGTTCGTGGGCACGTAGAACAACCCCGTCTGTGGGGAGAACGCTGCCGGCTGCTGATTCTTTCCGCCCTCGAGCGAGGGGCAGATGTTCTTGACGAGCTTCCCCTGCTTCGTCGCTTTGCTCGTGTCGATCTCGGGACGGCCCGTTTGCAGGTTGATGTACTTTGCCCAGTTCATCGGCACGTACGGCTGCGCGAGCAGGACCTCGCCCGTCTGACGGTCGAGCGTGTACGCGAAGCCATTGCGATCGAAGTGGACGAGCGCCTTGCGCGACTGACCCTTCACGGGCATGTCGACGAGGATGTTCTCGTTGACGGCGTCGTAATCCCAGAGATCGTGCGGCGTCACCTGGAAGGCCCAGACGAGCTCTCCGGTGTCGGCGTCGCGAGCGAGAATGGCGCATGTCCACTTGTTGTCGCCCGGGCGCATGTCCTGGTTCCACGGGCCGGGGTTCGACGTACCGTGGTAGACGAGGTTGAGCGTCGGATCGTAGGAGAGCCAACCCCAAACGGCGCCGCCGCCGATCTTCCACGCGTCGCCCGGCCAACTCGTTAGGCCGAGGTCCTTGCCGCGCTCGGTGGCGTAGAAGGGCTTGAAGCGTGAGCCGATCTTGACGTCGGCGTCGGAGCCGGTGTTGTACGCGCGCCAGAGCTCGCGCCCCGTCGCGAGATCGAGCGCGGCGATCCAGCCGCGGACGCCCATCTCGCCGCCACTCGATCCGACGATGACGCGATTCTTCACGACGATCGGCGCCATCGTGATCGTCTCACCGCGATTGAGATCGGCCATCTGCACGCGCCAGAGCTGCTTCCCACTCTCGGCGTCGACGGCGACGGTGTGGCCGTCGAGCAAGTTATAAACAATTTTGCCGTCGGCGTATGCGGCGCCGCGATTCACGACGTCGCAGCACGCCGTCCCCGCGGCGGCCTGGGCGTTCTCGGGCCGGAACTTCCACTTGAGGGGATAGCCCGGTTGCGTGAGGTCGATCGCGTACGCGACGTTCGGGTAAGGCGTCACGAGGTACATCGTCTTGTTGACGACGAGCGGCTGGCCCTCGTGGCCGCGCAGCACGCCGGTCGAGAACGTCCACGCCGCGCGGAGATTCTTCACGTTCGCGGAGGTGATCTGCGCGAGCGTGCTGTATCGGCTGCTGGCGTAGTCGCGCGCCGGCATCACCCAGTCCCCTTCCGCCCCAGGTGGATTGGGGGTGCCGATGCGCGCGTCGGCAACGATGGGGGCGCCCCCCTGCGCGTTAGCGGCGGTGCTGTCGCTGCTCGG
>DATEPP010000615.1:0-3154 GCA_035273165.1 Gemmatimonadaceae bacterium
GTGACGTCCCCATGTGGCGACGCCCCGAGCCAGTAGTCGACGATTGCGCCTTCGGGTGGGTTGAGCGCGTGGGGCACTTCCGGCGGAAACGGCGTGTCCGCGCCGACATTTCGCCGGACTCGATACGCGTCACCCGGTCTGAAGATGCGCACCGGCTCGCTCGCCACCGTCGGCGCGATCTGGCGGAGCGGCGAGATGTCATCGAGGACCCAGAAGCCACGACCGTAGGTCGTGATCACGAGATCGTTGTCCTTGATCACCGCGTCGCGCACCGACGTGTTGGGCAAGTTCTCCTGCAGCGACTGCCAGTGGTCGCCGTCGTCGAACGAGACGTAGACGCCGCTCTCCGTCCCCGCGAAGAGCAGGCCCCGCTTCTGCGTGTCGCCGCGAACGAAGCGCGCGAAGCTCCCCGACGGCTGATTCTCGGGCAAGCCACTCGTTATGCGCGTCCACGTCTTGCCGAAGTCCCGCGTCCGATAGATGTACGGCGTGTAGTCGCCGATCCGGTAGAGATCGAGTACGGCATACGCCTCCGCGGGATCGAAGTGTGAGCCCTCGATCGAGAACACCTCCGCGCGCTCCACGCGCGGAATGCCGTCGATGCTCGCGTCCGTCCACGTCTTCCCGCCATCTCGGGTGACTTTGATCACGCCGTTGTTCGTGCCGACCCAGATCAATCCGGGCGCGGCGCTCGACAGCGACATCGACATGATCGCGGCGTTGCTCGGCGGCGCGGCGGCGTCGGAACGAGCGGCGAGCTGCGCGCCACTCCTCGTCGTCAGGTCTCCGCTCAATGCCGTCCAGTGCGCGCCGCCGTCGACCGTCGACCACACCGACTGGAAGCCGGCGACGAGCATGTGCTTGTTCCACGGCGCGAAGCGGATCGGCGCGTCGCTCGTCGAACGCAGGTGCCGCGATGGATCCTCAGCGGGACTCACATTGATCCACTGCTCGCTCGGGTAGCTGATCTTCACGATGCCGCTTCCCGTCGAGTACACCGTGTTCGGGTCGAGCGGATCGGGCATGATCGTCCCCCACTCCCATCCCGGCACCGGATTCCAATCGAGCGCGGTGATGGCGCCGAGGTTGCCGCGGCTGCGGATACGCACGGCGCCCGCGTCCTGCTGCGTGCCGTACACCCAGTATGGGAACGAGTTGTCGGTGGCGAGGTGGTAGATCTGTTCGGTGGACTGATTGTACCACGAGCTCCACGTCCGGCCGCCGTCGAGTGAGACGATCGCGCCCTGATCGTAGCCGAAGAGGATGCGCTGGCCATTCGTCGGATCGATCCACATCTGCTGCGGGTCGTCGCCACCAGGCGCGCCCTTGAAGCCCGTGAACGTCTTGCCGCCGTCGCGCGACACGTAGCTGGCCGTGTTGAGCGTATACACAACATCCGGATTCTGCGGATCGACGTAGACGCCGCAGTTGTAACCGCCCTGCCCGTTGCGGATGCGCGAGTCGTCGGCTGCCATCTGCCGCCAGGTCGTGCCGCCGTCGTCGGAGCGATACAGTCCCCAGTCGCCGATCACGAAGACGCGTTGCGCGTTGCTGTTGTTCGCGACCGCGACCCACATCTTACCCGTTAGGCGCTGCGGAAGGCCTCCCCCGGAAATCTCCGCCCAGGTCACGCCGCCGTCGGCCGACTTGAAGAGCTTGGTGTTGGTCGGACCGGTCGTCGCGTTGCCACGTCCGCGGCCGAAGCCAGGCGTCGCTGGCCCCGGCGGCGGCGGCGGATTGTAATGCGCAACCGTCGTCGCGAAGATGACGTTCGGCGTGTCGAAGGCGCGGGCGAGCTTCTGCAATCCCGTGCTGTCGTTGACGAACAGCGTTTGCGTCCACGTCGCGCCGCCATCGGTGGATCGGAAGACGCCACGTTCGTTGCTCTTCGCGTGCACGTCGCCTTGCGCGCCGATGAGCACGACATCGGGATTGCGCGGATCGACGAGGATGGTCGGGATCTGCTTCGTCGCGTCGAGTCCGAGGTGACGCCAGCTCTGCCCCGCGTCGGTCGACTTGTAGACGCCATTCCCCTCGTTGATACCTCCGCCGGTGATGATGTCTCCCGTGCCGACGTAGATGACGTTCGGATCGGAGGGCGCGACCTCGACCGATCCGATCGACGACACGTCTTTCACCGAATCGAAGATCGGGTACCACGTCTCCCCCGCGCTCGTCGTCTTCCACACGCCCGCCGCCGGAAGCCCGATGTAGAAAATGCCTGGCTGGCCGATCGTGCCCGACACCGCCGCGACGCGTCCGGCGCGGAAGGGGCCGAGGTTGCGCCACCGGAGCCCGGCGAAGAGGCGTGAATCAACGGTCGCGCCGTTTTGCGCTCGCGCCGGGCGGTCAGCGGAAAGAACGGCAATGGCGATCGAAGCGCAGGCCAATGAGCGAATGCGAAGCGTCGGCATGGCGTGGTGGAAGAAGTAGAACTCAACTTATCCACCGACAGGAGATACAGCGAGAGAAGACATTAAACGGCGCTAGGTCCCAAACGGCGCTGAGTTCCAAAGAGCGCTGGTCCCAAACGGCGCTAAGTCCCAAAGGGCGCGAGGTCCCAAAGGGCGGTGGAGGGCGGCACGGCAAATGGTGCTACGCCAACAGGCTATTTAGCATCTTCACGATCGTGACACCTCGATTGTAAAGAGGCCAGTAGTCGTGGGGCGTGATTCGCTTCGTGGCGAAATTCAGCCGCAGGTGTTTGATCGACTCCTCTGTTTCACCGCGCGCAATCACCAGACGATTGTTGCGGTCCGCGGTCGTCGCGCGCCCGAATCCCTCGGCGATGTTGGAGCTCACCGATTGCGCCGCGCTCAGCAGCTGCTGCCGATGAAGGAGCCGTCGCGTCCGGTCGGAGAGTTGAGTGACGGCAATGGCGAATTGCTCCGCCGCATCGGCGACAGCGAGATTTCGGCGTTTCGACATGGCCCCAGATTGCGTCAAGAACCGCGGACCGCATCATCATTGATGTGCGTGTATGAGCATCGGGTTGCGCGTTGACGGCAGCGGTCACGAATGACCCGCGCAGTTTGGCGCTCTTTGGAACCTGGCGGTGTTTGGGACCTGGCGCTCTTTGGGACTCAGCGCAGTTTGGAACTCCGCGCCCTTTGGTACCTCGCGCTCTTTAATACTCCCCGGCTATTCCCTTGAC
>DATEPP010000616.1:0-7486 GCA_035273165.1 Gemmatimonadaceae bacterium
TCGAAGAGCCGGATACCGGAGCCGAGGAGCACCGCGGCGATGTCGACCTGGATCTCGTCGAGCAGACCAGCGTTGAGCAACTGCTGAATCGTGTCAGCGCCGTGGACGGCAACGTTCTTCCCGGCGGCGGCCGCCTTCGCCTGCTGGACGGCGTGTTCGATGCCGTCCGTCACGAAGTGAACCGTCGAGTTCGGCCGCGGCCAGCCGTCGGGGATGCGATGAGTAAGTACGAATGCCGGCCCCCATGCGTGATTCCCGCCCCAGCCCTCGGCGACATCGAACGTCCGCCGGCCGGTGATCAGCGCACCAAGCTCCGACCAGAGCGCGCGAAGGTGCTCCGCGCTCGGCTTCGACACCCTGAACGTCATCGGGTCCGAGCCGCCGGTCTTGAACTCCACGTCCCCGGAGTGGGCATACCAGTCGAATACCTCGGCCACGCCATCGTTGCGATCGGCGACAAAGCCGTCGAGCGACATCGACATGAGTGCGACGATCTTGGACATCAGCGCTATTTAGAGAAGTAAAACAGCTACCGTTTTGGCACGTAGGTCATCGCCACCGTTCCGGAACCAAGCTCGAGCCGATCGACGAGCTGCAGGTCGAGAATCCTCGACAGTCCCGCGAGCAGCGTCGGCCCGTGGCCAGCTATCCTCGGATGCACCACGAGCTCATACTCGTCGATCAATCCCAGCTCCGCCAAGGCGAGCGGGAGCCTCACACCGCCCACGAGCAGTCCTCTGCCTGGCGCGCGCTTGAGTTGCTCAACCGCGGTTCCGAGGTCTCCACGCACCAGCTCCGCATTCCAGTCGACCTCTTTCAGCGTGCTCGAGACGACGTACTTCTTTGCCTCGTCGATCGTGCGGGCGAACGGCTCCATCCACTCCGGCCTGCCTCCTGGCGGGGCCGGCTGCCGCCATGCCGTTTCCATCATTTGATAGATCACACGCCCGAAGAGCAGGGCATCGACCCGCTGGAGGTTCTCGACCGCGTGACGATGCAGCGCTTCGTCTGCGATCCCGACCCGATGGTCGCAGCAGCCGTCCAGCGTGACGTTGATGGAATAGCGAAGTGGTCGCATCAGCAGTGTGTTCAGCGTCTTTCCAGGAACCCTCGACCTTCAAATATCGCCGGCATCGCCTTTTCGATTCGCGCCGCGCGTGTCGCCGAGCGCTTGGCCGTCGCAAAGTGATAGAGGTAACCCCTCTGCCGGCCTGGCGTCAGCGCTTCGAATGCGCGCTTGAACCGCGGGTCTTTTCGGAACCGCTCGGTCAGCTCCTCCGGCACGGGAAAGTCAGCCACGCTCTTCGGCTTCACCCGTAACCCAGCCTTCTCGACGGCGATCGCATCGCGCACGTACGCCTTGATCGTCGCTGCCTTTGCCGTGATCTCCTTCGCGCTCGTGAACTTCATCACGCGCCCAGCCTGCACCTGGCCGAGCTGCACCAGCAGCTTCTTTGGATCCTTTAGCAGGGCACCCTGAAAGAAGCCTAACGCGAAGTACTCCTTGAAGCATTGGATGATGACGATGTTCTTGCCATCCACCGTATAGGTGGGCTGACCCCACTTACGCTCCTCGGTCATTCCCAGGCCGGCGAGCACCCGCCGCATCGCCGCGATCTCCGCCTTCCAGCGCTCTCGATACACCACTTCCATGGAAGAAGGACCTCCCGGTTATCGTTAGGCGTGTGTCTGCCCCGGCGATCCTGGGTAAACGTCACGAGTGAGGTCGCGTCCCGAGAGCCACGCCGCCGCCGTCAAGCAGATGGTAATCACGATCGAGAACACGACGGGTATGACAAAGAGATACCGCCAGCTCACGATGGTGATGGCGGCAAAAGCGACGGCGAACGCCCAGAGCGCGCGGCGCATGAGTACCAGTGTCGCGATGGGGAGGCCACTCAGCTGCCAGGCCAGTATCGCCGCGAAGAGGTACAACACCCCAACGGTAAAGCCCGCTCCGACAAAGAAGTCCCAGTACGTGCGGTGGAAGCCCTGCACATCGAAGCGAATGGATCGCATCGAGTTGAGCAGAGCATCAATTCCCCACGTGGGATCGGACAGGCGGAAGCCGAAGGTGTGGCTCACTGCGAAGAGGAGCAGAAGCACAGCGGCGATTCGATACAACCGGGACGCTCTCATGCTTGCCTCGAGAACGGAAGTCAGGTCCCGCCAATCTCGCGGGCAAGGATGCGTGTGTCCACGGACCGAATCACGCGCGCTGCCGTCCGTACGCTCGTCCAGATGGTGGGGATCAACGCCAGCCAGGCGATGACCCGCAGAGACATTGGGAAGAGCATGCGGATGAACACGCCGAGCAACAAAAGCAGGCCTTCCGCAACGATACCGTACGCGACGAATGCGGCAATTCCTCCGAGGACGCCCATCACCCACGCCGCCAGGGGCGCATCACGAAGTCGGCGCGTTTGGCCCTGGTCGACGACGTGGGCGATGGTGACCCGAGCGTTGGACGGCCAGAGTGCGCCGGTCACGGCGCCGAGCAACATCGCGATCGGCGCGCCGTAGAACAGCACCGAGAGGCCGAGTGCCCACCCTCCGCTGGTATCATTCGCTGTCACGATGACCGTCGCCGCCAGGACTGTAAGTGCGGCGCCAAAGACTGCCCCGAAGAAGGTGCGTCCGACTCTGGCCAGCGGCCGCGACGTCTGCATGTCTCCCATGGATTGAAGACGATACATCCAACGTTCATGTCACTCTCGGGCCGCCTAACGCCAAAGGTGCCAATCACGCGTCGTACTCGACCTCTTGACAGCTAGAGGAACAGCCCTCATCATCTAGACAGCTAGAGGAACCATCCCCGAGAGAATTTCTTCGTGACCATACGCGCCCAGGCCGACGCGCTTCGCGGCTCGCTCGACCTCCTCGTCCTCAAGACCTTGTCCCTCGCCCCGATGCATGGGTTCGGGATCGGCCTGCGCATCCAGCAAACGTCGAAGGGAATTCTCGAGGTCAATCAGGGTTCGCTCTACCCCGCGCTGCAGCGGCTCGAGAAGGCCGGGCTCATCGTCAGCGAGTGGGGTGAGACCGACAACAACCGCCGCGCGCGCTATTACCGCCTCACCGCCGCCGGTCGCCGAGCTCTCGGTCAGGAGCTCGAGAGCTGGAAGCGCTTCGCTACCGGACTCGAAGCGGTTCTGCACAGCAGCTGACGTCGTTCCGACCATTGGAGGTTTCATGAGCTGGTTCGCAGCGGCGCGAGCGCGCCTGCATCTCCTCTTCGCGCCGCGCGCAGCAGCAGCGCGATCCCAAGAGGAGATTGACTTCCACATCGCCATGGAGACGGAGCGCCTCGTCCGCGAGCAACGGTTGTCGACGGAGGAAGCGCGCCGCCGTGCGCTCGCGACCTTCGGCGGCGTCACGCAGCATCGGGAAGAGCTGCGCGACGGCCGCGGCGTCGCCGGACTGGCCGGGTTGTCGCTCGACTTCAGGCTCGGCTTCCGTATGCTCGTGAAGTATCCCGGACTCACGATCGTCGGCGGATTGGCGATGGCGTTCGGCATCGCCGTCGGAACGATCACGTTCGTGATGGTTTCGATGTTTTTAAACCCGACGCTGCCGCTCCCCGACGGCGACCGTGTCGTGCTGCTCCGAAACTGGGACGTTTCGACACGTCGCGAGGAGCCGCGAGCGATTGGGGACTTCATCGTCTGGCGTCGCTCGCTCACGGCGATCACGGACATCAGTGCGTATCGCGACGTCACCCGCAACATCATGACCGGTACCGACGACGGGAGACCGGTCCAGGTCGCGGAGATGACGGCCTCCGGCTTTCGTGCCTCGTCAGGCCAGCCGTTGCTGGGTCGCGTCCTCTCGACGGCGGACGAAGCGCGCGGGGCGCCGCCGGTGGTTGTCATCGGGTACAAGCTCTGGCAAACGCGCTTCGCGGGCGACGGCAGCATCGTCGGGAAGACCGTGAAGGTTGGCGATACGTATGCAACAATCGTCGGAGTGATGCCGAAGGGATACGCCTTTCCCGTCGCGCACGATCTGTGGATGCCGCTACACTGGCAGGCAGTTGACGAGGCGCCGCGCAGTGGGCCCGGCGTTACGATCTTCGGCCGCCTCGCACCCGGCGCGACACTCGAGCGCGCGCAATCGGAGCTCACGACGCTGGGAAAGCGCGCGGCGATCGACCTCCGCGCGACGCACGAGCACCTCGAGCCGCAAGTGGGCTCATACGCGAAGCAATTCAAGCAGCCAGGCGCCGACGACCTTCTTGCCATGGCGTCGATCGAGACGTTCCCCGTACTGCTCCTTGCACTGATCTGCGGCAACGTCGCTCTGCTTCTCTTCGCGAGAGCGGCGACGCGCGAAAGCGAGCTCGCCGTCCGGAGCGCCCTCGGCGCGAGTCGCGGCCGGATCGTCGCGCAATTGTTCGCGGAAGCACTCGTCCTCGGCGGAGTCGCCGCCGTACTCGGGCTCGTCGCTGCGTACATCACGCTCGATCGATGGGGTCTCGCCTTTCTCGAGGCGAACCTCGGTCGCGTGCCGTTCTGGTTCGATCCAAAGCTATCTCCAGCGACTGTGCTGTATGCGGTGGGGCTCACCGTCGTCGCCGCCATTATCGCGGGCGTCATGCCTGCGCTCAAGATCACGCGTGGCCTGCACTCGAGTCTGAAACAGAACACGGCAGGCGCCGGCGGCGTTCGATTCAGCGGCGTGTGGACGATCGTGATCGTCGCGCAGGTCGCAATGACCGTGGCGTTCCCCGCGATCGTCGCGTTCGAGCGAGGGCAGGCTCGCCACATCCAGACCTTCCCCGCGGGATTCGCGGCCGAGGAATACGTCGCAATGGCGCTCGCGATGGACAGCGCTACGGTTTCGGCCGCGGATTCGACGACACTTCGTGCGGCGCTCGAGGCGCAACGCACGCGGTTCGGCGCGGCGCTCGAGGCGCTCCGCCAGCGCACGGCCGCCGAGCCGGGCGTGTTCGGCGTCACCTTCGTGGACGCTCTGCCGCGGACCTGGCACGACCACTACCGAATCGAAGTCGAGATTGGCGACCCCGCTCCCACCGGCGCAGCTGAGGCGACCCAGAAGCTGCTCCCTGTGGTAAGCATCGGCAATGTCGACCCGTCCTACTTTAGTGTTCTCGAAACGCCGGTGCTCGCGGGACGTGCGTTCGACAGTCGCGACCTCGCGCCAGGCGCGCGGACCGCGATCGTGGACCAGGGTTTTGTGGACCAGGTGCTGCGCGGTCGGAACGCCGTTGGGGTGCGCTTCCGGTTCAAGGCGAAGCAGGGCCCGCCCCCGCTGCCGGGCGAAGGGGAGCGCCCCTGGTTCCAGATCGTCGGCGTCGTGAAGGAGCTCGGCATGGGATCGCCGACCGACAAGCAGCGCGCGTCCGGTCTCTATCTGCCTAACGCGCCACAGAAGCTCGATCGTGTCTGGATGATGGTGCACGTGAAGGGAGATCCACTCTCCATCGTGCCCCGGATTCGGACTATCGCCGGCGCGGTCGAGCCGACGATGCGGCTCTCGGAGATTCAGCGCGTGAGTGACGTCTCGGATGTCCTGCTGTGGATCATCGGACTGTGGATGAAAGTGACGGTGGTGCTGACCGCGCTCGCCCTGCTGCTGTCGCTCGCGGGGATCTACGCGGTGTTGTCGTTCATCGTCGCGCGGCGCACGCGGGAGATTGGCGTGCGCGTCGCGCTCGGCGCGAGCCAGCGGCGTATTGTCGTGGCGATCTTCCGTCGCCCGCTCATCCAGGTCGGCATCGGCGTGGCCATTGGTGGCATCCTCATCGCCCTCGCATCGGAGGCGCTGGCGCACAGCGAGATGTCGAATGCCGGGAATGGCTTGTCGCTCGGACTGCTGGTGCAGTTGGTCGCCTACGGCTCGTTGATGTTCGGGGTGTGTCTGCTGGCGTGCGTCGTCCCGACGAGGCGTGCCCTGAGTGTCGAGCCGACGGAGGCGTTGCGGGTGGAGTAGCGTGCTCTCGCGGCGCTGACCCGTGCCGTACGAAAGCGGCAGCGATGTGGGCCGTTAGGCAGCGCCGTCGCGATTAGAGTGGCGCTGAGGATGTGGCGCGACACTCACGATCGCCTGCCATAAGATCTTCATCGACGAGAGAGGCACCGGTCCCTATTCACGTTTATCTCGCCTGAGCTCCTCGGCGAGCCCGATGAGAAGCCCTTCAGGTCCGCGAATGTAGCACAGCCGATACGACTGCTCGTATTGCACGACGTCGCCGACGAGCTGCGCGCCATGCTGCTGGAGCCTGGCGAGAGTCTCGTCGACATTTTCAACGGCGAACATGACGCGCAGGTAGCCGAGCGAGTTCACCGGAGCCTTTCGGTGATCGGCGACGACGGGCGGGGCGAGGAATCGCGATAGCTCGAGCCGACTGTGGCCATCCGGGGTGACCATCATGGCGACCTCAACGCGCTGGTTCCCCAGTCCAGTAATGCGCCCGGCCTACTCGCCTTCGATCATGGCTCGTCCTTCGAGCCTCATCCCAAGCTCGGTGAAGAATGCGACAGCGGCGTCAAGGGATTCGACCACGATCCCCATGTTGTCCATCCGCTTGAGCGTCATTCCACAGTTCTCCTTAGCGCTTTCTACGATGCAGGTGGAGCGCCCAGCTCTGCTGCAAGGCGAAATTCATCAGGATACGGAAACACTAAATCGCAATGCCCACGGGCGCCACGATCGGTCACGCAGCCGGGCCCAATCCTCAGGCCGATATCCAGCGGCTCGAAAGACGCGTGCCTTGAAGCGGCCGACTGGATGCTCGGAAGAAAGCAGGTAGTCGCGCACCTAAGCGTCATCGACAATGGCATTGTCCGCGTTCGGCATTTCACGGTCGATGAATGTCGATGTCCCGCCTAACGCCAAAGCTCAGCTGCGGGCGGACAATACTACGTTCGAGATCTCTGCTCCCAAGATACCTGATGCTCGGCGCAAGACCCGATGCATGCAGTTCCCGTCACCTGCAGCGCACGTTAGGCTTCAGGATCGCGGACTCCGACAGGCGGGTCGCTCGTCGGGGCGCGTGTCGGTCGGGCAGCTAGGTTGGAGGCGTGCAGGTGCACGATCCGCCAGCCAGCGTCCTCGTGGCGAAACACCATGGTGCGGCGAGCGAGACGCTCGGCATTGCGAAGCTCGAACGTGACCAGCACGACGCCGGAGGCCAGCGGCTGGATGCGCAGGTTCGTCGGCGCTAGTCGCTGGTACGGCGGCCCGCTCGTCGCATGGGCCCGAATGTTGGCAAAGACGGCGCGGAACGTGGAGTCGATCCCGCGTGGCCCTGCGACTCGGGCGGGCATCTCCGGAGCCGGTTGGAAGACGGTCGCCGAGTCCGAAAACGTGGCCCGAAACGGCACCCAGTCGAGATTCTCGAAGGCGGACAGGAAGCGCTGGAGCGCGTCCGCCACGGCCGCCGAGTCTTGACGGGAACTGGCGACAGCCATCGGCGTGGCCGTCGACTGCGCCTCGAGGAGGAGCGGGAGTACCAACGCCGCCG
>DATEPP010000617.1:0-2554 GCA_035273165.1 Gemmatimonadaceae bacterium
TCCGACCACTGGCGAGAAATCAGAGAACAAGCTCACCCTGACCCCCCGCCGCTCCCGAACTGACGCTCGGGTTGAGCACGCGATGGTCATCTTCGGTGCGCTGGACGCCGTCCCACAAGAACATCGTGGCGGCGAACACGCTCGGATCTTTCGGGTTGTCCACCTGCAGCTGGTATGTCGCGCATCCCGACAAGTTTTCGGACACTCCCCAAAGTTTCTCGCTCGTCATGGCGAAAGCGAACTCGAAATTGGCGAGGAGCGCGAAGAGCCCACGAGTGTTCGACGCGTCTAGCCCTGCCATCGCTTCGTCCATGCCGATCAGGCGGGGCGCGTCGGACGCCGCGACAGCGTACCGCGCATGCACCACGGCGAAGAGCGGCGCGAGCATGTCCACCGCCTTCTCGCCCTCGGAGCCTTCACCGAACTCTTTATCCGTGAATTCCGCCCACCGCTTGGTGAAGGCCTGCATCGTGAATGTGTACCAATTGCGATAATCCAGTGCGTCCTTCAGCGCCTCGACGTAGTTCACGGTCTCGTCGTCCGCTTTGACCCGCGAACGGACGTATGCCAGGCGTTCCTCGATGAAACGCACAAGCGTTGCTCGATCGTCGTCCGACCAGTATGTGACCTTCGTGCCTAGCAGCTTCGCCACCTCGGCCACATTCGCAGTCATCCCCGGGAGTGCGATCGGCTGCCAGACAAACCGCAGCTGTTTCGATTTTGTGGAGTTGATCTGACTTAGCTTTGCGTTCACGAGATCGATCATCTGGTTGGTGTCTTCGATCGCGGCGTGGATGGCGGACAGGATCTCTTCGCTCATGAACTTCTGCGCGAGCGTGCGGTGGTCCTCGCCCAGCGTCGCTTCGAGCTTGACCTGCTCGTCTGCTAGCTCGGCGACGAGTACTGTCGTAGTGAGCTGGCGCCCGTGGTGCATGAACGTATAGCCAGCTACGCGATCGACTGCGGGTTGGAGATCGGTCAGCGCCGCCGTATGCTGCGCGCGGATGCGATCCATGCTGTTGAAGGCGCTTTCGCGCGCTTCGTCTAGCGCCGCCGGTCCGAGGTCCGTAGAAGAGAGCCCCTTGAGCATCGCGTCCGCCACGGCGGCGGCCGCAGCGTCGGCCTCACGCGCGCGGATGGCTTCCTCCGCCGTGACCGGGTGCGCACTCAACGCCGCCACGAAGTGGTCAAGTTGGGACTGCGCCTTGCTACGAGCCGCGCGGTCTATCGATTCGCGCTCGGGCAACTCCTCGTTGGCGATGTCGAGCGCCTTCTCCGCTTTGTCGCGGACCGACCGTTGGTCGTCGATCGCCGTCCCGTGCTGCGTAATGGCGAACTCGAGTTCGCTGATTTCTCGCGTCAACTGCTGGACGTCGGCGCGCTTGAGAAGGTCCTGAATCGCCTGGACCTGCGCCGCATCGCGTGCAACGGCCAGTTCGCGCTCCTCGACGTACCCTGCGGCGACCTTCACCGACTCCTCGAGCCCCGGAATCCGCGTAGCCGCCTCGGCGTAGTCTTTGGCGATGCGATGCGTCGTGTCGATTCGCTGTTGGAGACCGTTGGCGGCGTCGCGCATGCGATCGAGCCTCGTGATTGCACGCTCGATGGCATCCTTGCTGCGCTCGCCCGTCCAGGGGATGGCGAGACACGCGGTATCGAGGTGATGCTTCGCGTCCGTCACGGCCTTACTCGCTTGCGCGACGCGCCTCTCCACCTCCGCCAGGCGTTCTTCGCACTTCGTGATGTCCTGGTTTGCCGACTCGACTTGCGACCGTAGCACCGGGAGTCCCTTGAGACTCGGGAGCGCCCGCAATGAACGATTGTGGCTCTCAATCGTGCCGAGGCGCGCCGCGATCAGCTGGACAGTCCTCTCCAATCGATCATGCTCGCCGTTCGCCTCGATCAGCTCAGCCTTGATCTGAGCGATCACTTCGGCCCGGGCCCTCTCACGGTTGGCGAGCCCGATGTACCGGCCGCGTTCGCGCGCCCCCGTCGTGTGTCCTGAGAGCGCGCCATGCCTCCATGCGCCATCCAGCGCGATCGCCGATCCACCGCCCAGCGGAGCGGCTCGGAGGGCCGCTGAGTCCTCGAATACCCTGACCGCACGGAGCGCGGATCCAATCGCTGCAGATAAACCGTTCGGTGGCTGCTCTGACGACGCATTGTCCGTCGCGACGACAAGGTAGTCGGCTAGCGTCCGACCCCTCGGACTTTCCTTGGCTATCGGGCTTGCAAACCACGTCTCGATGCCGGCCGTCCGGTTGTCCATGGGGAGTGCAGCAATCGCCGAGTGGGCGCGGACGGCGTCCGCCGGAGCGACCACCAACGCATCGAGTAGCCCGGCGTCTTCGAGAATGCGCTCCAGTCGGCCAGCCGTCGCGTCGGCGGTGCCGACATGGAAATCGACCGCCTGATACAGCGGAGTTGCACTGACGTCAGCCATGCGCAGCGCTTCGCGCGCACGGGCGCGTTCTTGCCGCAACGGCGGAGTCTCCTCGCGTTCCTCCTCCTTTTCACGAAGCCGTTGCTCAAGCTCCCGGACGTGTTGCTCGGA
>DATEPP010000618.1:0-4423 GCA_035273165.1 Gemmatimonadaceae bacterium
AAATCCAATCGGCTTCCGCCTCGGCGTCTCCAAGGACTGGAAGTCGCGCTATTACGCGGGGCGTGAGCTCCCGGCGCTGCTCAAGGAAGACGAGCTGCTGCGCAAGTACCTGAAGGCGCGCATCGGCCACGCGGCAATCGCCGACATCATCATCGAGCGCAAGCCGGGGAAGGTCGTCGTCACGTTGCACACGGGCCGTCCCGGTGTCGTCATCGGGAAGAAGGGCGCCGAAGTCGACAAGCTGCGTGACGAGCTCGCGCAGCTGACAGGGAAGGACGTCGGAATCAACGTCGAGGAGATCAAGCGTCCCGAGATCAGCGCGCAGCTGGTCGCCGACAACATCGCCCAGCAGCTGGCGCAGCGCATCTCGTTCCGCCGCGCGATGAAGCGCGCGGTGCAGAGCGCGATGCGGATGGGCGCGCAGGGGATCAAGGTGAAGGCCGGCGGACGGTTAGGCGGCGCCGAGATCGCGCGCGTCGAGGGCTATCACGAGGGTCGTGTTCCGCTCCATACGCTGCGCGCCGACATCGACTACGCGATCTCGACCGCGAAGACGACGTACGGCACCATCGGCGTGAAGTGCTGGATCTTCAAGGGTGAAGTCGTCGAAGATCGTCGCGGGAAGACCTACTCCACCGACGCCTGAGGATCTGACCGATGCTGAGTCCGAAGCGCGTGAAGTTCCGCAAGATGTTCAAGGGTCGCACGAAGGGACTGGCGACCCGTGGCAATGAAGTGTCGTTCGGCCAGTTCGGGCTGCAGGCGCTCGAGCCGGGATGGGTGACGAACCGGCAGATCGAAGCCGCGCGTGTCGCGCTGACGCGCCACATCAAGCGTGGCGGCAAGGTCTGGATCCGGATCTTCCCCGACAAGCCGATCACGAAGAAGCCCGCCGAAACGCGAATGGGTAAGGGAAAGGGTTCGCCGGAAGGTTGGGTGGCGGTGGTGCGTCCCGGGCGAATGATGTTCGAGCTCGAGGGCGTGACGCCGGAGATCGCGGTGAAGGCGATGGGTCTCGCCGCGGCGAAGCTGGGAGTGAAGACCAAGTTCGTGGCACGCGAGGAGGCGCACACCGATGCTGGCAAGTGAAATCCGTGAGATGACGGCGTCGGACATCCAGGCGCGGATCACCGAGCTGCAGGAGGAGCGTTTCCGTCTTCGCTTCCGCGGGGCGACCGAGCAGCTCGAGGAGCCACTCCGGCAGCGCGCGATCCGGCGCGACATCGCGCGGTTGAAGACGGTGCTCCGTCAGCGTGAGATGGGCGAGGTCGCGACCGCGCCCTCCGCCAGCGAGACCAAGGCGGCGAAGGCGCCGGCGAAGAAGCGGACGGCCAAGAAGGCCGCGTCCGCGGGAAAGTGAGGAGCTGAGACATGGCCGAGACGACTAACTCGAGCACTGCCGAGACGCGGAAGCGCCGCAAGACGCGCGTCGGGAAGGTGGTGAGCGACAAGATGCAGAAGACGGTGGTGGTCGCGATCGAGCGTCGCGTCCCGCACCCGCAGTACGGCAAGATGATGACGCTGAGCACGCGCCTGAAGGCTCACGACGAGGAGAACTCGGCGAAGACCGGCGACACGGTGCTCATCATGGAGACGCGTCCGCTGTCGAAGGACAAGCGGTGGCGCGTCGTGGAAATCGTCGAGCGCGCACGCTAAGGAGACCTGAGCCATGATCCAGCAGGAATCAGTGGTAAAGGTGGCGGACAACTCCGGCGCGAAGCGCGCGCTGGTGATCCGCGTCCTCGGCGGCACGCGCCGCCGGTACGCCGGCCTCGGCGACACCGTGATCGTCGCGGTCAAGGACGCCCTGCCTAACGGCACGGTGAAGAAGTCCGACGTCGCGCGGGCGGTGGTGGTGCGGACGGTGAAGGAGACGCGGCGGAAGGACGGCAGCTACATCCGCTTCGACGAGAATGCGGTAGTGATCATCAACGATGCGGGCGAGCCGCGGGCGACTCGTATCTTCGGTCCCGTGGCGCGCGAGCTCCGCGAGAAGAAGTACATGAAGATCGTCTCGCTGGCGCCCGAGGTGCTCTGAGATGCGTGATCTGAAATATCGGAAGAACGACCGCCCGCGCGCGGTCAACCGGAAGCGGCACGCCGACAACGCGAAGCGCCAGGTCGTGCACGTGACGAAGGGCGACGAGGTGCGTGTGGTCCGCGGCGACCACAAGGGCGAGACGGGCAAGGTGATGCGCGTCTTCCTGAAGACCGGGCGCGTCGTCGTGCAGGGCGTGAACCTGGTGAAGAAGCATCGCCGGGCGCGCAATCCGGAAGAGCAGAGCGGGATCATCGAGATGGAAGCACCGATTCACGCTTCCAACGTGATGCTGATCGACCCGAAGTCGGGCGAGCCGACGCGGACGCGTCGCCGCATCGACACCGACGGTACCAAGGAACGCCTCAGCGCGAAGAGCGGTGTCGCAATCGCGCGGAACCGCTGACGCGAGGACGATAGACTATGGCGACGGAAAAGAAGGAAAAGGGCGCTCGCAAGGGCGGCGACAAGCGCGAAGCGGTGAAGGTCGACCACACCGGCGTCGGATTGCCGGTGCCGCCGCCGCGGCGGCGCGAGCAGTACAACTCGCAGGTCCGGCCGGCGCTGGCGAAGCAGTTCGGCTTCAAGAACCCGCACCAGGTCCCGACGCTCGAGAAGATCGTGCTCAACGTCGGCGCTGGTGAGGCGATCAAGCAGCCGAAGTTCCTCGACAAGGTGGTCGAGGAGCTGGGGCTGATCGCCGGCCAGCAGGCGGTGCGGAAGAAGGCGAAGAAGTCGATCGCCAACTACGGACTGCGCGAGGGGCAGGAGATCGGCGCGGCGGTGACGCTGCGCGGGGCGCGGATGTGGGAGTTCCTCGACCGGTTCATCTCGGTCGCGATCCCGCGGATCCGCGACTTCAAGGGGCTGTCGACGCGGTCGTTCGACGGGCGCGGCAACTATTCGCTCGGCGTGAAGGAGCAGATGATCTTCCCGGAGATCAACTTCGACATGATCGATGCGGTGCACGGGATGGATGTCACCTTCGTGACGACGGCGACGCGGGACGACGTGGCGTTCGCGCTCCTCAAGGAGCTCGGCCTCCCGTTCCGCACCGACGAGAAGTCCAAGGTGATGCAGGCGCAGTCGGCATAAGCGTTAGGCCTGACGCCGGCGATCCGGTCGAAGGCAGTGGTTCGCGCGTCAGGCGCGGGCCGATCACGATTCATCAGGTGAGAGAAGAGCGATGGCGCGTAAGGCCATGATCGAGAAGTCCAAGCGGAAGCCCAAGTTCGCCGTCCGGCAGCACAATCGCTGCGGCCGGTGCGGACGGTCGCGGGCGTTCCTTCGCCGGTTCGGCATCTGCCGCATCTGCTTCCGGGAGCTGTCGCTGTTCGGCATGATCCCGGGCGTGCGGAAGGCGAGCTGGTAGGCAGCTGTAAGCAGTAAGCTGCAAGCAGGCAGCGGACGGCGTGGGACATTCCGCAGTTCCTGACTGCTTCACGCTTACAGCTTACAGCTCGAAATGCGGTACCCCGAATGGCGCGACTGCCATCCGGGTCATTCACTTCCTAAGCGTCCCTCGGGGATACGATAGGAGCGGTATTACATGAGCATGACCGATCCGATCGCCGATATGCTCACGCGGATTCGCAATGCCTGCGGATCGAAGCACCGTCGCGTGGACATGCCGTCGTCGAAGATGAAGATTGAAATCGCCCGGCTCCTCAAGGAGTCGAATTTCATCCAGGACTACCAGACACTGGAGACGGAAGAGGGGCGCCCGCTCCTCCGCATCCGCCTCAAGTACGCGGCCGGCGGACAGCCGGTGATCCGGCAGCTCGAGCGCATCTCGACGCCCGGCCTCCGCAAGTACGTCGGTGTCCAGGAGATTCCGCGCGTCCGCAACGGCCTCGGTGTCGCCATCCTCAGCACCTCGCAGGGGCTGATGACCGACCGCGAGGCGCGGCAGAAGAAGACCGGCGGCGAGCTGCTCGCCCGGGTCTGGTAAGGAGCCCGCACATGTCGAGAATCGGAAAGAAGGCGATCCCGGTCCCCAAGGGCGTGACGGTCACCGTCGAGGGGAACGTCGTCAAGGTGAAGGGGCCGAAGGGCGAGCTCCAGCGCACGGTGCATCCCGAGCTGTCGGTCAAGCTCGAGAACAACGAGCTGACGGTCTCGCGCCCATCGGAGGAGACGCGCCACAAGGCGCTGCACGGACTGACCCGGACCCTCGTCGCCAACATGGTCGAGGGTACGTCGACGGGCTTCCGCAAGACGCTCGAACTGGTCGGTGTCGGGTACAAGGCGGAGGCGCGGCCGTACGGGCTGCAGCTCGCGTTAGGCTACTCGCACCCGATCGAGTACAAGGCACCGAAGGGGATCAAGCTGACGGCGCCGGTGCCGACGCAGATCCTGATCGATGGCGCCGACAAGGAGATGGTC
>DATEPP010000619.1:0-3189 GCA_035273165.1 Gemmatimonadaceae bacterium
GGCGAAGGCGGCCGCCGCCGGGAAGAACGTTGCCGTCCACGGCGCTGACACGATTCAGCAGTTGCTCAACGCTGGTCTGCTCGACGAGATCCAGGTCGACATCGCCGCGGTGCTCCTCGGCTCCGGTATCCGGCTCTTCGATCATCTCGCCGCCACGCCATCGGTCCTCGGTAGCCCGAGAGTGGTCCAGGGTGTTGGCGTGACGCATCTGCGCTATCCTGTACGCAAAGCGTAGACAACCTTCACCCGCCATGACCACACTCATCGCCGCCGAACCACAGCTCTTCGTCCGCGACGTCACACTCTCGGCGGAGTTCTACCGACGAAAGCTTGGCTTCTCCGTTGCCTTCATCTACGGGGAGCCCCCGTTCTACGCCCAGGTGTTTCGCGACGGCGCCCGATTGAACCTCCGCCAGGTCGACGAGCCGGTCCTCGATCGCATCCATCGCGATCCGGAACAGTTGCTATCCGCGTCGATCACGCTCGAGGATGCCGCACCGCTCTTTCTCGAATACCAGGCGTCGGAGGTAGAGTTTGCTCAACCGCTGAGGAGCGAGCCGTGGGGCGCTCGAACCTTCATCGTTCGCGATCCGGACGGCAATCTGCTGTTGTTCGCAGGGAAAGATGCGTGATTGCGAATGACCCGTTCGGCCACGACGACGTTGATCTCCCAACCTGCTCTGCCGCGGAGGGCGGAGGGAAGGACGCGTCAATGGTGCGCCTATTTACGCCTCGCCACAGGACTTCTAGGCTCAGATATGGTGCGGCGCCTCCTCCCGCTTTTCCACCCGCTCCCAATCGCGCACGCCGCCGGCAACGATGCGAAAGAGCGGATGCGGAGTCGGCTTCGCGCCATCGAACCGCTCGCGATACCAGTCGGGTGATCGGCGCTGCAGCTTCCGGCCGAGATGTTCCCACTCATAGAGCAACTGCCCCTTCGTCTCGGCAACAGGAGCGACCGCACTCTCGTTCGGAACGATGCGCGCTGAGTCGAAGGCGTATCCGCGCGACGATGCCTCCTCGGCGATGACGCGCAAGTATGCCGAGATGAACGCGGCCGGATCGGCTGCCGTGCGAAAACGCTGCAGCTGCGGGTGGCGCGTGTAGCCGCGAGTCCGGCCGAGGAGCACGGCCTGAGCGAGGAGCGACTCACGCCAGAGTGCGACGAGACCGGCGGCGTCGAGATGGCGCGGGTGGAGAGTCCAGAGACGCATTGGCGAAACGTAGACGACAGCGGGAGAGATGGCATTGTGCGGTCGTCGCCGCGGCGGCATGTTGGCGCTGGACGCGCTGGCCGCGTTCGGCAGACGTCGCCGACGTTAGGCAGAGGGGACGCTATGGGCATGAAGGTCGCGGGATCGCCAGCTGGGGAAGACTCGGACCTGTGGACGCTGCTTCGCGCCATCGCGAGTGGCGACACGCCCCGCGCGTCGCGTCTGCTTCTCGCCTCCCGTCGGCTCGCGTCGGACGCATCCGCGGTCGGTGCTACGCGTCAGTCGGCGACGTCATACTTCCTCGAGGAGATCCAGCATTACGTGTACGCGGGTGACACGCCCCTTCACGTCGCGGCGGCGGCGTACCGCACGGACATCGCGCGCGAGCTCGTCGAGTGTGGCGCCGATGTCAGCGCGCGGAATCGGCGGGGCGCACAACCGCTGCACTATGCCTGTGTCGGGCAGCCCGGTTCGGCGTCGTGGGCGCCGAGAGCGCAGGCGGCTGTCATTGAATACCTGCTGCGCGCCGGCGCCGATCCGAACGCGATCGACAAGAGCGGCGTGACGCCGCTGCATCGCGCGGTGCGCACCCGCTGCGCGTCGGCAGTGCAGATGCTTCTTGCGCACGGCGCCGATCCGACCCGTGGGAACAAGAACGGCTCGACGGCACTCGATCTTGCCGTTCGGACCACGGGCCGCGGAGGGAGTGGCAGCGTTGCCGCGCGCGAGCAGCAACGGCTGATCGTCCAATTGCTCACCAGCCATGGCGCCGATGGCCAGGAGTGAGTCCCGCCTAACGATTCACATGGCGGCAAGCCTCGACGGCTTCATCGCCCGCAAGGACGGCCGCGTCGATTGGCTCGAGACCGCGGACGAATTCGCGGCCGGCGAGACCATGGACGCGACAGAGGTCGAGGCATTCCTGAAGACGATCGACTGCTACGTGATGGGCTCGCGAACCTATGAGACCGCGCTTCGTTTCGAGTCTCACGGATTGGGCTGGGCGTACGGCAACACGCCGACCTTCGTCCTCACCACCCGCTCGCTCCCGCGGACGCGCGACAGCGTGCAGTTCCACTCCGGCGATCTGGCGCGATTCGTGAACGACCGCCTTCGTCCGGCGTACCGCACGATCTGGTTCGTTGGCGGCGGGGTTCTCTCCGCCGAATGCCTCCGCCTCGGCCTCGCCGATGAGCTGCGCTACTCGATCCTGCCGATCCTGATCGGCGAGGGGATCTCCTTCTTCGAGAAGCTCGACCAGGACGTTGCCCTTCATCTCGTGGAGGTCAAAGCGTACAGGAATGGCATGGTCGAGCTTCGCTACGAAGTCCCGCGAGGCGAGTCAGGTCGTTAGGCGCTCGGCTGCGATGCGTGCTCCATCGTCGCGCATCTGCCGAGCGACGGATCTCGCTCGGCCGGCGACAGCGGGATCGATCACGCGCGCCAGTGCGCCGGTCAGTGAGCCCGTCGTCGGCGCGCTCGACGCGTGCGCTGTGCCAATGTCGAGCTTCTCGATGCGCTGCGCCCAGTAGTACTGATCGTAATGCTGAGGGTTGATGAGCTGCGGTGCGCCCGCGCGGGCAGCGGCGTGCGTGGTTCCCGCCCCACCGTGATGGACGACCGCGGCGACGCGCCTGAACAGCGCTTGTTGATTGACCTCACCGATTGCGAGGCAGTCGGATTTGTCATCCACTATTTCCAGCTCCGCCCAGCCGCGCGAGAGAATCACGCGCCGGCCGAGCGCGCGGACGGACTCGATCATCGACCGGGCCAGGCCGTCAGGGGCGCGGATGCTTCCGAATCCGCAGTAGACGGGCGCGTCGCCAGCGTCGAGGAAAGTCTCGATTTCGGGCGCGAGAGGACGCTCGTCACGCAGGATCCACGCGCCGCTCTGGAAGACGGTGTCGTCCGCGGGGTCGGGCCAGGGACCGAGCGTCGCATCGCAGGCGAGCCATGGATGGTCGGTGTGGACGTA
>DATEPP010000620.1:0-1065 GCA_035273165.1 Gemmatimonadaceae bacterium
ATGCTCGACGGCGCCTTCGGAGTCGGTAGCGCGCTCATCTATCCGCCAGGGAATTATGCCTCGACCGAAGAGCTCATCGAGGAAGCGAAGGCGATGGCTCCCCTCGGCGGCGTCTACATCACGCACATGCGGTCGGAGGGCGACCGGCTCGTCGAGGCGGTAGACGAAGCGATTCGAATCGGCAAGGAGGGAGGCGTCCCGGTCGAGATCTACCATCTCAAGGCGGCCGGCATCCGGAACTGGCCCAAGGCTGCTCAGGTCGTCGCGAAGATCGATTCGGCGCGTGCCGCGGGCCAGGACGTCGCGGCCGATCAGTATCCGTACGTCGCGGGGCAGAACAACCTGTCGTCCTGCATTCCACCCTGGGCGCATGCCGATGGCAAGTTGCTCGACCGGCTGCGAGACCCCGCGACCCGCTCGAAGATCAAGGCGGAGATGCTCAGCCAGCACGCGAACTTCGAGAGTCTCTGCATCGCCGCGACGCCGGCCGGTGTCGAAGTTGTCGGGTTCGATGTCGATTCGCTGAAAAAGTTCGAGGGCAAGCGTCTCGACGCGATCGCGCAGGCGATGCACAAGGACTGGGCCGATGCGTTGATGGACCTAACGATCGCCCAGCAAAACAAGCTCGGGCAGGTGATCTTCATCGCCTCGGACTCGAATGTGGCGATGCAGGTCAGGAAGCCCTGGATGAAGTTCGGAACGGACGCGGAAGCGTTCGACCCGGACAGCGCGAAGATCTCTACGCATCCGCGGTCGTACGGCACGTACCCGCGCATCCTCGGCCGCTTCGTGCGCGAGCAGCGAATCCTGACGTTGGAGGACGCCGTACGAAAGATGACCGGCGCCGTCGCCGAGCGGCTGAGCATCGGCGATCGCGGCGAGCTGCGCGAGGGGACGTACGCCGACGTGATGATCTTCGACCCTAACACGATCATCGACAAGGCAACGTACGAGAAGCCGCATCAGCTCTCGGTCGGAGTGAAATACGTCCTGGTAAACGGTGTGGCGGTCGTGAGTGACGGAAAGGTCACGGGCGCGAAGCCGGGGAAGATCGTCCGAGGACCC
>DATEPP010000621.1:0-2431 GCA_035273165.1 Gemmatimonadaceae bacterium
GGGCCGCACATCAGATACGCGATTCCACCGATCACACTCGGCAGGAAACCGAGGCCCCACGCGCGCAGGAAGAGGTAAGTGAAGAATCCCGCGAGGAAGATGTGAATCATGAACGACCACGTCATGGCAACGTCGGTCGGCAGGATCATTCGCAGCAGGAACGTCGGATAGAAGATGTCGCCGTGCATGGCGGCGACATATGGCATTCCTCCCATGAGGTATGGATTCCAGAGCGGAATCCCATGGCCTGAGCGGAGCGACGCGGCCGCGAATTCGCGAAAGGGATAGCCCGCGTAGAACTGATCGCTGCGTGGATTGACGAGAAATCCTCCGCCTAGCGCGGGAAATCCGAGGGCGAGCGTGCACAGCGCGAAGACGAGTGCAGCCCATGCCGCGGCGAATCGCGGCGACCAATCGAGCCGGTTGGCGGGTAAAGGCGTACGTGCCTTCACCCGCGGCAGTCTCTCATTGCTCGCGAGGTCGGCGTCGGAGGCCGTCGAGGCCGAGGAAGAGCGCGCCCGGTGCGATTTCAAGAGCGGTGAGCCAGAGTCGAGAGGTGACGGCGAGAACGGCAGCCTGTGCCGGATCGGCAAGATGCGCGGCCGGGAGAAGCGCGATCATCGCTGCTTCACGAAAGCCGGCTCCTGCCGGTGCGATGAGAACAAGGTAACCGACCAGGTACGAGAGGGCGTAGACGGCCACGTACGCGGTGAATGGGCCCTGACTGGATCCGGACACGCCACGCGCGAAGATCGCGAAGGCGGCGCCGTAGAGAAGCCACGCGATGATATTGCCGACGAGCGAGATCAGTATCGATACTCGTGGCAGCGCGCCGATGTTGAAGTCGCGAGCTGTGACCCGGCTCAGCACACGCAATGTCGGCGGCAAGACGAGGGGCAGGAGCACGAGGGCACCGACGCAGACCACAACGAAGAGAAGCGCCGTCCGGGTCCCTCCAACCTCCTGGAGCTGGAGCAGCGGCCACCCGAAGACGGCGACGACGATGAAGCCGGCGATCAAATTGACGACGACGTTCAGGATCGCCGAGCCGGTGGCCGCGACGGGAGAGACGCCGGCGCGTTCGGCCATCACGCCCATGGCGCCGATCTGAACGACCTTGCCTGGTACGTACCGGCCGAGGTTGGAAACCGTCCAGATGCGCGCGGCGACCCAGAATCGGAGCCGCGAGCCCCAGCCGCGAAGCACCTCGCGCCACATCTCGATGAGGACGGCGTAGGTCGCGAGAAAGAGCACTCCCGACAGGCCGATCCAGAGCCAGTTCGGATGGAGCTGACGGAGATCGACCGAAGCGGTGGACCACTGCCGCCGCAGTGCCCTCACTGCATAAACAAGGACAGTGATCCCGATCGCCGCCTGGAGCAAGCGGCCTGCATAACGAGTCCACGGCGCGCGTGGGCTCACTGACTTTTTGCTCCGAGCGCCGTTCGATAGATCGCTTCGTAGTTTCGTGCGACGGCGTCTGGCGAGAACAGCGCCAGCGCTTTGCGCCGGGCCGCCGTGCCGAGGGACGATGCACGACCTGGGCTCGCGAGCAGGTCGTCCGTCGCGCGTGCGAGCGCTTCGGGCGAGAAGACACCGACGAGGATGCCGGTGACGTCGTGGTCGATGATGTCGCGGAGACCCCCGGAATCGAAGGCGACGACGGGAGTCTCGCAGAGCTGTGCCTCGACCGCGACGAGACCGAGTCCTTCGTCGCGCGACGGCACGACGAGGGCGGTCGCGCGACGATAGAAGTCAGGAAGGGCACTCTGAGGGAGCGCGCCGTGCCAGGTGATCCGATCGGCGATGCCTAACGACGAGGCAAGGGCGCGCATCGACGCCGCATCGGGCCCGTCGCCGACAACGTCCAGCTGCATGCAGGCCTTCATCGCAGCGACTGCGCGCAAGAGCAACTCGATTCCCTTCTGCACGTTGAGTCGCCCGACGAAGAGCAAACGATCCCCCGCCCGGCTGCCGCCCGGGGTAAAGAGCTCCGTGGCGGCAGGCAGCGGCGCCACGAGGGGCGGCGGGAGCGCGGGGGTCATCGCGTGCGCCTCGTCAGCGAGCCACCGGGATACGGTCGTCGTGACGCGCGAGGCGCGCATTACCCACCCCAACCCATTTGCGGCTCCGGCCGTCGATCGTGCGAGGCGGACGTCGCTGCCGTGCATCGTCGTCACGAAGGGAACGCGCGAGACGCGACTCGTTGCCGCGGCGACGACTCCGGCGGGAAACCACCAGTGGGCGTGAAGAAGTCGGGGAGCAATTCGCTGCTGCTCGCGCAGGACTCGCCAGAAGCTGACGCCGAGCATGGAGCCAAGAGAAAGCCGCGCAGCCCACGAGTCGCGAACCTGCTCCGCCATAGTGCCGGTATAGGCGAGAGTCTCGAGACTGGTAGGAGCGTAGCGAAAGCGGATTACGTCGATGCCGT
>DATEPP010000622.1:0-4007 GCA_035273165.1 Gemmatimonadaceae bacterium
CGCAAGCTGGCCGGCGCGCGCCAGCGGCGCTACGTACCACCGCGCGACGCGTCGCCGGCGAGCTAAGAGCAGTCGATCGCGGCTGTCGGAATGCTACGATGCGCCAATCACGAACAGTCGATCGGGGGTGCTAGGCGGCACCATGCCAAATTTGGGATGCGCGCATCGGGCTCCTTGGGAGCATCATTACTGACATCCCAAATTTGGCATGAAGCCGCCGTCGCACCCCCGATCGACTGCTCTTTGGTCGAGATCTTTACCTTCGAACGCCGTGTACGACCGATCTCTACTTCGGGTAACGCCAATGTCAGCAGAACCAGAGCGCCTCGTTAGGCTCGCGCGCTACTCCACAGTCTTCGACGCCGAGCGAGCGAAGGCGACGCTCGAGAGCGCGGGGATCGACTCGGTCATCGAATCCAACAGCGCGCCCGGCATCTTCGGCCCGGGGTTTCAGGGCTCTGTGCCCGGAGGCGTGGCCCTGCTGGTGCGATCGTCCGACCTCGATCGCGCGTGGCAGGTCGTCGTCGACCGCGTTTAGCCGCCCGCAAAGATCGCCGCCAGCTCGTGAGGCGGTACCACCTCGAGCTGCGCGAAGGTGCAGTCGCGCGGCGCCTTGTCCTGGCGCCAGCGGCGAAACTGCGCCGTGTGCCGGAAGCGGCTCCCCTGCATGTGGTCGTACGCTACCTGAGCGACGAGCTCGGGGCGGAGCGGCTCCCACGAGAGATCCTTGCCCTGGCTCCAGCGGCTCTGCGTTCCCGGACGTCGGTGGACGGCATCATTCTCGGCAGGCTGCGACTCGGCCCATGCACGCCAGGGATGGCCGGCCAGCGCGTCGACGCGGTACGGCGCGAGAAAGTCGACCAGCTCGCGTCGCTTGGCGGCCGTGAAGCTGGCGCAGACGCCGACGTGCTCCAGGTTGCCGGTGTCGTCGAAGAGACCGAGGAGCAGCGAGCCGATCGCCGTTCCGTGTGCATTCTTGTGCCATCGAAAGCCCGCGACAACGCAATCGCACTCGCGCTCATGCTTCACCTTGAGCATCACGCGCTTGTTCGGTTCGTACACGCCGCGCTCTGGCTTGGCGATGACGCCGTCGAGGCCCGCGCCTTCGAAGCGACGGAACCAATCCGCGGCGATGGCGCGGTCGCGTGTCGCCGGTGTGAGATGCAGCGGCGCCGCGGCGTCGCCAAGCAGGCTCTCGAGCAACGCGCGCCGCTCACCGAAGGGCGTCGCGCGCAGGTCGCGGTCGTGCGCGCAGAGAATGTCGAAGAAGACGACCGACGCGGGCGTCTCCTTCGCGAGCAGCTTGACGCGCGACGCCGCGGGATGGAGCCGGAGCTGCAGCGCCTCGAAGTCGAGGGCGTTGCCTAACGCGATGACGATCTCGCCGTCGACGACGGCGCGCTCGGGAAGCTGTGCTTTGAGCGGCTCGACCAGCTCGGGGAAGTAGCGCTCGAGCGGCTTCTCGTCGCGGCTCTGGATAAACAGCTCGTCGCCATCGCGGAAGATCAGCGTGCGGAAGCCGTCCCACTTCGGCTCGAAGATCCACCCTTCGCCGGTCGGGAGCTCGCCGACGCGATTGGCGAGCATCGGAAGGACCGGAGGATTGACGGCAAGTTGCATCGTCCCGTCAGGATGACGGGTGAGCCTCACCGGCGCAAGACGCGGCGCTCAACGCCGACGAATCGGATCGTATCGCTCGAGATCGAACGTCACGCCATACTGCAGCACGTTCAGCTCGTGGCCGAGCGCCATGTTGTAGTAGTCCTGGCCAGTGTGAAGGCGGACCAGCGCGCCGAGCCCTGCATAACGACGGAACGTCCACGCCAGCTCGGACGTCGTCGCGACATTGGAGACCCGCGGCGGGTGTGTCCCGACGTACTCCACGTTCACACTCGCGCGAACTCGTCCGAGGCCGCAGGGAAGCCATGACAGCGGCTTCGGTGCGCAGGGCCATTCGCTCTGCCGCATCAACTCCGCGCCGCCGAAGGGCCGGAGTCGCCCATACACCGCGGCGAGCGCGGTATCCATTCCGCCGATCGGTTCGAGGAAGGCTGGATGCCAGTCCACGCCGGCGGCGAGGGTGAACGCGACCAGGGGAAGCGAGTCCCGATAGTGCGCGAAGCGGAGATGCGTCTGTCCCCGGAAGTACCAGGTCGAGAAGCTCCCGTCCACCGTGTTCAGAGTGTCCCCACCCGGACCTGCGGTCGGGTCGAGCTCGCAGTTGCCGCTGCCGTCCGCTTTCTGTCTCTGATTGGCCCGAAAGCACCCAGCCTGCCCGTTCGAGTAATGACCGAAGCTGAGGTCCAGGCCAAAAATCATCGCCGAGAGCGGAAGGTCCGCGGACTCGCGTCGCACGGTTCCACCGATCCGGCGCGCGGCGAGAAACTGCACCGTGAGCTTGGGCATGAACGACGGCATTCTCACCGGCTGCGACGCGGACTCCTTCTCCTCGACCTGCCGGATCCGGAACATCGGCGTAAAGACGAGCATGCTCCCGGTGGACCAATGCGGGACCGGGTCGAGAAGGCTCGAGTAGAGTCCCTCCGTCCGGTTGTTGAGGAAGAGCGGAAATGCGGGAAAGGCCTCGTAGAGGAGCCCCCGGTCCGGCGACATGCGGACGGCGTAGCTGCGGTCCAGGAAGATCGCGGACTGCGCGGCGGAGGCGGCCGGGACGAGCAGGATTCCCGCAATGGCGAGTCGTGTCGCGAGCGAACGGATCATGGCGTCTCTGTGATGGAGGACCCGAACTTTCCGATTAGACAGCGCAATCACTCCATCTGTTGTCTTGGACGTAAAGAGGGACCCAAGGCCGCTTGCGAAGTGCGGGTGGGCGCCTCCACGTTTGCCCGGTCTCGACCCCCGAGCAACCGAGATGACTTCGCGCCGTGACTTTCTTCGCTATCTGGGCAGCGGCACCGCAGCGGCGCTGCTCCCCCTGCCTAACGTGAGGCTGCCCATTGGCGCCGCCGACGGCATCAAAGTCGGGTATGCCGCGATTACCTGGGGCGGGAACGACGAGCAGGCGATCGAGGACATCAGTGCCGTAGGGTTCCCGGGCATCCAGCTGCGGGCGGGCGTGCTCTCGCGCTTCGGCGATCGACCGGCGGAGCTCCGCGACCTTCTGGCCCGTCACCGACTGACCTTCGTCGCTCTCTCCAGCGGCAACGTTTCCATCGATCCGGCGCTCGAGACGCAGATGATCGACGAGCACGTGGCGCACGCGCGATTTCTCCGCGACGCCGGCGGCCTCTATCTGCAGCTCATCGACGAACGGCCCAAAGGCCGGGCGATCGCCCCGGGCGACCACGAGCGCCTCGGAAAGGTGATGACCGAGATCGGAAAGCGAACCGCGGAACTGGGCATTCCCATCGCGTACCATCCGCACCTGGGAAGCATCGGCGAAAAGCCGGGTGACATCGATCGGGTGCTCGACGCCTGCGATCCGCGCTACGTCCGGCTTCTCCTCGACGTTGCCCATTATCAGGCCGGCGGCGGCGACCCGGTGGCCGCGGTCCGCAAGTACGCCGATCGGCTTCTGTTCCTCCACATCAAGGATCTTCGCGAGCGGCGGTTCGTCGAGCTCGGCCGCGGCTCGGTGGATCTGCGCGGCGTCTTCGCCGCGCTTCGCGATGTGCACTTCTCCGGCTGGGCGGTCGTGGAGCTGGACAGCGTCCCCGACAAAGGCGGCACGCCAAAGGAGTCCGCCGAGATTAGCAAACGCTATCTGCGGGATGTCATAAGACTGCCTCTGTCATCCCGAGCGTAGCGAGGGATCTGCACCTTCTTCGCGCCGTGGATGCTTCGATCGGATCCAACCGCGACAACAGCGAAGACGCGAATCACGCGAATTTTGGCGAATCGCTCCCCGTGGCGCGATAGCTCCTCGCGCAACGATCGGGGACGATGTTTTTTGTGAGCTGCACACCGATGGATGCCTGGCGCACCCCAAAAGCCATCAGGGCTCGTTGAGAGAGGACGCTGACGCGCCCACGGTTGGATTCGTGCAG
>DATEPP010000623.1:0-17165 GCA_035273165.1 Gemmatimonadaceae bacterium
GTGGGCCGATCGTCCCGACGAGGCTCGCGGCGCACTCGATCACGCGCTCGCCACGGATCCGCGCAACGCCAAGGCTCGAACGCAGCTCGATTGGGTGAACGTCGCACGCACACCGTCGCTCGAGCCGACGATCTCCTCCACGAACGACAGCGACGACAACCGGAGCACAACGTACATGGTTCGCACGGGCTGGCGGGCGCCCTGGCAGGCACGCCTCCTCGCCGACGGCAGCTATCGTGTCGCGGATCTCGGTGTGCGCCACGGCACGACGGCCTCGGTGCGCGCGGCGTCGAGCTTCACCCCATTCGACGGACAGTGGACCGTGCGCGGTGAGCTCGGCGCGACGCGGCTCGCGGGCAGCGGTGGCCCTGCGTCGCCCGTCGTGACGCATATCGAGCCGCTCGCCGCGATGCGGCTGTCCGGGCGGGTTGCCCGAGGGTTGTCGTTAGGTGCCGGCGTGAGCCACGCTGCTTTCGACGAAACGGCGCCTCTCATCCAGTCGGGCGTTGCCACGACGAGCGTCGACGGCGACGCGGATCTCACCCTCACGCGCCGATTGACGTTCGGTGGGAGTGGTGGCTGGACCCGGCTCCGCGGCGGCAGTGGCACGAACAGTCGCGTCGCGGGATCGGGCATGCTACGCTGGGCGGCACGACCGTTCGTATCGTTCGCGGCCGGCGTCCGGGGCTTCGCGTACGAGCACGCCGCATTCGATGGATACTTCGCGCCGGAGCGCTATCTGCTCGCCGAAGCAAGCGCTCGCCTCCATATCGGCGGCGATGTGGGTTGGGCGCTCGAGTCGGAGCTCGGTCTCGGCAACCAGACCATCACCGCGTTCGACGACTCGCACATTGGCCGATTCGCGCAGCGGGCGAATGCCAGCGTCCTCTATCGGCCCGTGCCAGGTGTCGAGTGGTCGCTGAGCGGCGGCTTCGCAAATGTCGCATCGCCAACGACGATCAGCTCAGCCGACTATCGGTTCTACACCGTGGCGATCAAGGGGCGCGTCCGGCTGTAGCCTGTACCGGCCGTGTGGCGGGGGCGCGTCCAGCCACGCTCCATGCCGCACTCCGCACTCTCGTTAGGCCTGGTACACTGCGTATCCACGCGCTGAACCGCGAGCGCGGACGACGGCAGCATGAAGAGCAGCGCCGTCAGGGCGACAGAGCATTGCCGCTTATAGTGCCTGACGAGTCGGGTCATGCGGTGCGACGCGTGAGGCTTCGCGGCTCCGGGCCATTCCCCATCGCATCGCGGAGCGCGCGCAGCAGCTCGCGCTCGGCGAAGGGCTTGATCAGCCATTCCACGACGCGATCGCTGCGCGTGCGATGATCGAAGGTGGGCTCCACACCCGAGAGGACGACCACCGGCACCTGCTCGAGCCCTGGCGTTTCGCTCATGTGATCGACGAGATCGAAGCCGCTGCCGTCCGGGAGCTTCATGTCGAGGAGGACGACGGCCGGTCGCCTCGCCGCAATCGCGCTTCGCGCTTCCTCGAGCGTCGCCGCACGTGTGACCGTGTGACCGGCGCGCGCGAGTATGATCCCGACGACGCGAGCCACGGCATCATCGTCCTCGACGACGAGAATCCCCGGCGGCTGATCGGCTGCCCCGCGTGCGTCACGAAGCCCAGGCGCGGGGACGAGCGGTAGCTCGAACCAGAACTCGCTGCCTTCTCCCGGCCTCGACTCGACGCCGATGCGTCCCCCTTGCTGCTCGACCAGCGAGCGAGAGATCGCGAGCCCGAGTCCCGTGCCGCCGCGCCGTCGGGTGTTCGCTGCCTCCAATTGCTCGAAGCGGGTAAAGAGTCGCGTCTGCTGCTCGGCGGTGATCCCCTGGCCCTGATCGCGCACGCTGAAGCGAAGGAATCCCGTGGCGCCCATCGCGACCGAAACGCGCACGGTACCGCCTTCCGGCGAGAACTTGAGCGCGTTCGAGAGCAGGTTGGTGAGTATCTGCACAACGCGATCGCGATCGCCCGCGACGGGGTCACGACACTCGATGTTCGTCGTGATCGAGACCTTGTAGAGCTGCGCCATGCCGCGAAGCTCCGCGACCGTGGAGTCGACGAAATCGGCGACGTCTACCGCCGTGATCTGAAGCTGGATCTTGCCAGCCTCGATCTTCTCCAGATCGAGAATGTCGTTGATGAGCCGGATCAGTCGATCGGCGTTCTGTCGGGCGATGCGCGTGAGATCGCGTGCCTTTGGCGGCAGCTCGCCGACGGCGCCCGCCTCCATGAGGCCGAGCGATCCACGGATCGACGTCAGCGGCGTTCGCAGCTCGTGCGAGACGATCGATACGAACTCGCTCTTGATTCGATCGAGCTCCTTTCGCTCGCTGATGTCGCGCACGACGCAGCCGAGCGCCGGCCGATCCCGATAGCTGATCCGCTTGATCGTGATCTCGATGTCGAAGGTCGCGCCGTCGCGCCGCCGGCCGCGCACATCGTGTGGCTTCTCGGTAATGAGACCTAGCTGTCGCGTTACCGCCTCGCGCGATTCGGGCGCCATGAAGTCGAGCAGCGACCGGCCGGCCACTTCGGTGAGGTCGTAGCCGAAGAGCCGGCCGAAAGCGTTGTTTGCCTCGACGATGCGCTCGTCGGAGACGATGGTGATGCCTTCGCTCGCGGCGCTCGAGAGCCGGGTGAAGGACTCGTCGCGCTCGCGCCGCGCGGGCGATGCGCGGAGCTGGAGCTGCGATTCGACGAGACGCGCCAGGGCGAGCAACCCCACACGTTGCATCGGCGCGAGCGGCCGAGGTCGACTGTCAGCGACGCAGAGAACGCCGATGACGTAGCCGTCCGGCGTCACGAAGGGTACTCCGGCGTAGAAGCCGATCGCCGTCGCTGCGTCGAGACGCGCAAGGCCCGAGAGACGCTCGTCCGCGGCGACATCTTCGATCACGAGCGGCTCCTGTCGCTTGATCGCGAGCGCGCAGAGACTGGAGCTGCGCGGCACCGTGATGCGTGGTGCGCCAACGCTCGCCTTGCTCCAGGTCCGGGTGTCGTCGACGAAATTGATCTGCGCCATCGGTGCGTCGCAGACGAGCGCCGCGAGCCGTGCGAGATCGTCGAACGCCTGTTCCGGCTCCGTATCGAGGATGTCGTAGCGGGCGAGCGCGATGAGTCGTGCGCGCTCCTCGTCGCGGCCAGCGGGCATCCGTGTCACCGTCCGAGCGCGCCGCGGAGCTCGGCGGCGAGCGTCATTGGATCGAAGGGCTTCACCAGGCAGGCGACGGCACCGAGCGTGAGCGCGTGCTCAACCTCGCTGCGCTGCGTCTTTGCCGTCAGAAAAACGATGGGAATGGCCGCTGTGGCGGGGTCGGCCTTGAGGCGCCGGCAGGTCTCGTAGCCGTCGAGGCCAGGCATCATTCCGTCGAGGAGGATGGCGTCGAAGCGTTCCTCGTGGGCGCGGGCGATGGCTGCCTCGCCGGAGTCCACGAGCTCGACCTCCAGCTCGGGGTCGAGGCTCAGCGCCAGCTGCAGGATCGTTCGAATATCCTCTTCGTCGTCGGCGCAGAGCAGTCGCATGAATTTGGGAGGCGAAGCAGTGACGCAGCGACGGGCACATCAGTCTTGCGTCAAGAACGGTAGGCCGGCCGGCATCGAGGGACGGACCTCTGGTGCGGCCGGCTTGCCGTTGATGCGACGAACTCCGGTCATTGGCGGCAACGCGGTGCACAAGGGCAGCCCATCGAACGCTCAGACCAACGAAGCGCTGCGCGTTCTGCGTGAGCGGTATCGGGTCACGATTGCGAATACCGTCGCCGCCTTCCGGCGGCTGTCGGCGCAGCTCGCGGTCATCGCGAGTGCGCCGGAGGTCGTCGAGGCCCTTCGTCGCGAGCTGCATCGTGTCCATGGTGCGGCTGGTTCGTTCGGCTTCCCGGAGGCGAGCCGCCTCGCGGCCGATCTGGAGGACGCAGCCGTCCGGTGGATGGCGGATCCGTCGCTCGACAGCGACCGCCGCGCCGCCATGATCGCCGATTTCGCCAACGAGCTCGAGGCGTGCGTGCTCGGCGAAGGAAACGCCGCGTCCCAGACGCCGATCGTTCCACTCAACGAAACGTCATCGGAGCCGAGCAGCGGCAGTGAGACCGCAAAGTGCGACCGTGCCGAGTCGTGCCCCGAGCTCATCATCGTCGAGGATGATACGAGCTTCGTCGAGATGCTGCGCTACGCGCTCGAGTCCGCGGGTTTCACCTTTCTGCACTATGCCACCGGACCGCAGGCACTCGAGGGCCTTCTTGCGCTGAACGTCGGCCGGCGCGCGCCGCTCGTGCTGCTCGACGTCGATCTGCCAGGACTCGATGGCTTCTCGTTGCACGAGCGGCTCCGCATCGAGCGTCCGGGGGCGTACACCACGGTCTTTCTCACGGCACGCGGTGGCGAAGCCGAGCAGCTCCGGGCCTATCGCGCCGGCGCCATCGACTATCTGCCGAAACCCGTGAATCTGCGGATCCTCATGGCGAAGATCCCCACCTGGCTGGAGCGATCGCGTCGAGCCGGTGGGGGCGCGGCCGGATGAGGCTTTCCGTCATCCTCCTCGTCGCGATGATTCAGGGGTCGTTCTTCGCGCTCCTGGTGTTGCTGCTGTTCGTGAACCGCGCGCGACGCATGCTGCGCGGGCGACGTGCCGCCGCGGCGGCCAATCGCGTTCAGGAGCCGATGCAGAAGTGGCTCGTCGGTGCAGGAACCGCGACCGATGTCGCCAGCGCACTGCGCCGGCTTCCCGAACGTGACGCGCTCGATCAACTCACGATCCACGTCGCCGCGCGTGCCGCGCCAGAGCATCTCGCGCAGCTTGCGCGCGCGTTGCGCGAGGATCGCTGGGTACGACGCATCCTCTCGCAAGCGTCGTCTCCGCTCTGGTGGCGTCGACTCGATGCGGCGCGGCTCCTCGCCGCCGTTGGCACGAGCCGCGACGTGGGACTCCTTCGCGATTTGCTCGCGGACGAGCACGCGGCAGTTCAGGCCGCGGCAAGCATCTGCCTCACACGCATCGGTGATCGCACGCTCATCGAGCATGTTCTCGACACGCTTCACACGCGCTCGCCAATCGTCCGCGTCTTTCAGCTTCGCATCCTGCGTGAGACGTGGCGGCTCACAGTGCCCGCGCTCATCGCCCGGCTTCAACCACTCGCCCCCCTCGCGAAGCTCCAGGTGTGGATCGCCCTCGCCGAGCAGCTCGGGGACTCCCAATGTCTGTCGGCGCTGCTCGCATTCCGGAATCATCCAGTCGTCGAGCTTCGCATCTCGGCGGCGCGCGCATTGCGCCACTACATGCACGGTGACGCGGAAGCGGCGTTGCGCGCGATGCTCAAAGATGATGACTGGCGCGTCCGTGCTCAGGCAGCGCGCGGGCTGGGTGCACTCGGCGCGACAGCCGCCATTCCCGAGCTGAGTAACGCGCTGGTCGACCGATCATGGTGGGTGCGCTTCCGTAGCGCGCTGTCGCTCGCTCAGCTCGGGGAGACCGGCCGCCGGGCGCTCCGCGCCGCTCGCGAGCGCACCGATCGTTATGCATCGGACATGGCGAAGATGGTGAGCGGCCTCTCCGATGGCGCCGTGGTGGAGCTCGCCGAAGCATGATCGCGTCGATTCTGCTCCATCTCGACAAGCTCGCGCTATTCTACATGCTCGGGCTGAACTCGTTCTATGCGCTGCTGCTCCTACTCTCGATCCCGGAGCTCTGGTCGCACTGGCATCTCGCCGAGGACGAGCATCTCACGCAGGTCCTGGGCACCGAGGCGCTGCCGCCGCTCAGCATCCTCGTTCCAGCGCATAACGAGGAGATGACGATCGTCGAGAGCGTCATCTCCTTTCTCACGCTCCAGTATCCGCACCACGAGGTCGTCCTCGTGAACGACGGCTCGTCGGATCAGACGATGGCCAAGCTGCTTGCCGCCTACGATCTGTACGAGATACCGCCGGCGTTCATGCTCTCGATTCCGACCAAGCCGGTCCGGGCATATTATCGCTCGCGCCAGTACTCGAAGCTCCTCGTCATCGACAAGGAGAACGGCGGCAAGGCGGATGCACTCAACGCCGCGCTCAACGCTGCGCGCTTCCCGTACGTGCTCGCGGTCGACGCGGACACGCTCATCGAGCCCGACGCGCTGCTGCGGCTCGCGCGCCCGTTCCTGTTAGGCAAGCCGGTTGCCGCCGTCGGCGGTACGATCCGTGTCGCCAACGCCTGCCTCATCGAGCACGGACGCGTCGTCGAGGCGCGCGTGGATCGGCGTTTCCTCCCCTCGGTGCAGGTGCTCGAGTATCTCCGCGCCTTCCTTTTCGGCCGGCTGGGTTGGAATCGGCTCGGCGGCAACCTGATCATCTCGGGAGCGTTCGGACTCTTCAAGCGCTCGCACCTGCTCGCGATCCGTGGCTATCGAACCGGAAGTGTCACCGAAGACATGGATCTCGCTGTCAGATTGCATCGCCACCTCCGCGATCATGGTCTTCCCGACATGACGACGTTCATTCCCGATCCGGTTGCGTGGACCGAGGTGCCGTCATCGGTGCGCGTACTCGGTCGGCAGCGAGAGCGGTGGCATCGCGGTCTGCTCGAGACGCTCTGGGTGCATCGCGATCTGCTCTTCAACGGGCGCTACGGTGCGGTGGGATTGATCGCCTATCCGTTCTTCCTTTTCGGCGAGGCACTCTCGCCGTTAGTGGAGCTCTTCGGGTATCTCGGCGTCGCCATCGGCGTCGCCGCTCAGGTGGTTGATTTCCAGTTCGTTTGGCTATTTCTCTCCGTGGTCGTGCTGTACGGCATGCTGCTCTCCGTCTGGGCGATCCTCCTCGAGGAAGTCAGCTTCCGCCGCTACACCAGGCGCCGCGACGTCGTGCGACTGCTCGTGGCAAGCGTGCTCGAAGCGTTCTGCTATCGCCCGTTGACACTCGTCTTCCGGCTCAAGGCGTTCTGGCAGATGCTGCGCGGCGATCGTCGCTGGGGTGTGATGCAGCGCGAGGGCTTCGGTGCCGCGCGCGCTGCCGGCACCGAACCTCGTAAGGCAGCCTGATCACAGACGCGGCACACGCAACTCGCGCTAGCGCCTCTTACGGCACAGCGTGGCCTTCGCCTTCGCTATTTGATCTGAATACTGCTGGATGATCGCGAGCATCTGCGCCGCGCCCTGCTGCTGCTCGGCGCCGGCGCGGGCTCCGAGCGGCGCATTGATCGACGCGATCGACCACATCTCGTCGGCTAGAGTTGCCTCGGCGCAACTCTGCTTTTCGTTGATCGTCCGCAGCACGTCGGCGCCAACCTGGAATGCGCCGAGCGCGAGGAAATACTTCGCGTCGGCTGACGGGGCCGCGCTGTCGATGCGCGCTGCCAACGAGACGACCGCGAGCCAATCCTGCCGCGTCTTGCTCGAGTCCGCATGCTTCGCGGCCAGCGCCATCGGCACCGCGAGGATCGATCGAATGCTTGCGGAGTCGGCGCCGGCGGCGAGGGCTGACCGCGCCGATAGGATGGCACTGTCGAGTTGCGCGTTCTGTATCTGTATGCTGATGAGCAGCGACCAGCCGTTCTCCACCTTTGTATCGACGGCCAGCGCACGACGCACGGATGACAGCGCGTCCGCATATCGACCAGCCTTCCTCTGTGCCTGTGCCGCCATGACCCAGAGGCCGGCGTCGTTCGGGAACTTCGCAACGGCGCGCGTGGCCTCCTCGACGGCGGTCAGCGGTTGGCCGTCCGACAGAGCCGCCGCGATCGAGCGGGTGAAATAGTCGCCGTTCGCGGTCGACGTATCGGCCCGCACCAGTTCCGCACCCGCACGCAGCGCTTCC
This sequence comes from Gemmatimonadaceae bacterium, assembly GCA_035273165.1. Taxonomy (GTDB): domain Bacteria; phylum Gemmatimonadota; class Gemmatimonadetes; order Gemmatimonadales; family Gemmatimonadaceae; genus AG2. The sequence continues at coordinate 7,796 of DATEPP010000623.1, forward strand.
TTCCACTGCTGATCCGCGAGCAAGAGCAGCCACCGCTGCTTCAGGACTGTCGCGTCGCCCGGAGTCTCGCGCAGCATCTCGGCCACGATCAGCAACGCCTCTTTCCGGCGATTCATCTTCGCAAGTAGCTGTACGAGATCAGACCGGAGATCCGGCCGATAGACGACGAGCCGACGCATCGCATCGAGGGTATTCGCTGTATCGTGCTTCTCGCGGTAGGCGCTGACGAGGTTCATCAGTGCCAGCACGCTCGTCGGATCGATGCGAAGCACAGCGTCAGCGGCGCGGATGATCGAATCGAGCGGCTGCTGCTCGCGTGAGTACGCGTCCATCAAGCAGAGCCGGCTCAGCGTCGACGACGGGTAATTCGCGATGCCCTGCAGCGCGGCTGCCTGCGCTTCACCGTATTTCTGTGTCGCGAGTGCGTTCGAGCACTTGCGGAAGTCGAGAAGCGAGCGTTGCGCCTCGGCGAGATGCCGCTCGAGCTCTTTGGCGGCATCGGCGAGCGTAGGCGCCTCGACGACGGGGAGCGGTTGAACCAGGCCAAGGTTGAACGGAAGGACGACGCGCGCAGTCACCGCCACGCCTGTTGGCGTTTTCGAAACGACTCCGTCGACGATCGCGTCGGCGCGGAAGTTCTGCGCGAGGAGCTTGAGGTCTTCGAGGCCGAGCGCCGAGTCGGCAGGGTAGCCCGACTGGATCAGATAGCTGTTCATCCGATCGCGCGGAATGACCAACAGATCCCGCGCGCTGAACTCGCGCTGAACACGGGCTCTGAGCGCTTCGGCACCTTCGACTCCCACTCGGGCGTCCGTGCCCGCCGTACGGAATGTCGCGATGAGGAGCCGGGGAGTATCGGCGTTCGGCCGCTCGTTACGTCCCTGAGCCATTGCAGGGACGGATACGAGAGTCACCAGGCACACCAGGCCAGCGGCGGCCAGCGAGAGACGATGAATGACGCTCATGTGCGCGCTCCGCTCGATTTTATCCCACGATACGACCGGGAATCAGGACCGCAAGACTCGACTCATGCATGGCTGCCTGAAGATCATTTGCCGCTCGGCCGATACATTGTCGGAGCAATGATTCCGGCGGAGCTGTCAGGGGCCTTCACCCATGGGGCACGCGCGCGGGGCGAGCGGTACGTCGCCGAGCGGCGCATTCAGTTGCTCGCATCGGGCGAACCGCTGCTCGTCAACGCCATCGCGCGCGGGAGTGAGCCGTGGCTCGTGACGCTCGACGCGCGCGAGCGGGGACTGGTCATGACCTGTGCCTGTCCCTTCGCCATGGATCGCGGATACTGCAAGCACCTCTGGGCGACGCTTCGAGTCGTGGATGAAAAGCGATTGCTCAAGCCACTCCTGGATGCCTCTGGTGGCGTCTACCGCGAGCAATCAGGAGACAACGACGACGACCTGGGGATCTTCGCCGAGAATTCGATCCTGGACACCTTGCTCCTGACCGACCGGCCCGATCGCCCGAGCGCGCCGCGGGAGCCCAAGCGCGCGAGCGGGTCAGCCCCTGCCTGGCGTCGAGCGCTGGAAGACGCACAGCGCAATGCGCGGTACGAGAACCCGGCGCCGCCTGCGGCGGAGTGGCCTAGCGATCGCCGGCTGGTCTACCTCGCCGACATCAACGCCAGCCGCTCAGCGGACGGCCTCGTCATCGAGCTGGCGACCGAAAAAGTGCAGCGCGATGGCAGCTGGGGTCTTCCCAAGCTTTTTCGGTCCGCCCTCGACAGCTGGATGAACGTTCCGGATCCGCTCGACCGTGAGATCGGCCAGATGCTGCGCGGATCGCGGCGCACACTCGCGTGGGCGCGGACCGATCCGATTGGCAGCTTCGTCGTCGAGCCCGCGGCGTTCGATCCGGTACTCCGCCTCATGAGCGAGACAGGACGTCTGCGTATCCGGCGTGACCCGCACGATCGTCCAGTGGACCCCGCGCAATGGGACGACCGCGGATCGTGGAAAGTTCATTACGCCATTCTGCGTGACCGCAGGGGCTTGGAGCTCGCCGGCATCCTCCGGCGCGGTGGCGTGAGCATGCCATTCGACGCACCCAGCCTGCTTCACAACGCCGGCTTTCTCGTCCACGAAAACACGATCGCCCGAGTCGAGATCGATGGACCGTTCGCGCTCCTGAACGAGGTGCGCACGAATGGCGCGATCCGCTTCGAGGACAGCGAGCTCGCGGCGGTCGTCGGCGCGCTGGCAGAGCTTCCGCGCGCGCCACGGCTAGAGCTGGCGGAAGGGCTGAACGTGAGCGAGGTCGCGCCGCGGCCAGTCCCGGTGCTGCGTTTGACGCGGCCTTCGGAAGGCTGGCGTCGCGGCCATCTGAATGTGGCGCTCTCGTTCGACTATGACGGCGTCGACGTGAGTGATTCGCGGCCCGGGACGATGGTATTCGACGCGCGAAGCAATCGCATCGTACGGCGCGATCGGAGCGCCGAGGCCGAAGCCCGCCAGCTTCTGTCGCGTGCTGGAGTGCGCAAGGAACATGATTGGCGGACGAGCGGTACCGCCCTCGTCGTCCCGAGCGGAGCGTTCGAGCCGCTGCTCCGCGATCTCACCGCGGCAGGTTGGCGCGTCATCGTCGACGGCGTCCCTCACCGCATAACGACGGATGTCACGGCACGCGTCCGCTCGGGCGTCGACTGGTTCGATCTGGAGATCCAGCTGTCCTTCGGGGACGCCGGCGTCTCGTTACCGCGCGTGCTCGAGGCGCTGCGAAACAAGGAATCGACGATCGAGCTCGAGAACGGTGGCGTCGGCGTGCTCACCGCCGACGTACGCCGGCGACTCGCGCCGCTCGTCGCGATGGCAGGCGCGGCGAAAGGCTTGCGCTTTCGTCATTCCCAGACGGCGCTGCTCGACGCGCTGCTCGAGCTCATGCCGTCGAGCGAGACCGATGAGCGCTTCGAGCGAGCCCGCGCCGAGATTCGACGATTCGAGCGTGTGGAAGCATGCGTCGAGCCGGCGACCTTCCAGGGCGAGCTCCGCCAGTACCAACGTGAGGGCCTCGGCTGGTTCGCCTTCCTGCGCCAATTCGGTCTTGGTGGCTGCCTTGCCGATGACATGGGTCTCGGCAAGACGGTGCAGGCACTCGCGCTGCTCGAGTCGCGGCGGCTCGAGAACGCGGGGCCGTCGCTCGTCGTCTCGCCGCGGTCGCTCATCTTCAACTGGAAGCAGGAGGCGGCGCGGTTCGCGCCAAGCCTCCGGGTGCTCGATCACACCGGCGCGGAACGGAGCCGCGGCAGCATCGGTCTCACCGATGAGCAACTTGTCATCACGACGTACGGGACGCTCCGGCGCGACATCGCCGCGCTGCGCGAAATGGAGTTCGACTACGTCATCCTCGACGAAGCACAGGCGATCAAGAACGCGACGACGGCGGCGGCCAAGGCAGCGCGTCTCCTCCGTGCTCGCCATCGGCTCGCGCTGAGCGGCACGCCGATCGAGAACAACGTCCAGGAGCTCTGGAGCCTGTTCGAGTTTCTCAATCCCGGTATGTTCGGCGCGGCATCGACGTTCCGATCCCTTGCCAGGGCGCGCGTCGCTAGTGACGATGATGAAACAGCCAAGCCTAACGACAATGGCGAGGTGGCTCTCCTCGCTCGAGCGCTGCGGCCGGTGATCCTCCGCCGCACCAAGGAACGCGTTGCTCCCGAGCTACCGCCCAAGCTCGAGCAGACACTCGTCGTGGAGCTCGAGCCGGAGCAGCGACGCATCTACGACGAGTTGCTCGCGCATTACCGGCGCTCGCTCCTTCCTTACATCGATCGTATGGGTATGGAGCGCTCGCGGATGAAAGTGCTCGAGGCACTCCTCCGATTGCGGCAAGCCGCCTGTCATCCAGCGCTGATCTCGCGCACACATGCCGACGCGCCGAGCGCAAAGCTGGATGTCATCCAGCCGAAGCTCGCCGAGGCGGCGGCCGAGGGACACAAATCGCTCGTGTTCTCACAGTTCACGAGCTTCCTCGCGCTCCTGCGCGAGCGTCTCGATGCGGACTCGGCCCAGTATGCGTATCTCGACGGCGACACGCGCGATCGGCAAGCGGTCGTCGAACAATTTCAGCAGGATCCGAACTGCAAGCTCTTTCTGATCAGCTTGAGGGCGGGGGGCCACGGCCTGAATCTCACCGCTGCCGATTATGTCTTCCTACTGGACCCATGGTGGAATCCCGCTGTCGAGGCCCAGGCGATCGATCGCGCCCACCGCATCGGCCAGCAGCGCCACGTGATCGCGACGCGACTCGTGGCGCAGGGCACGATCGAAGAGAAGATCCTCGAGCTGCAACGCTCGAAGCGCGACCTGGCCGACGCGATTCTCAGCGAGGACCAGGGCGCGCTGGCGCAGATTGGCCGCGAGGAGCTGGAGCTACTCCTCGCCTAACGAGCGAGAATCCAGGCCGGGTTCCCCTTCTCCGTGCGATCGAAGGTCCGGCGGCGCAATCCGGAACCATCCGGCCGTACCGTGTAGATCTGTTTGCCGTAGCCGTCCGGATCGATCTCGTGACTGGAGACGAAAGCGATCAGGCTGCCGTCCGGCGACCATGCGGGCGAGCGCTGCTCACCGTCCAGGCTACCGTTCAGAAGCGGCCTTTCGTTTCGGTCGGGCAGGCTGACGACAACGAGCTGCTGGCCGGAGCGAACGAAGACGATCTTCCCACCATCCGGCGACCATGAGGGCTCATCGTCGTAGGCGCCGATCGATTCATCGCTATGGATCTGACGGTCGGCACCGTCATCGCGGACGCTCCAGATCTGCGCCCGCATGTAACCATCCTTAATCGCGGCCTGCGCGTAGGCGATGCGATAGCTCCCGTCTGCCTGACGCGGCGACCACGTCGGGTGATGATGCTCGCCTGGCGCGTCGTTCGTAACGGCGTGCTGGTTCGTGCCGTCGGCGTTCATGGCCCAGATTCTCGCTGGCGGGAAGTTCGCCGACAGGCGATACGCGATGCGCGTCCCGTCCGGGCTCCATGCCGGCTGGTCGGCCGAGAGCGTTCCCGAGGTAAGCCGCTTTGCGTTGCTGCCGTCGGCGTTGGCCAAGAAGATCTCCGTGTGGCCGTTATCGACCCCCACAAAGGCGATCCTGTCACCGTTAGGCGAAGCGGTGGCGTTGCTCGACGTCCAGAAATCGAACATGGCGTGAGGAGTCGCGTCTACCGTTCGGATGTCGACGCGGTAGAGCGTCGGCTCGATCACCGTCGTCCCGCTCCAGCGATCGTAGATGAGATCGAACGCAAAGCCAGGAAGCTCCGTGACGACAACGGTGGCCGCGTCCGATATCCCTTCACTCGTCGCCGTGATCGTCGCCGTACCGCCGCCGCGTGCGATGACCTGACCGAGATTCGTTACGGCCGCAATTGCCGGATTGGTGGTGCTCCAGATGATCTCGCGATTGGAGAGTACGCCCCCATTCGCGTCGCGCACCGTGGCGACGAGCTCTGTGCGCGCACCCCACGCGAGGTCGACGTGATGGATGTTCAGCGTGACTGAGCCCACCGGCGTCGCGCGGACAGTGAGCGCCGCCGAGCCAGTTTTTCCTTCACTCGAGGCACGAATGAGTGCGCTGCCTGGCACTTTGGCCGTCACCTTTCCGCTAGCGTCGACGTCGGCCACATTCGCGTCGCTGCTCGACCAGGTGACGGCGCGCCCTTCGAGCACCGCTCCGGACGCGTCCATCGTAACGGCCGTCAGCGACTGTGTCTGCCCCTCGGTCAGCTCGAAGGTGCCGGGGGTGACTACCACCGTAGCCACAGACGGTGTTTGCGGCCTGGCTTGAATCGTTATGGTCGCGCGATCTCGCTTGCCTTCGCTTTCCGCCGCCACTTGCGCAACGCCGGGAGCGGCGCCGATCACTCTTCCGTCCGACGTCACGGTCGCGATCGACGCGGGTTCGACACTCCAGGTCACCGTGCGGCCGGTGAGCGTGCGGCCTTCGGCGTCCTTCATGGTCGCGGTTAGGCGGATCTCGTCGCCAACGAACATGGTGTGCGCTTCCGGACTTACTGATACGAGCGCCACCGGGGTCGGAGCGGTTGCGTCGCCACCGCAAGCGGCAACGGTCAGCACCAGTGATAGGGCGAGTCGCATCCAAGCAATTGTGTCCGCTGTTCTCATCAGAAGGGTTCCAGAAATCAGATATCTCGTGGGTGTAGGCCTGCCCAACGTCCTGCCTAACAAGGTCAGGCAAAGCGCTTACAGGATGCTGGCGGCGTCGCTTACAGTGGCTGGCCCAGCAAAAACGGGCGGAGCAGTCCCGCGCACTACACGAGAGCGCGCGTGAAGTTTCAGCCTCAGTAGTACCGCGAGATGGCCATCAGGGAGGCCGCTACGAGCAACAGGGCCACGACGACCCACATCGCGATCGCGTATCGGCGCAGCGCGCGGCTCACCGCAAGCGGATTCCCGGGCACGCCGCCGTCGGAGGGAATTCCCTTTTCCGCCAATGCGAGTGCCTGGTGAATTGCGGGAGCGGCCAGAAGGGTCGCGACCGCGGCGGCGAGGATGGCACTCGTCCCGCCGACGCCAAGGACGATTCCGTGCCGAGACTTCGCCCACGCGCCGTGGGTGAGAAAAACGAGGTTGCCATAGAGTGTTAGCCCTGACAGCAGGGTCAACACCAGCACCACATTCAGGAAGCGCGGCAGATTGCGCACCCAGATCAGCTCTCGCAGGAAGCGCAGACCGTCGTCACTACTCCGTGCGGCGGGTAGCACATAGGCCGCCAGCATGGTCGCGGAGCCGACCCACAGTACGCCTGATACGATGTGCACCAGGCGTACTGTGATCGCGAGCGCGACATTGTTCACGAGAGCACTGCCTCGCTTGCGAGAATGCTCATTTGCGGTTCGTGCGTCTTGGTGGCCTCAGCGGACCGCGCCGGCGTCGATACGCGTCTTTCCGAAAATGACGAGATACCTGAACTCCGCCTTCTGATTGGTGGTTGCGTTCTCGAGCCCGACGACGATCTCCTTGTCGCAGCCACCCGGCTTCTTGATCGTTGCCGTCCAGCCCGGGGTCGTCTCGGTGCTCACGACCGTACTCGTGATGCATGAGCCACTGCCGTTCGTTGGTGGAATTACGGTTTTCACCGTGACGGACGCGACGGAGGCAGTCACGCCATCGGGCTGCGTGTAAGTGCCGGCAGCCCATTCGGTGACCATAATATGGTTGCCTGCTGAGTCCGTGGAATCAACCAGCGTGTTATTGAATTCACCTGGTGCGAGCAGAAGGCTCGGCGCGCTGACTGGTGTGCGGGCAGCCGGCTGCGTTGCGACCGTCTCGCGGCCGCATGCCGCGAGGGTCGCAGCGAGAAAAAGAAGGGTAGAGGTGCTGAGGCGATACGACTGGTTCGACATTTCAACTCACGACATGAGAAAAGAGTGTGTGCGGCCGACGCCGCGCGGACGCCGACGAAGTCATCGTCGGGAACGCATCGTAAGAAGCGGAACAGCTCACCGTCTACTGGTAAAACGATTCGCATTCCGACACCGCTCGATCAGCGTCGCTAATCGCGGGACTGTATGACCAGACCCACACCAACCTCAGGATCACGCGCGAACGCACGGCGTGATCCCCCATCCCTAACGATCAATGCCGCCAATGTCACGCTGCGACAGCTCGAGGCTCTCGTAGCGGTCGCGGAGTGCGGCGGGTTTCGCGCGTCCGCGGCACGACTGCACATGACCCAGTCCGCCGTAAGTCAGGCAGTACTCGGACTCGAGCGCGTCCTTTCGGCCCCGCTCCTCGTTCGGGGACGCGGGCGCGTCGTTCCAACAGCGCTCGGTGAACGCGTCGTTGCGCACGCGCGGCGGGCGTTGAGCGAAGTGAGCGAGATCGCCGCTGCGGCGCTGGCAGACAGTGACATCCAACCGGGTTCACTTCGCCTCGCGAGCATACGAAGCGTGGCGGCCCGGCTCGTCGGGCCGACGCTGCCGACGTTCTCCGCGCGCCATCCGCGCGTGAGTGTCTCATTGTGGGAGGGTACTGACCGGGAGTTGCACGCGTGGCTCAACGCAGGACTCGTGGACGTCGGATTCGTCGGACCGGCGCTCGACGTTCCGGCCGACGCGCAGGTCATCGCACTTGCCGAGGACCCCTGGTATGCGTTGCTACCGAAGGATCACGCACTGTCGCGATACCCTCGCCTCCAACTCCGCCGCCTCGCCGGAGTGCCCTACGTCATGTCGGACAGCGGATGCGAGCCCGCGGTGCGCGCGCTCTTCGAGCGCGTCGGCGCCACCCCCGACGTGCAACACCGCGCCGTGGGAATCGATACGCTGATGGAGATGGTCGCGGCGGGGCTCGGATGGACACTGGTGCCGGAGATGGCCATCACTCCCGCCGCGCCCGCCGGCACCGTCGCGGTTCCCCTCGATCCGCCGATGGCCCGAACAGTCTCCGCGGTGCTGCCGGCCGGAGCCGACGCGCCCCCCGCTGCCCGCGCGCTCGTCAACGCGGTACGGCGCCGCCCGCCGCTCGCACCGAACGACGCTGCTCGTTAGGTGCGAGCAGCGCGCCTTAGGCGCGCACGAGCTTCCGGTACGCCACTCGATGCGGTTGATCCGCATCGGGGCCTTTGCGCCGTTTCAGGTCCTCGATGTACGACTGGTAGTTCCCCTCGTGCCACACGACTTCCGAGTTCCCCTCGAACGCGAGCATGTGTGTCGCGAGCCGGTCGAGGAACCAGCGGTCGTGGGAGATCACCACGGCGCATCCCGCGAAGTCGTCGAGCGCGTCCTCGAGTGCGCGCAGCGTATCGACGTCGAGATCGTTCGTCGGCTCGTCGAGGAGCAGCAGATTACCGCCAGACATGAGCGTCTTCGCGAGGTGCAGCCGATTCCGCTCGCCGCCAGAGAGGTTGCCGACTTTCTTCTGTTGATCTGGCCCACGGAAGTTGAACGCCGAGATATACGCGCGGGAGTTCATCTCGCGCGCGCCGACCTTGATCGTCTCGAGTCCGCCCGAGATCTCCTCCCAGACGTTCTTGTTCGCATTCAGCTCGCGCTGCTGGCCGGCGTACGCGATCTGGACCGTCTCGCCGAGATCCAGCTCGCCGGCGTCGGGCTGCTCCTGACCGACAATCATCCGAAAGAGCGTCGTCTTTCCCGCGCCGTTAGGCCCGATGATCCCGACGATGCCGCCGCGCGGCAGCGAGAACGACAACCCATCGAAGAGCAGCTTGTCGCCATAGGCCTTGCGGACGTCCTTCGCGTTCACGACCTCGTTGCCTAACCGCGGAGGCGGCGGGATCACGATCTCGTGCTGCATCACCCGCTCGGCCGTGTCGCGCTGTGCCAGCTCCTCGAACTTCTGCACGCGCGCTTTCGACTTCGCCTGACGAGCGCGCGGGGCCAT
>DATEPP010000624.1:0-10207 GCA_035273165.1 Gemmatimonadaceae bacterium
CCGACGACCTCGATCATGTCGCCGCCCATCTGATACGGGCGCATCGACTCGAGCAACGCGCGCTTGCCGACAAGCCCGCCAATGCCCATCGGCCCGAGCATCTTGTGCCCGCTGAACGCGTAGAAGTCCACGTCTCCGAGCTCGCGCCCATCGAGGGCCAACCGAAGATGCGGTGCGGCCTGGGCGCCGTCGATGACGACGATGGCATTCCCGTGTGCTTGCCGCCGAACCATCGCCGTGATCGCGGCGACCGGATTGATCGTCCCGAGCGCATTCGACACGTGATTGAACGCCACCACGCGCGTCCGCGGCGTGATGATCGACGCGAGGTGCTCGAGGTCGAGTCGCCCATCGCTCGTCAGGCGGCAGATCGCGAGTGTGGCGCCACGCGCGCGCGCGAGCTGCTGCCAGGGGACGAAGTTGGCGTGGTGCTCGAGGGCCGTGACGACGATCCCGTCGCCGCGGCCGACGTGCTCCATTCCCCATGCGGTCGCGACGAGGTTGAGCGATTCCGTCGTGCCGCGCGTGAAGATCAGCCGCGCGCTGTCGCCGACGCCGAGAAATCGCGCCACCTGCTCGCGCGCATCGTGGTAGCGCTCCGTCGCGCGCACGGACAGCGCGTAGGCACCGCGGTGGGGGTTGGCGTAGTCGCGTTCGTAGAAGTCGCGCATCGCGTCCAGCACCACACGCGGCTTCTGTGCGGTCGCAGCCGAGTCGAGGTAGTGGAGGGCAGGGGCGGAGGCGAGGAGTGGGAAATTGCTTCGGGCTGCAAGAGTTTGGTGACGCTCTACGTCCTCCGCGGCCGTAAACTGCCTAACGGGGGGCGCCCCCCGCTCCTCTGCCGCTCCTCTCGGCCCGCCCTTCTCGGCGCGCCCTTCTAGGCCCGCCTCTCTCGGCCCGCTCTTCTCGGCTCGACCTTCCGTGTCCGTCACGCCTCTTTCCCCCGAACTTGCACTTTGCCGTCCTCTACCCGGACCTCGTATACCGCGACCGGATCCACCGCTGGCCCACGCCGGACTTCACCGGTGAGGCAGAAATACCGCGCGCCGTGCCACACACACTCGATGGTGCCGTCGCGATCGAGCGTACCGTCCGACAGCGGAAACTCCGCGTGCGTGCAGACATTTCGTACCGCGCCGATCTGCCCACGATAGTTGAACAGACACACCTCGTCGCCAGCCGCCGTCCGTACCGCCAACAGTGATCCCTCAGGCAGCTCGTCCACGGATGCCACCGTCTCGAATGTCTGCGCGCCATCCGTGGCAGCCTCCCTACCTCTCGCCTCGCCGCTCGCCGTCATTCCGTCGTCGTCACGGCGCCCGCTGCGCTGTCCTCTGCGCCTAACGCCGACTTGAGTGCGTGCCAGGCCATACTGGCGCACTTCACCCGGATCGGGAATCGCGAGACGCCGCCTAACGCTCGCAGCGACCCCAGCCGCCGCTTTGCCGACGCGTCCACGTCCACGTTCAGCTTGCCCGTCACGAGATCGTGAAACGTCGTGAACAGCTCCTCCGCCTCGGATCGCGTCTTCCCTTTCACTGCCTCCGTCATCAGCGAGGCCGACGCCCGCGAGATCGCGCAGCCGCTTCCCTGAAATGTCGCTTCGGCCACCCGATCGCCGTCCAGCTTTACCCAGAGCGTCAGCGCGTCACCGCACAGCGGATTGTGACTCTCCACGACGCGGTCCGCACCCTCCATCGGCCGGTAGTTCCGCGGCCGGCGATTGTGCTCGAGGATGAGCTCCTGATAGAGCGCGTCGAGGTTTGACATGGGGGGCAGGGCGTAGGGGTTAGCGGTTAGGGGTTAGGGAGTCAGGGTCAGTCAATCAGAGCCTAGCCCCTAACCCCTAGCCCCCAACACCTAGCCCCTGGCTCCACTCGTAAATCTCCGCAGGGTCATTCGCTCCAGCTCCTCGCGCACGCTGTCCTGCTCAATCGTCTCCAGGACGTCCGCGGCGAACGCGTAGGTCAGGAGCTCGCGTGCCAGCTGCCGGCTCACGCCGCGGCTCTTCATGTAGAAGAGCGCCTGCTCGTCGAGCCGGCCGACCGTCGCGCCGTGCGTGCACTTGACGTCGTCCGCGAAGATCTCGAGCTGAGGCTTCGTGTCGATCTGCGCCTTGTCCGACAACAGCAGCGTGTTGTTTGTCTGCTTGCCGTCCGTCTTCTGCGCGATCGGGTCGACGTACACCTTGCCGTTGAAGACGCCGTGCGACTGGCCGTCGAGCACGCCCTTGTAGAGCTCGCGACTGAAGCAGTTCGGCTGCACGTGCGCGATGAGCGTTTGATGATCGCAGTGCTGCTCGCCGTCGAGCATGTACAGCCCGTTCAGCGTCGCGCCGCACCCCTCGCCCGCGAGCGTCGTGTAGATGTTCGTTCTCGTCAGCGACCCACCGATCCCTAACGAGAACGAGATGTAATGGCTGTCGCGCCCCTGCCGCGTCTCGATCGTGCCGACGTGGAACGCCCGCATGCCCTCGCGCTGCATCTTGTAGTGATGCAGCGTCGCGCCGTCGGCCACGGAGACTTCTGTCACCGCGTTCGTGAAGTACACCGCGTCGCTGAGCGAGACGTAGCTCTCGATCACCTTCGCCTTCGCATTCCGGCCGACGACGATGAGATTCCGCGGATGCATCATCGACTTCGCCGCGACGGCATCGGTGACGAAGAGGAGATGGATCGGCATCTCGACCTCGACGTCATGATCGATGTGCAGCACCGCCCCGTCGTGCATGAACGCTGCGTTGAGCGCGGTGAATGCCCGATCGGTGAAGCTCGTGATGCTGCCGATCGCTTCCGTCAGCTGCGGGGCCTCGCGCCACGCACGCCGGAGATCGAGCAGCTTCACGCCCTTCGGCAGCTCGCCGGTGTGCGACAGCTCGGGCGCGTAGCGGCCATTGACGAACACGAGCGTGTGCCACTCGCTCCGTCCAAACAGGAACGGCGTGAGCGCCGCTCGCTGGACGTCGCCGCTCGGCGTGGTGATGTGCAGGTAATCGTGCTCGACGATCGGCGCGACGCTCGTGAAATGCCAATCCTCGTTCTTCGTCGTCGGGAAGCCGAGTCGGCGGAATGTTTCGAACGCCGCCGAGCGAAGCGACTGGATCCGTGCCGGCGCTTCCGCGCCGTCACCCTCGATCAGCGCGCGGAACGCCTCCTCGAACGGCGTCGCCGCGGTCACCACGCGCTCGATCGTGGCCTCCGCGCTCACCTGCTCACCCCCGCATGCTCACCCTCGGTGAGCCAGTCATAGCCCTTTTCCTCGAGCGCGAGCGCGAGCTCCTTCCCGCCCGACTTGACGATGCGGCCGCCGGCGAGCACGTGCACGAAATCGGGGACGATATAGTTGAGCAAACGCTGATAATGGGTGACGACGACGAACGAACGATCGGCGCTGCGGAGCTTGTTCACGCCGTCGGCCACGGTACGCAGGGCATCGATGTCGAGCCCCGAGTCCGTCTCGTCGAGGATCGCCAGGCTCGGCTCCAGCACCGCGAGCTGCAGAATCTCGTTGCGCTTCTTCTCACCGCCCGAAAAGCCCGTGTTCACCGACCGCCCGAGCATCCCCGGATCCATGTCGACGAGGGCGAGCTTGCCCTCCATGATGTCCGCGAACTCCAGCGGATCGACCTCGCCCTCACCGCGCGCCTTCCGCACCTCGTTGTACGCGGCGCGGAGAAAGTACGCGTTCGAGACGCCAGGAATCTCGACCGGATACTGGAAGGCGAGGAAGATTCCCGCCTGCGCGCGCGCCTCCGGCTCCATCTCGAGCAGGTCCTGGCCCTTGTACGTGATCGAGCCGCCCGTGACCTCGTAGGCAGGATTCCCGGCCAGCACCTGCGCCAGCGTGCTCTTGCCGGAGCCGTTCGGCCCCATCACCGCGTGTACTTCGCCCGCATTCAACGTCAGATCGATCCCGCGCAGAATCGGCTTGTCGCCGACAGATGCGGTGAGACCGTGAATTTCGAGTAGAGACATTGAAAGGTGTTAGGTGTTAGGTGCTAGGTGTTAGGAGTTCGCTGGTGTGCCGTTCTAGCACCTAGCACCTAACACCTAACACCACTCAGTTATCCGACACTACCCTCGAGCGTGATCCCCAACAGCTGCTGCGCTTCGAGCGCGAACTCCATCGGCAGCTCCTTGAACACTTCCTTGCAGAAGCCGCTCACGATCATGCTCACCGCCTGCTCGGCGCTGAGCCCACGCTGCTTGAGGTAGAAGATCTGGTCTTCACCGATCTTCGACGTCGACGCCTCGTGCTCGACGATCGCGGTGTTGTTCGCGACCTCGATGTACGGGAACGTATGTGCGCCGCAACGATTGCCGACGAGCATCGAGTCGCACTGCGTGTAGTTGCGAGCGCCCGTCGCCTTCGGCAGCACCTGCACCCGCCCACGATAGGAGTTGTTCCCCTCGCCGGCGGAGATGCCCTTCGACACGATGTTCGAGCGCGTGTTCTTGCCGATGTGAATCATCTTCGTGCCGGTGTCGGCCTGCTGGCGATTGTTCACGACCGCCACGCTGTAAAACTCGCCGACGGAGTTGTCGCCCTGGAGGATGACGCTCGGATACTTCCAGGTGATCGCCGATCCCGTTTCGACCTGCGTCCACGAGATCTTGCTGTTCGCGAACGCCTTCCCGCGCTTCGTGACGAAGTTATAAATCCCGCCGCGGCCTTCCTTGTCGCCGGCGTACCAGTTCTGGACCGTCGAGTATTTGACCGTCGCGCCGGGAAGGGCAACCAGCTCCACCACGGCGGCGTGCAGCTGATTCGTGCTCCGCTTCGGTGCCGTGCAGCCCTCGAGATAGCTGACGTACGCGCCCTCGTCGGCGACGACGAGCGTCCGCTCGAACTGGCCCGTATCGGCGGCGTTGATGCGGAAGTACGTCGACAGCTCCATCGGGCAGCGCACGCCCTTCGGCACGTACACGAACGAGCCGTCCGAGAACACGGCGCTGTTCAATGCGGCGAAGAAGTTGTCGCTGTACGGCACGACCGATCCGAGATACTTGCGCACCAGCTCCGGATACTCGCGGATCGCTTCGCCTAACGACATGAAGATGACGCCGACCTTCGACAGCTCCTCTCGCATCGTCGTTCCGACGGAGACGGAGTCGAAGATCGCGTCGACCGCGACCCCCGCGAGCATCTTCTGCTCGTTGAGCGGGATGCCCAACCGCTCGTACGTCCGCAGAACCTCGGGGTCCACCTCGTCGAGGCTCGCCAACGACTTCGACTTCTTCGGGGCGGAGTAATAGCTGATCGACTGGTAGTCGATCGGCTCGTACTTGACGTTCGGCCAGTGCGGCTCCGGCATCGACTGCCAGCGCCGAAACGCCTTCAGCCGCCACTCCAGCATCCACTCCGGCTCATCCTTCTTCGCGGAGATCGCCCGTACGACGTCCTCGCTGAGCCCGGGCGGCAGCGTATCCGACTCGACTTCGGTGACGAAGCCAGCCGCGTATTCCTTCGTGATGAGTGATTCGATCGAAGAGCTCATGTCCGCTCCCTGGGTGGCGCGATCGCGAGCTGGCCATGGCGTCGGAAACAGCCATAAACCCTTCGCCCGCTGTCACTTGCGTTCGACATCCGAACGCCATCGGCCGTCCCGCGGCCACAGCAAATCGCCCGCGCCGAGCGACCGCTGCCATGCCAGACAAAATTAGTCGGCTTTAGCGTGGAGGGAAAGCCGAATTGTCATCCCGAGGAGCGCCAATTGTCATCCCGAGGAGCGCAGCGACGAGGGATCTGCTTCTCGCTCGCTCGCGCTCGCGAGAAGCAGATCCTGGTCTATTATGGAGTCGCGCGCGCGATTGCGCGCGCTCCCGCTCCTCGCGCCTCGACAATCCCATGCGCCGCCTCATTGTGCTTCTTGCCGCCCTCCCGGCCATTGCGTCCGGGCAGAACCCCACTCCTGCCCAGATCGATGCCGTCTTCTCGCGCTTCGACCACCGGGATTCGCCTGGCTGCATCCTGGGCGTCTCGCGCGCCGGCAAAGTCGTCTACGAGAAGGGCTACGGCATGGCCGACCTCGAGCGCGAGGTACCCATCACGCCAGCGTCGATCTTCCACGTCGCGTCGATCTCGAAACAGTTCACAGCCATGGCGATTCTCCTCCTCGAGCAGCAGGGAAAGCTCTCGATCGAGGACGACGTCAGGAAATACATCCCCGAGCTTCCCGACTACGGCAAACGCATCACCCTCCGGCACCTCCTCCAGCACACGAGCGGAATCCGCGATCAGTGGACACTCCTTCGCCTGGCCGGCTGGCGCGATGACGATCTCATCACCGAGGACGACGTGATGTGGGCTGTTACGCGCCAGCGCGCGTTGAACTTCGATCCCGGTGCCGAATACCTGTACAGCAACAGCGGCTTTACCCTCCTCGCCGTCATCGTCAAACGGGTCAGCGGCCACTCGCTGCGCGAGTTCGCTGATGAGCAAATTTTCAAGCCGCTCGGCATGGTCCATACGCACTTCCATGATGACCACACGATGGTAGTGCCCCACCGGACGTCAGCGTACGAGCCACGGCAGGGCGGTGGCTGGAGCGTGAGCATCCCCGTCTTCGACACCTACGGCGCCACGAGTCTCTTCACGACCGCCGAGGACCTCCTCCGCTGGGAGCAGAACTTCAGCGCTCCCGTCGTTGGCTCGCCCGTGCTCCTGACTCGTATGCAACAGGAGGGAATTCTCAACGATGGCTCGAAGACGGGTTACGCGTTAGGCATAGCCGTTGGAACGCACCGCGGCGTGCGCGAGATCGGCCACAGCGGCGCCGACGCCGGCTATCGCGCCGACGTCGAGCGCTATCCCGATCAGCAGCTCGCGGTCACGGCGCTCTGCAACGCCAGCAATTCCAATCCCGGCCTCCTCACGCGTCAGGTTGCCGATCTCTACCTCGGCTCTGCTCTTGCCCCGGAGCCGTCGCAGGCGCGGCAGGCGGGAACCGTTACGCTACCCGGCGAGCGATTGGCAGCCCTTGTCGGCATTTATCGTCGGACCACCGGCGACCTGCTGCGGCTCGACGTCAGAGAGGGGAAACTGTGGATCGCCGAGGGCGCTCGGACCGAGCTGCTACCTCTGTCAGACTCACGCTTCGCTCTGCGTGGAGTCGAGGGTCAGGCGGTCTTCGACAGCACGTCGGCGGGCCGCGTGCTGCGTCTTCGTCGCGGCATTCTCCCCGAGCAGGTTTTTCAGCAGATGACGGCCTTCTCTCCCACGCCTGCGCAACTCGCGGCGTTCGCCGGTCGGTACCGGAGCGCGGAGCTCGAGACGGTCGTCGACATCAAGGCCACGGATAGCACGCTCGTGATGAGTGAGCGGCGTCCGGGCTCGATTGTCATGCGGCCGGTGTACACCGACGCCTTCCGCGGCGGCTTCGGCGTCACCGAGTTCACTCGTGACGCATCTGGTCGCGTCACGGGCTTCGTCGTCAACGCCGGCCGGGTGCGCGCGCTGCGCTTCGATCGGATCGAGTAGCGCTACGGGCCGCGGTGCATGAAGAGGAGCGTCGCAATCGCGACCGCCGCGATCACGGAGCTCACGAACGCTACGGCCCGCATCGGCGCCCGCAACGTCAGCGCCGACGACAGATCACTCGGCACGGCGCCCCGAGCGAAGCTCGTGACGACGGGCTGCGCGTCCACCTCGGCCTCACTCGTCACGCGCTCGCGCGTAGTCTCTGCGATATCGGCCGGGAGCTGTTCGCGCGTATAGCGGAGCTTGAGGTCGGCAATCTCCACCTCGTCGCCCTCGCTGAGCAACACAGGAATGGTGACAGCGCGCCCGTTCAACTTTACGGCCGCCGCCGCCGACACACGCAGCACGTGACCGCCCGCCTCGCGCCGCACCTCGGCGTGGAAGCTCGCCGCGTCTCGGCCGTCGATCACGAGGTCGTTCGAGTCGTCGCGCCCGATTCCCGTGGACACGCGATTGAGGGAGAGTGCGGACTGCCGTTCCGCGTTCACGAGATGTCCCATCACGGGCGCGCGTCCCTCGCTCCGCGTCTCGCCAGGCGCGGTGGCCCAGAAGCGAAACTCACCTGAGCCCGCGCCGATGACGTCGCCGTCGTGCAACTCGGTCGCTCCCGCGGGGAGTTGACGTCCGTTCACGGTGACAACCGTCTCGCTCGAAAATGGACAGATGATGGCGCGATCGTCCGTCGTGGACACCACGAAATGTCGCGGCATCAAGTCGGCGCGGCGCAGCCGCCAGGTGGCTTGCGCTCCTGTCCCGACGACGATCTCTCCATTGCCCTGAAGCTCTTGCAGGGCCTCATTGTGCTCGAGCCAAGTCATGCGTCCACTCTCGGTGCGATTGTGCGTGTCATGCTGCTCGACTTCTGGAGTGAGCGTGTAATCCAACACACTGAATCCAAGTATCGGCGGCCGACTGTTGGTACACTACAACAGCGACCTTCGTGCCGAACGTCTGTGACCTGAGGGTCCGTCACTGCTCACCCCTCACGGCCCACCGCCTGGTCAGTTATCCAAACGAGGCTGCTTTCGTTTCTGCTGTTCACGTCGCAACGAAATGCGCCAAGGCTGATTCAGATCGATCCCATTTCGGTATGGGCAGTCCGCGCGATGTGAGCGGTACGGGACTTTGTTGCCTGCACTCACCCGCGTCGTCATCGAGTGCGATCCGCGTCCCCCCTGCTTCATCGGCATGCCGCAGCGTTCTCTGGCCTCGCTCGTTCTCGGACCCCTCCTCACCGGGGTTCTCTGTCTCGCTCTTGCTTGCGTCGCTGGCGCGCGCACCGACCGCCTGACCGACACCCTCGCCGCCACCGACAGCGCGCGCGTCGTCGACAGCGTTCGTGTCGCGGATACGTTGCGACGCGTCGATTCGGTCCGCTCCGCTGACGCCGACAGCGCCGCTGCCTCCCAGCTGGCGGTCGTCGTCGACAGCGCGACGCTGAAGCAGGGTGCCTCTCAGCAGGGGACTACCAAGAGCTCGCAGTCGGCGTCGGCTCACTCGAGCTGCTGCGTCTCGATGCATCTGCACCGGCATGGCGACAGACCGCTCTCACCCCTGGCGGACAGCATCGCGAATGGACTGGTCTTCGTCCCCCGCGATCGCAACTGGTTCCCCGTCGCATCACGCGGCCGGCACATGCTGGTCGACATCGGTCGCATCGATATCGCCCTCAAGTCGGATTCCTTGACGCGTGCGGCCTACGTGGAGGCGGTGGCGCTATTGTCGCCCCTTCCTCTCGGGACGGTGCTTCGAGTGCGAGGTCCGTACTCGGTCAATGAGCTGACGAAGATCATCGGCTTCGATAGCTGGCACGGCCGTATCGTCGCTCGCTTGAGCGTCTCGCATCTGCTCGACTCGCTCGCGCGCGCCGAGGACATGCTGCCGGCAACCGCGACACGAATCGACACGGTCGCGCCTCGTGGCGACACGCTACATCCGCCTGGAAATGTGACGAACGTCACCACGACGGGAGCGACTACCACGGGGCCCGCACGCCCCGACAGCCTGCAGCCGCTAACGCCGTTGGTCTGCACCCAGGATACGCTCCCAACGGAGCTCACGACCCGCGCTATCGCCGTGCGCGATTCACTCGTTCAGTTCCTCACCGATTCCGCGAAGCCGCCGTACGACCGGCAGGTCGCGACAGCGAAGGTGCAGAGCTGGTGGGTCCCCGGCTGCTTCGGCATCGGCCGCGCGTTGATCATCGCGAACAAGCGCACGCCGGACATGGACTTCGCCGTCGAGCGGGTGGCGGTTCTCGATTCCACGGGGAAAACGGTGCCGATGCGGTTCGTCGACTTCCGCTTCCACGCGCACGATCCGCTCTACGTCTTCGACGCCGACGGAGATGGCGTCGACGATCTTGCGGCCCGCGGGCACGGCGACCGCAGCGGCGGCCTAACGATCATGCGCCTGGATATCGCCGCCCGCCGTTTCGTAAGACTCGTGAGCGGATTCGCCTGGGAGCAGTAGGCCCAGCTATCAGTCGATAGTCCATAGCTATCTGTGATACGGAGCGAAGCGTTGATGTGAGGGAGCGGGCGCTGCTCGGACAATTGTCATCCCGAGCGAAGCGAGGGATCTGCACCTCACCAAATCAATGCTTCGTTCCGAACTCCCTTATGGGCTATCGACTATGGACTGATAACCGAGTCAACGCGCCGGCGCGATCGGCTCTCCACCCTTGGCATGCCACGTCACGTCCGTAGGATGCTTGTACGTTTTCTTA
>DATEPP010000625.1:0-17642 GCA_035273165.1 Gemmatimonadaceae bacterium
CCCGCGACCGGTGCAACGCGTCCTGATCGCGATCGCGCCCGATCAACGGCGCTTCCGCGAGTGGGCCGGGAGCGGCGCGCCGGAATGGGGTGCGGCGCTCGCGTTCCCCGAGTCGCGTCGCATCGTGATGCAGGGAAAGCGGGCGAGCTCCGATGCGGGCGATCCGCTCGAGGTGCTCCGGCACGAGCTGGCGCATCTCGCGCTGCATGAATACCTCGGCGATCTACCACCACGATGGTTCGACGAGGGCTACGCGAGCTATGCAGCCCGTGAGCTCACGCGCAATGAAGTGCTCGCGACGAACTTCGCGCTCGCACTGCGCGGTATGCCGACCTTCGACGAGCTCGATGACCGCTTCACCCAGGGTGCCACGAGCGCCCAGGCGGCGTACGCGCTCGCATATCGAGCTGTGGACGACATGGCGTCGATCGATAGATCGCACGGTCTGTCTCTGCTCTTCGAGCACTGGAAAGCGACCGGGTCGCTCGACCGGGCGATGCGCGCGGCGTTCGGCATGACACTCGTTGGGTTCGAGCGGGACTGGCAGCAGCGGACGCGTCGACGGTACGGTGGTCTCGCGCTCTTCAGCGACCTCACGCTGGCGAGCGTGATTGTGCTGATCATCATCACGCCGTTGTATCTGGCGCGACGCCGACGGGACCGTCGCCGCATGGCTGCGCTCGTCGCGGCGGACGTGGCCGCCGAGCGTCTGGCCGTCGATTCAATCGATGAGCTGCTCGGCAAGGTGGTAGACGCGCCGGAGTCTGCGCCGCCGGCAGAAGGCGACGAGCCGGCCTGAGGAACAGCGGCTCGCTGAGCACGCGTTCATCAAACCTTAACGTGGAATTCACGTAACTTCGCTTCGTCACGTCGCTTGACAGCGATTTCCGGCCGACCTACACTACGGCCCTATGGCAACTCGCGAGACCGGCACGCGAACCCGCAGTGTGATCTGGTGGGGTGCGGCGGCAGTGACTCTCCTCGCTGGCTACGCGGACCTCGCGCGCGGCGGCGAAACGATCGCTCCGCTGCTCCTCGTGGCTGGCTACTGCGTGCTCGTCCCGCTTGCCATCCTCAAATCCTGACTTTGCGCGAAGGACAGGTGGGCGTGCGCCCACACGAACATTCGAGCGACGAAAACCAGCCGCGGCGCGCGCGTCGCCCGAACAAGTGACGCGCGTTCGACAGGGCGAATAGCTCAGTTGGTTAGAGCACCCGCCTTACACGCGGGATGTCGGGGGTTCGAGTCCCTCTTCGCCCATGCCTTGCGGTATGTACGACCGAAAAAAAGCGTCGCGTAGTTATGCAGTTAGGCTGTGGGGGATGGTAAGAGGGACCTTTGCAGGGCGATCTCGGGTAATTCTCGTCAACGTTTTGGAGGAGTTCCAACAGTGATGGCATCTCGACGCCGTGTGCTCACGGCGGCCGGCGCAATCGCGGTGACGGCAGTCAGCGCACCCCACATCGTGCGGGCGCAGGCTCGTGGTCAGCAGCCCGCCGCCGACACCCCGCGAATTCTGATCGCCACATGCCATACGTCTACGCCGAGCAATCTCGGAGTGGACGTCGCTGAGGCGTTGCGCAGCCGCGTACAGTCAGAGAATTCGATCCGGCAGCTGTACGTGCTGTCGCGCAACGACATCAACAACTATCTCACGTCGTCCGGCTACAAGGCGGATTCGGCGTTGAGTGTCTCGGATCTCAAGGAACTGGCGAAGCTGATGCGCGCCGACGAGATCCTCGACTGCACCGGCGCCAAGACGCCTAACGGCGTCCACGTCGACGCCCGGCTGCTGCTGGCGCGCGACGTCTCGCTCGCGCAGCCGCTTCCGTCGGTAGACGCCCGTGACGCCGGCGATGCCGCCAAGCGCCTCGAGCACGAGCTCTCCGACGCGCGCAAGGCACTCCCCGAATACCACAAGTGCGAGTCGGCACTCCGCGATCAGAAGTGGGCCGAGGCGTCCGCGGCCGCGCGGGCCGGTCTCGCCAAGGACGCGAACAGCACGCTGTCGCAGCTCTGTCTGATGTCGGCGTTCCAGTACGGCAAGGCCGGCCCGGATTCAGTACTCCGCGTCGCTGAAGCGATCATGCGTTCGGATTCCCTGAACACGCTCGCCATGCGAAACGCGGTCGACGCCTACATGGCGAAGTCCGATACGGCCAAGGCCGTGCAGACGATGGTGCGGCTTGCCCGTGTGGACGCGAGCGTCCGCCCGACGCTGCTCACCATGCTCGGCGCGATGAACAAGCCCGAGCTCGCGTTGCCAATCGCCAACGAGATGCTGCAGGACAATCCTGGCGACCCGGCGCTGCTCCGGATGCGCTTCCTGCTTCTCGCCAGCGCCAAGGACTACAAGAAGGCGTTGTCCGCGGGCGATGAGTGGATGAAGGCGGATACGGCGGCCGCGACGGCCGATCTGTACACCCGGCTCACGGCGATCGCACTGGCCGACAGCCAGCCGCAGCTCGCGTCTCAGTATGCAGCGCGCGGAGTTCAGAAGTTCGGCAACAACGCCGACCTGTACATGATGTACGCGCAGACGCTGCGCAAGTCCGGGCAGCTGCAGCAGTCGCTCGATGCCGCCAAGCGCGCGGTGGAGATCAATCCCAAGGTCGACAACGGGATTCCGCTGGTCATCGTCACTTACAGTGAGCTCAAACAGCCGGACAGCGCCTTGGCCTGGGCGCGCCGGGCGACAGCCGCCGGAGCCGACAAGCAGGCGGTCGGGCAGGGATTGCTCACGATCCTCGCGCCGGCGCTGAAAGCGGCGCAGGACACGACGGGCAAGGACGTGATGCAGATGAGACAGGCTTGGCTGGGTGTCTACCAGCTCGCGAGCGTGGTCGACAGCATCGCGCCGTCGGCTCAGGTCAAGTACTTCATCGGTGTATCCTCGTTCCAGGTTGGCCTCAACGCCCTGCAGAACCTGAACAAGTCGCGCAGTTGTTCCGACGCGCAACTTGCGGACGACATGTGGTCCGCCTCGCAGATCGCGCTACCGCAGGCGGCGGCCTACGACAAGAACACCGCCGGTCAGCTGATGGGGGCGATCCAGCAGTACTACCCGAACATCGCTCCGGCCAAGAAAGCGTTGTGCAAGACGACATCGCGATCGGGGACGAAGCACTAGCTCGGTCGCACCCTGAACGACGAGAAGCCCGCCACGACGTGGCGGGCTTCTTTTTTTTCGTCTACGCTACTCCTCGCCCGGCGGATGCGCGACGTGCACCCAGAGATCGTGCGCGCGGGCCACGTAGTCGAGCTTGCGCGCGTCGGACGTCTCGCCGTCGACGTTGACGCTCAACTCGCGCGACGACTCGATCGTGACCCAGGGCAATTGCGCGTAGTGCACGCCCGGCTCGCCCAGGTGCTCGCCGCGCTTGACCTTGAGAATGAGCCGGGCGAAGTCGGCGCGGCCCATCGCCTCCACGACGCAGAGATCGATGAGGCCGTCCGTGACCGAGGCGCGCGGTGTGACGAGCGTGCCGCCGCCGGATGCTCTCGTCAGGCCGACGGCGAACATGAGGAACTCGCCGTCGAAGGTGAAGTCCGGTCCGCGGAAGCTGGCACGATAGGGCTCGAACTCCGCGAACTTGCGTACACCGGTAATCGCGTAGGCCACGGGGCCGAGACTCTCCTTCGCTTCCGGCGGCGTCTCTGCCGTGGCTTCGGCTCCGACACCCCCCGTGGAGACATTCAGAAAGCGACGCCCATTCAGTGACGCCGTATCGATTCGCGTCGGCTTGCGACGCAGAATAACATCCATCGCATGATCGGCGTCGGCGGGGATACCGGCTTGCGTGGCGAAATCGTTCGCGGTGCCGAGCGGGATGATGCCGAGCGGGGTGTCGAATCCGTCGAGCCCGTTGACGACCTCGTTCACTGTCCCATCGCCGCCCATGGCGATGACCGTATCCGCGCCAGCCTTCGCGGCCGCGGCGGCCATGGCGGTGGCGTCGCCCGCCTCGAGGGTGACATGCGCCTCCACCAGATGCCCCTTGGCGCGCACCCAGTCGATGAGATGCCGCACGTCCTCGCGCTCGGCGCGAGCTCCGTGGATGATCATCGCGTAGTGCTTGCGCCGGCTGCGAACTATCGAGGCTCGAGCTCGGTCTGGAGACGAAGGTTTTCGCGTGGTACGTGGCAAAGGGCGCAGGGGTTGGCACGTCGGGGACGGGGCGATTAGTATGTCCGCCCCGTCACCCGACGTCGACGGTTCCATCCTCCATAGCGCATATCACGCGCCTGTGCTCGCCAAAGAAGTTATCGACCTTCTTGGCGGCTGCGCGACGGTCCTGGATGGTACCCTTGGCGGCGGAGGACATTCCCTCGCCCTCCTCCAGGCAGGCGTCCAGCAGGTCACCGGGATCGACCGGGACCCCGACGCGCTCGACGCCGTGCGTGAACGACTCGCTTCCTACACCTCGAATGGCCGTTTCCGAGCTTACCTCGGCAACTTCGCGGAGATCGACGAGATCCCCGAGCTGGCGGGCGAGCGTTTCGCGGGGATCCTCCTCGATCTCGGGATCTCGTCGCATCAGATCGACGATCCTCGGCGCGGATTCACGTTCCGTGAGGACGCGCCGCTGGACATGCGAATGGATCGGGGGCTGGGAAGCGGAATCACGGCCGCGGACGTCCTCAATACCTTCGACGAGCACGCACTGGCGTCCATCTTCCGCGAGTATGGCGACGAGCGTCGGGCGCACCGGCTGGCCCACGAGGTCGTACGCCGTCGCGCCAGCACAGCGTTCGCGGTGAGCGACGACTTCGTGAGAGCCATCCGGGGCGCGCTCGGACCACGCACGGGGCCGCCGGATTTCGCGCGGCTCTTTCAGTCGATCCGGATCGCCGTGAACGACGAGCTCACCGCGCTCGAGCGTGCGCTTCCCGTGCTTCGGGATCGGCTGCAACCCGGCGCCACGATGGCGATCATCGCCTATCACTCCGGTGAAGACCGCCTGGTCAAGCACGCCTTCCGCGACTGGAGCAGCGAATGCGTCTGCCCGCCGAAGCAGCCCATCTGTACTTGTCGTGGACGCGCGCTCGGTGAGCTCGTCGGCCGCAAGGCGACGACCGCCGGTGCGGACGAGCTCGCGCGGAATGCACGCGCGCGCAGTGCGCGACTTCGTGCCTTTCGCTTGGCGGACGCGACGTGACGCGCCGACGACCAGCGCGGCGCTCACTGATCGCGCTCGCGCTCTTTGGTTTCGTCCTCGTGGCTACAGGCGTCATTGCACGCAGAACGTACGGCATCGATCAGGCGCGCGGATTGCGCGAGCTCGACCGGAAGCGACAGGCGCTCGAGGCTGAGCGCGTGAAGCTCGAAGGAGAGATTCGTGAAGCATCGAGCCGAGCGAGACTGGCGCCGATTGCTGAGCAGAGACTGAATATGCACGTCCCATCTCCCGACCAAGTGATCATGCTCGCTCCAGGACGGCCCACGCCACGCGGAGCTCGGGCCGACTCCACGGGCCGCCCATGATTCGGTCGCGTCGGATCAAGATCGTTCACGCGGTGCTTGCCGCGTTTGGCCTGGCGGTAATCGGGCAGGCGGCGCATGTGCAGCTGCTGCAAGGGAACGCCTGGCGCGCGCGAGCGGCGCGCCAGCAGCTCTCGCCACGCGAGATGCCCGCGCCGCGGGGCGACATTCTCGACGCGGCGGGACTCGTGCTCGCGCAGAGCCGCGACATGGTGCAGCTCGAGATCGCTCCGCGTGAGGTTCGTCCAGAGGACCGCGCGACGCTACGTCGGGTGCTCACGCGTGCGAAGCTCAAGCCAGAGTGGATTCGCCGCGCGCTCGATCCGCACCATGCCTGGGTGACGTTGCCAGGTCGGTATCTATCGACGGACGTTGCCGCCGCCACGCGGCTGCGAGGCGTGTACGCGAGCGCGGCGAGCGTGCGGACGTACGCGATGTCGGAGGGAACGCGCCGGCTCGTCGGTCGAGTCGACGCGCAGAATCGGGCGGTGGACGGTATCGAGCTCGCGCTCGACAGCGTACTCCGCGGCACGGCGGGAACGGCAACGCTCGTTCGCGACATTCGCGGCCGGAGCTTCGAGTCGCCTAACGCGCCGCGCGTGGAGGCGCGGCCCGGGAATACGATCGTTCTTACGCTGAATCACGAGCTGCAGGAGATCGCCGAGCACGCGCTCGCGGAAGCGGTGGCCAAAATGGGCGCCGACGGTGGAGACATCGTCGTGCTCGATCCGCAGCAAGGCGACGTGCTCGCGATGGCGAGCCGGCGGCAAGACGTGCGATCGACAGCTGCCACGGCGCTTACCGAGCCATTCGAGCCAGGATCGACTCTGAAGCCGTTCATCGCGGCGGGTCTTCTCGCGCGCGGACGCGCACGCGAGACGGACATGGTCAACACGGGCGATGGAACGCTCGAGCTCGAGGGACGCGTCATCCACGACGATCATCTCGTCGGCCGTGCGTCGCTGGCGACGGTCCTCCAGTGGTCGAGCAACATCGGGATCGTGAAGTTCGCGCAGCGTCTCACGCGGCGTGAGGAGTTCGAGGTGCTGCGCGACTTCGGCTTCGGCACCGCGACGGGTGTGCCGTATCCCTCGGAGGCGAACGGCGTGCTGCGCGAGCCCGCGCGCTGGTCGCCGCAGTCGCCAGCGTCGCTGGCGATGGGGTACGAGATCTCCGTGACGCCGCTGCAGCTCGCCGTCGCGTACGCGACGTTCGCGAATGGCGGCGAGCTGCTCGAGCCGTCGCTCGTGAAGGAGATCCGCTCGCCGGACGGCAATGTGATCTACCGACACCAGCGGCGCGTCGTGCGCCGCGTGATGACGCCGGACGTGGCGACGCGCATGCGTAAGATGTTGCTCAACGTCGTCGAGAACGGGACGGCGCTGCAGGCCGACCTGGCGAGCTTTCTCCTGGCGGGAAAGACGGGCACCCCACGGCGTACCGTGAACGGCCGCTACGCCGCGCAGCAGTACAACCCGAACTTCGTCGGGCTCTTTCCCGGCGACGAGCCGCAGTACGTCATCGTGGTGAAGCTCACCAACCCACGCGACGAGAAGGGGAGCTTCTATAGCGCGGCGACGGCGGCGCCGCTCACGAAGACGGTGCTGCAGGCGGCGCTCGCGGCGCGCGACGCCGCACTCGATCGGCACAAGCTCGCGTCGAGTGCGGGAGCGGCTCAGGCCCTCCACCCCGACACCGCGGCCGCCGCCGACACCAGTGCCCGGGGCACGGTGACGGTGGCTGGCGCGGCCGTGCCCGTTCGTCCGGAGACGGCGCGCGTCGACAGCATCCGGCGCGCGGCGCGCGAGATGATCAGCGCCGGGAGCGTTCCGTACGTCGTCACTCTGGCGCAGCATCGCGCTCCGGCGCGCGTCGTGGAAGCTCCGCGCGCGGTCCCTGACGTGCACGGCCTCTCGCTTCGCGACGCCGTTCGATTGTTGCACGGTGCGGGCTTCCATGTGCGACTCGCGCGTGGAAGTGATGGCGCCACGGAGCCCGCCGCCGGCAGCATTGCTGCCGCGGGTTCGGTCGTCCGGCTATTTCACGACTTCTAAACCGTGTCGGCGTTCGCGCTCCAGGACGTCGTCGCCGCGCTCGACTCGGCGCAGCTGCTGAGTGACCGCCGCGGGGCGCTGCCCGCGACGGCGACCGGCATCACCGACGACAGTAGACACGTCGAGCCTGGAACGCTGTTCATCGCGGTTCGCGGATCTGAGCGTGACGGCCACGACTACATCGAGCTGGCGCAGCGGGCTGGCGCCTCTGCCGTGGTCGCGGAGCAGGCGAGCCGGGTTCCGCCGAATATGCCGGCGCTCCTCGTCCGGGACGGCCGCCGCGCCGCGCCAGTCGCGGCCGCGGCTGTGTATCGCTGGCCCGCCCGGCAGCTGCAGCTCGTCGGCGTCACGGGGACCAACGGCAAGACGACCACGGTCAACATGCTCCGGCATCTCCTCGACGGGCCGGGCGCGCGGAGCGCATCGATCGGCACGCTCGGGGTGCTCGTCGGCAGCGCGGGCGATGCGGTGGAGGGAGGCGGCGGGCTCACGACGCCGGGTGCCGTGGAGTTGCAGCGCGTGTTGCGCCTGCTTGCCGATGCCGGCGTCGCGCGCGTCGCGATGGAGGTCTCATCGCACTCGCTCCATCAGCGCCGCGTCGAGGGAGTGCTGTTCGATGTCGTCGTCTTCACCAACCTCACACGCGATCATCTCGATTATCACGGCACGATGGAGGAGTACTTCCGCGCCAAGGCGAGGCTCCTCGACTATCTCCTGCCTCACGGCACCGTGGTCTACAACCTCGATGAGAAGGCGTGGGCAGAGCTGCGCACGGACCGCCGCCGGGTCAGTTTCAGCGAGCGGGTGATGACTGCCGAAGTGCACTCGGAGCACGTGCACTTCGGACCGCGCGGGAGTGAGTGGACGCTGGCGCTCGAGAGGGAGCGGGTGCCAGTACGCCTGCCGCTCATCGGTGATTTCAACGTGATGAACGCGCTGGGCGCCGCGGCAGCGGCGTACGCGTTAGGCACGCCGAGCTCGAAGATCGCCGAGGGACTCTCGTCGCTGCCGCAGGTGCCGGGCCGGCTCGAGCTGATCAACGAGACGCCGGCGGTGCTCCGCGACTACGCCCACACGCCCGACGCGCTCGAGCGCGCGCTCAGCGCGGTGCGCCCGTTCGTGGGCGGACGGCTCATCGCGGTGTTCGGTTGCGGTGGGGATCGCGATCGCGGTAAGCGCCCGGTGATGGGAGAGATCGCCGAACGGCTCGCTGATCTTGCTATCGTCACGAGCGACAATCCACGGACGGAGGACCCAGAGGCGATCCTCGACGAGATCGAGCGTGGCATGCAGCGCACGAATCATGAGCGGATCACCGACCGCCTCGAGGCGATCCAGCGCGCACTGGCCATCGCCACGCCCAACGACGTCGTCCTGCTCGCCGGCAAGGGCCACGAGACATACCAGGTGCGCGGGACGACGAAATATCCGTTCGACGAGAAGGAGATTGTCCGCTCGTTGATGGCGAATGCCCATTAGAATCGCTTCATGACATTCTGGTCTCTCGATCGCGTCGCCGACGCGCTGCAATCGCTCGCGCGTGTGAATCTGCCGCGCGGGTCACAGGGATTTACCCGGGTGTGGACCGACACCCGCACCATCGGAAAGGGAGATCTCTTCGTCGCGCTCGTCGGCGAACGGTTCGATGCCCACGAGTTTCTGCGCCAGGCGGCCGAGAGTGGCGCCGCGGGCGTGGTGATCTCCCGAACGGGCGCTGGCCGCGACCTGGGCGTGCCCGTCTTCGAAGTTGAGGATACGCTCATCGCGCTCGGCGCGCTCGGTCGGTTCCGGCGCCGCGCCTGGGGGAAGCCGGTCGTCGGCGTCGTCGGGACGAACGGGAAGACGAGCACGAAGGAGCTTCTCAAGGCTGCCCTCGGTGCGGGACTGGAGACGCACGCGACCCAGGGCAACCTCAATAACCTCATCGGCGTTCCGCTGACGCTGCTAAACATCCCGGACGCCGCCGACGTCGCCGTGATCGAGATGGGAACGAACCAACCTGGTGAGGTCGCGCGCCTGCGCGCGATCGTTGAGCCCGATGTCACGGTCGTCACCTCGATCGCCGAGGAGCATCTCGAGGGGCTTGGCGACCTGGCGGGAGTGATGCGCGAAGAGCTTGCCGCATGCGACGGTGTCGCGACCGCGATCGTACCCGCCAGCCAGCCAGACGTGGTCGCCGAGGCGAAGAAGCGCGCGCGCGTGGTGATCGCTGCTGGCCTGGATCAGGGTGATCTGCATGCCGACAGCTGGGAGCTCGCCGCGGATGGTCGGGGCCGGCTCGCGCTCGGCGATGTGACAGTCGAGGTGCCGCTGCGCGGAGTTCACAACTTGCGAAACACGATGCTCGCGCTCGCCGCGGCGCGAACGCTCGGCGTTTCGTGGGAGCCGGCGGCGCGGGGCATCGAGGCGATGCCGGTGCCGCCGATGCGCTCGAACGTGGAAGCGATCGGTCGCGTGACGCTCGTGAACGACGCCTACAACTCGAATCCGGGCTCGGCACGCGCGGCGCTGGAGCTCCTCCAGCACGCGGGGCGGGGCCGGCAGCGCGTCGCCATCCTCGGTACCATGCTCGAGCTGGGACCGAGCGGACCGGCACTCCACGAGTCGCTCGCTCGTGAGGCGCTTGCCTCGCCAATCGAGCTCATTGCCGGACTCGGCGAATTCGCCGCCGCGCTCGAGCGTGCCTCCAACGGCACGATGAAGGAGCGCTTTGTGACGGCGAGCGATGTCGACAGTCTTTGGAATCGGCTCGTGTCGCGCCTGGAGCCGGACGCGGTTATCCTGCTCAAGGCGTCGCGCGGGGTTCGGCTCGAGCAGGTCGTGCCGAAGATCAAGCAGTGGGCAGAGGGAGGTGCTAGGTGCTAGGTGGTAGGTGCTAGCAACTGCACAAGGCTGAGTTGTAGCACATCACTGGCACCTGGCGCCAAGCACCGCGTTCCTAGCACCTAGCACCTAACACCTAGCACCTTGCTTTACTACCTCCTCTACCCGCTCACTCCGAAGTTCCGAATCTTCAACCTTCTCGTCTACATCTCCTTCCGCGCGGTGATGGCGGCGGTGACGGGGTTGATCCTGTCGTTCATTCTCGGCCCGATCATTCTCAGGGCGTTGCGGCGACAGGCGGTGAATCAGGTCGTTCGCGAGGGAACTCCCGACACGCACCGCTCGAAGGGTGCGACACCGACGATGGGCGGGCTGATCATCATCGCCTGCTCGATGATCCCGATCCTGCTCTGGTCGAAGTTCAGCCTGCGACGGCCGTACGTGCTCGTCGCGCTCTTCGTCATGCTGTGGATGGGCGCGATCGGAGTGCTCGACGACTATCTCAAGCTCAAGCAGAAGCGGGAAGGGAAAAAGAACAGTGGGCTCGTCGAGCGCTACAAGCTTGCCGGTCAGGTGATCGTCGGCGTCGTGCTTGGCTGGTACCTGTGGCAGCATCCACTCGTGCCGTATCTGCCCGGCGCGTCCACGTCGGTACCGTTCTTCAAGTACGTGGTGGTCGTGCCGGCGGCGGGGTTCGCCTGGCTGTACGTCGTCTTCACCACGTTCATACTCGCGGGCACGAGCAACGCCGTGAACATCACCGATGGCCTCGACGGTCTCGTAGCTGGACTCGGCGCGATTGCCTTCGCGACGTTCGCGATCTTCAGCTACATCATGGGACGCGTGGACGCGAGCCAGTATCTGGGCATCTTCTATCTGGCTGACGCTGGCGAGCTCACGATCTTCTGCCTCTCCATTGTCGGGGCGCTCATCGGCTTCCTCTGGTTCAACACACATCCAGCGGAGGTCTTCATGGGGGACACCGGGTCTCTTGCACTCGGAGGCGCGTTAGGCGCGGTCGCCATTCTCCTCAAGTCGGAGTTCCTCCTCGCCTTCGTCGGTGCGGTGTTCGCCGCTGAGACGGTGTCGGTGATCCTGCAGCGGTACGTCTTCAAGTACCGGCGCAAACGCTACGGGCTGGAATACGCGCAGGCGCACAAGGTCTTTCGAAAGGCACCGCTCCATCATCACTTCGAGATGCTGGGGTGGCACGAATCGAAGGTCGTCGTGCGATTCTGGATCATCGGCATCCTCTGCGCGTTTTTCGCGCTGACGACCATCAAGCTTCGCTGACGCGGCTCGTGAGATCTCAGCAGCGACGCGTAGTCGATCCGGCACTGCCGGCGGGCTGGCTCGGCGGCGAGATCGCCGTCGTCGGTCTGGCCCGCAGCGGCCGCGCCGTCGCCACGCTCCTCGCGCGCACCGGCGCGGACGTGTATGCGTCGGATGCGGGCAAGGACAAGACGCTCGATGCCACCGCGGTCGCACTCCGCGAGGAAGAGGTCGCGGTACAGGTCGGCGGCCACGACATCGAGCGCATCGGTAAAGCGTCGCTGGTCGTCGCGAGTCCCGGCGTTCCACCATCCGCGCCACCGCTCGCTGCCGCTCGCGCGCGTGGGATCGAGATCGTGAGTGAAGTCGAGATCGCGCTGCGCCTGCTTCCCAATCTGCGCTACATCGCGATCACCGGGACGAACGGCAAGACCACAACGACGGCGCTCACCGCACACCTGCTCTCAGCGCTCGGGCATCGGGCGGTGGCGGCCGGGAACATCGGACTACCGCTCGCCGAGATCGCCCTTCGGCCGGAGCCGCCCGAGTGGGTGGCACTCGAAATCTCGTCTTTTCAGCTGCACGACACGCCGAGCATCGATCCGCGCGTCGGCATTCTCACGAATCTGTCGGCGAACCATCTCGATCGTTATGCATCGATCGAGGAATACTACGGCGACAAGGCGTTGCTCTTTCGCAATGCGACGGCGGCATCCCACTGGGTGACGAATGGCGACGACGTCGTCGTCGAAGCGCTGGCCGAGGCGGCGGCGGGTATTCACTGTCGCTTCTCGATCCGGGGGCGCAGCGACGCGTGGGTCGACACGTCGCGCGGTATGCTGGAAGTGTTGGGCGAGCCGCTCCTCGCGCGGAACGATCTGCATCTGATCGGCGATCACAATGTCGCCAACGCGCTCGCGGCAGCGCTCGCGGTGCTGCTGGCGAGCGAGGCACATCGTACGCCGCAGGCGCTCGGCGCGGTCG
Source organism: Gemmatimonadaceae bacterium (assembly GCA_035273165.1). Classification (GTDB taxonomy): domain Bacteria; phylum Gemmatimonadota; class Gemmatimonadetes; order Gemmatimonadales; family Gemmatimonadaceae; genus AG2. Next base: position 12,617 of record DATEPP010000625.1, read on the forward strand.
CGCGCGGGATGCGGAGCTTTCACGGACTCGAGCATCGCATCGAGGCTGTTGGGGAGAGCAACGGGGTGCTCTGGATCAATGACTCCAAGTCGACGAACGTTGCGTCGACCGAGGTCGCTCTCCGTGGGATGACGCGTCCGACGATTCTGCTGCTGGGCGGCCGCCACAAGGGAGAGCCGTACACATCGCTCGCGAACGAGATTCGCCGCACGGTGAAGGTCGTACTCGCGTACGGCGAATCGGCGCCGATCATCGAGCACGATCTGGGGAGCATCGTGCCGGTCGAGCGGTTGGGCTCATCATTCGGCGACGTCATCTCCGCGGCGCGGCGCGTGGCGACGCCGGGGGACGTGGTGCTCTTGTCGCCGGCATGCTCGAGCTACGACATGTTCGAGAACTATGAACAGCGCGGCCGCGAGTTCAAGCGACTCGTGGGCATCGGCAACGGCGCGCGGCGGCATCCGCTGGGCGCGAAACGCGAAGCAAAGACGTGAAGGCAGGGGGAGGCGTAGCACAGTGACGGCAGGAACGGTGGTCCGGGAAGAGGCGATCCCGCCGCGCGCTCGAGCGGAGCAGCGTCGCGGAGAGCGCACACGGTGGCGCATCGGTCCCGAGGCGCAGGGACTGATGCTCGTGAGCGCGATACTTCTCGCGTATGGTCTCGCGGTGCTCTACAGCGCCAGCGCGCTCGTGGCGATGAACGAGAATCACGGGAGCGCCTTCTATCTGCTGCGGCAGCTCTCCGGCGCCGCTGCCGGCGCCGTTGCCTTCGCGATTGTGGCCAAGATCGACGCCGACAGATGGCGTGACTGGGCCTGGCCGCTGATGCTCATGACCATCGTGGCGATGGCGCTGACGCTCGTCCTGCCGGATTCGATCGCGCCGCGCATCAACGGATCGAAGCGCTTTCTCTTCGGGAGCTCGTTCCAGCCGTCGGAGCTCGGCAAGCTCGGGGTCATCGTCTGGGTGTCGATGCTGGTCGTACGCAAGGGCGACTCACTCCGCCGCCTCACGAAGGGATTGGTTCCGTTTCTCGTCGTCATCGGGTTGCTCGACGTCCTTGCCGCGCTCGAGCCGGATCTCTCGGTCTCGATGCTCTACACGCTGCTGATGGCACTGCTGCTGTTCGTGGGTGGCGCGCGGATGAGCCACTTCGTCGCGTTAGGCGCGCTCGCGATTCCGGTGCTCTGGCACAAGATCGAGCGGCTGCAGTACGCCCTCCTCCGCGTATCCACCTTCCTCGATCCCGGCGGCGCGCCCGCGGCGGTGAACTACCAGCTCAAGCAGTCGCTCGTCGCCGTCGGCTCGGGCGGCGCTTTTGGCGTCGGATTCGGGGAGGGCCGGCAGCAGGCTGGGTTCCTGCCGTACCCATACAGCGATTTCATCGCCAGCAACATCGGCGAGGAGTGGGGCTTCGTCGGACTTGCCGCAATCACCATCGCCTTTGCCGTGTACGCGCTGCTCGGTTTTCGGATCGCGCGCAAAGCCCGTTCGCCGTTCCTGCAGCTCGTCGCCGTCGGACTCACGTTCGTCACGGTCCTCACCGCGTATCTACACATCGGTGTCGTCATCGGGCTCCTGCCGACCACAGGGCTTACGCTGCCGTTCGTGTCGTACGGCCGCTCGAACCTCGTGCTCACGATGCTCTTCACGGGCATCCTCGTGAACATCGGCAGCTCGAAGGAACGGGTGATGGGCAGCGACGCGACGGATCCGCTCGCGGTACCGGCTTCGCTCTAGTGATGGCACGACGGGAAAGTGCGACGAACGGCCCGCGCGTCTTTTTCGCTGGCGGCGGTACGGGGGGGCATCTCTATCCGGGACTCGCGATCGCGCGAGCGTTGAAGCAGCTGCGACCTGACGTCGAGGCGTTCTTCATCGGCGCACAGCGCGGCATCGAGCGCGACATCCTGCCGACGACCGAGTTCCCGCATGTCCTCCTCGATCTGCACCCACTCTATCGCAGCAAGGTGTGGAACAACGCGAAGACAGTGCGCGGTGCCGTCGGGGCCTGGCGACAGCTCGCGCGCGTCGCAGCGGAGAGAGCACCCGCCGCGGTAATCGGTACCGGCGGCTACGCGTCGGGAATCGCGCTCGCGTACGCGGCGGCGCATCGCATCCCTTATGCGTTACAGGAGCAGAACAGCTACCCCGGCCTAACGATGCGCTTCTTTGCGCGCTGGGCGCGCGAGATCTATCTCGGCTACCCCGAGGCGATGCGTCATCTGCGAAAGGCGCGGCCCTCGGCGCTCCTCGACACTGGTAATCCGATCGAGCCGCCGCCTTCGCCACGACCCAGTCGCGGTGCGGCACGCGTCGGTTGGGGACTGCCCGCGAATGGCGGCCGAGTACTGCTGGTCTTCGGCGGAAGCCAGGGTGCGCGCGCGATCAACAGCGCTGTCGCGGAATGGCTGCGTTCGGGCAGGAGGCCGCAGGATCTGTACGTGATCTGGGCAACGGGGAAGGGCACCTACGACGAGTTTGCACCGCTCGCCACGAGCGGCGTCGTGATCCGTCCATACATCGCGCCGATGCGCGACGCATACGCCGCTGCCGACCTGGCCGTGGCGCGGGCAGGCGCTATGGGGACGGCCGAGATGTGCGCCTGGGGAATTCCCTCGCTTCTCGTGCCGCTACCGACCGCGGCTGCTGACCACCAGAGCGTGAACGCGCGCACACTCGCTGCGGCAGGCGCGGCGGTGTACATCCCGCAACCCGATTTCACAGCAACTCGCCTGGACGCGACGCTCCGTGAGCTGCTCGAGAATCCGGACGAGCTCACCCGTCTTGCCAAAGGCGCCGAAGCGCGCGCGCGCCCGAATGCGGCGCGCGAGATTGCTGGGCGTATTGCGGGCCTTCTGCGCTAGATTCCGCGCCGCACATGCCACTCCTCGATTCCGCCGACCCACGACCTGTCCACTTCGTGGGCATCGCCGGCGCGGGCATGAGCGCGCTTGCCGAGCTGTTCGTGCGCCGTGGGGTGAAGGTCACTGGGTGCGACGCGAATCCAACCGGAGTCGATGATCTGCGGCGACTCGGGATCGTGGTGGGGCCGCACGATCCCGCGCACGTCGACGGGGTGCGCGCGCTCGTCGTGACGTCGGCGATGCCGAAGGATCATCCGGAGCTCCAGCGCGCCCGCGACTGCGGCGTTCCCGTCATCCGCCGCGCCGAGGCGCTCGGTGAAGTGACGCACGGCCGGGAGCTCGTCGGAATCGCGGGGACACATGGGAAGACGACGACCACGGTGATGACGACGCACGCGCTCGTCGCGGCGGGTCGCGATCCTACGGCGCTCGTCGGCGGACGTGTGCCCGAGTGGTCCGGCAATCTCCGCGCGGGCAGCGACAGATTGTACGTCGCCGAAGCGGACGAATACGATCGGTCGTTTCTCGCGCTCGCGCCGACGGTTGCCGTCGTCACGAACATCGAAGCCGACCATCTCGACATCTATCAGGGACTCGCCGACATTCGCGCTGCCTTCGCCCAGTTCGCCGCGCCGGCGCGGACGATCGTGCTCTGCGCGGAAGACGCCGGCGCCGCGGCGATGCGATTGCCGACGGGAAGTGAGGTCATTCGCTACGCCATCGCGGACGGCGCTGGCGCACCGGATGCGCGGCTCGTCGCACGGGACCTCGCCCTCTCGTCGACGGGCGCGCGCTTCCTCGCCGAATGGGACGGCGAGTCGTTAGGCACGGTCTCACTCGGCGTCCCCGGACGTCATAACATACTCAACTCGCTTGCCGCGCTCGGTGCCGGACTCGCCCTCGGCGCGCCCGCGGCGGAGCTGGTCCGCGGACTCGAGACGTTCCATGGTGTCGAGCGCCGGTTCCAGCTTGTTGGCGAGTCGCGCGGCGTCACGATCTTCGACGACTACGCGCATCATCCGACCGAGATCGGCGCGACGCTCGCCGCGGCGCGCGGCGCGTTTCCAGGCAGGCGCCTCGTGGCCGCCTTTCAGCCGCACCTCTTCTCGCGGACGCGTGACTTCGCGCGCGACTTCGCCACGGCGCTTTCGGCGGCCGACGCCGTCTATCTCACCGAGATCTATCCGTCGCGCGAGCAGCCGATCGAAGGCGTGACGTCCTCGCTGATCGAGCAGCACCTCACCGCGTCTGGCAGACAGCTCACCTGGCGTGGCGACCGTGTCGCGCTCGCCGCCGCCGTCGCCGCCAACGCTCGCGAAGGAGACGTGGTGATCTTCATGGGAGCGGGCGACATCACGCGCTCGGGCCCGGAGCTCCTCGCGCTGCTCGAGGGTGAGCGATGACCGACGAGAAGGAAGCCGAGGCGCCGCGCGGATGGTCGCGCATTCGCGTTAGGCTCACGCTCCTCCTCGCGGCGCTCGTCCTCATCGCGGGTGCACCTTTCTGGGGACCGCTCGTGCTGCGTCAGCTCTCCTTCTTCCGCGTGCGGAAAGTGGAGATCGTGGGGGCTCGTTATGTCTCCGTCGGCGAGGTGATCGATCGGCTGCACGTCGATACGACGGCCTCGATCTGGGACCCGACCGGCCCGCTTGCCGCGCGACTCGCCTCGCACCCGCAGTTCCGGCGGGTGAGTGTGCGGCGCAAATTGCCAGGAACGCTCGTGGTGGACGTCGATGAAAACCTCCCCGTGGCGCTCGTGGCGACGAACGACGGCCTGAAGGCGTACGATGCGCGGGGCGCGGCGCTTCCGATTGATCTCGCGCGGACGCCGATCGACGCCCCCATCCTGCCACGGCGCGACCTCGGCGTCCTCGCTTTCCTTGGTACCTTGCGCACAGAGGCACCGGCGCTCTACGATCGCGTGAGTGAAATCCGCGTCGTTGGCGCGGACGAAGTCGTGATCGAGCTCGATGGCACGCCCGTGCGCGCAATGCGCGACCTATCCACGGCCCGTCTCGCCGAGATCGAGCCCGTTGAAGAAGACCTTGCCCGCCGCGGCTTTCATGCGGCGGAGCTCGACCTCCGCTACAAAGACCAGGTCATCGCCAGACTGCCATGAATCCGGAACGCCTCGTCGCGGGACTCGATATCGGATCCGC
>DATEPP010000626.1:0-1872 GCA_035273165.1 Gemmatimonadaceae bacterium
GCCTCTCCATGCGAGACCATTCCCCCGCACTCCCGAAATTCCCCGAAGAACCCAAATTTGGCATGCACACAGTGATGCTCGTCCCCAGCCCCCATGCGCACATGCCAAACTTGGCGTGAAGCCGCCGTCGCGCCCCCGATCGACTGCTCTTCGGTCGAGATCTGTATCTTCGAACGCCGTGCACCCGATCGACTGCTCTTCGGTCGAGATATCCACCCTTAAACGCCGTTGCACCCGATCGGCGCCTACCTGGACCCCGATGCCGCAGCCCGACGGGGGCCACGCGCATCGATCTCCGCGAGAAGCTCCTGCACCGCCGCATCGAGCTGTACGTCTTTCCCCGTATAGCTTTCGCCTAACGGGCGATCGACGCGGATGTCTACGGCGCGCGGGACGAGCTCGAGCGCCTTGCCATCCAGCGACGCATTCTTCATGAACGGCAGCCGTACTGACGTGCCGTCCACCATCACGCCCGCGCCGGTGTAGACGTCCCAGCCCGCCGTCGGCTCACCGACGACTTTGCCGAGCTTCATCGTGCGGTAACCTTCCGTGAAATTTTCGCCGTCGGAGAGCGTCGCCTGATTCGTCACGAGAATCGTCGGCGCCTCGAGCGCACGCTGGCCGAGTACCGGCCGGCCTGGTACCGGCGGCACGCCACGCCTGACCATCAGCACATACGGCTGCCGGCTCAGCACGTCGAGCGCGTGACCGTTCACGAAGCCGCCGTTATTGAAGCGAATGTCCAGCACGACGCCTTCCTTCGCGTGCCCCTCGGCGTCGAGATCGAGATTGAGCTGGTTGATCGCGTTCCCGCCCATGTCGTTCATGTGCACGTAGCCGAGTCGGCCGTTGCTCACGCGTGACACGTACGCGCGACGCTCGGCGACCCACGCTCGATAGAGCAACGCCTTCTCGGTATTCCCGTTGACCGCTCGGAGCGCGACATCGCGCTTGTCGCGTCCCGACGCGTCCGCGGCGACCGTGAGCACGACGCGATGATCGAATTGGAAATTGAGCGCGGAGTCGAGGTTGAAGCCCGGGGCGACGCGCGCACCGTCGACGGCGAGAATGAAATCGCCGACATGAATGCGATCGCTCAGCGCCGCAGGCGAGAGTGGGATGACCTCGGTTACCTCGAGCTGGCCGCGCTGCTCGTACGCCGCGCGCTGGAAGTGCAGCCCCAGGCGGCCCGTGCCAGGCAATCCTGTCCCGCCACCTGGACCCGAGATTCCCATGTGCGACGCGTTCATCTCGCCGATCATGAGATTGAGCAGACGGCGCATCTCGTCAGGCGTACGCGCGCCGGCGATGATCGGCGCATATGCCTCGCGAACCGCGCTCCAGTTCGCGCCGTGAAAGCTCGGATCGTAGAAGTTGTCGTTGAGATACTCCCACGCCTGATTGAAAACCTCCATCTTCTCGCGGGCGAAGTCGACATCGAGCTCGGCGCGGAGGGAAAGCTGGCGCGGCGAGCGCGATTCGACCGGTAGATTCACGACGCGGCCCTGCTCGAGGTACCAGACCGACTTCGAGTCTGGCGCCCATTGCACCGACGACTTGAATCCAGGCGTCGTCGTGAGCTGGCGCGCGATCGCCGGCTCGGTCGAGAGCTCGTCGAGCGGATAGGCGAAGAGTTGCTGCTGGTTCGCGGCGGTCGCGACGAGAAGAAGTTGGCGCCCATCGGGGCTGATGATCTCGCTGGCAACGTCGACGCCTGTTGGAAGGACCGCGAGCCGTTCGCGAATTCCCTCCGCAGCGAGTCGCGTGGCGCGTGGCACGTGGCGCGCCGACGGCGAGGAATCACGCGTTATGCTCGAGTCAGAGCGCGGCGTCGCGGGCGGGGCCGGCGGCGGACCCGTCCGACCAGGTGTC
>DATEPP010000627.1:0-2159 GCA_035273165.1 Gemmatimonadaceae bacterium
CGTTAGGCGAGATCGCGCGCGAGCAATTCCGCGTCATCGTTACCGCCGAGGCGCGGAGCGACGGACGGGAGCGCCAGGGTCGGATCGTGTTGCGCGGAACGTCGCCTGGTGCGCGGCTCCTCGCGCACCGAGACCTCATGCAGCCGGTCGCGCCGGGCGCGCCGGTGCTCGAGGGGCATCAGCACGACCTGCCGCACTGGCGCATGCCGCCGATGATGCCCGGTGCGGGCGCCATGAACATGCCAGGCATGCAGCATCTCGTGCCGTCGGTGGTGCCGTGGCTCCCGCGATCCGACAGCGCCGTCCCGATAGCGGAGCCGCGCCGGGTGATCGACGTCCGAAACGGCGACACGCTCCACCTCACCGCTCGGCTCGTTAGGCGATTGATCGCGGGACGGTCGGTCGTGATGTACGGCTTCAACGGCCAGTATCCAGGCCCGCTGATTCGCGCGCGGCGCGGCACAACACTGATCGTCCGCTTCGTGAACCAGCTCGAACAGCCGTCGTCCGTGCACTGGCACGGTGTCCGCCTCGACAACCGCTACGACGGTGTGCCCAACGTCACCCAGCCGGCGGTGCCGCCAGGTGGCAGCTTCGACTACCGCGTGCACTTCCGCGATGGGGGGATCTACTGGTATCACCCGCACGTCCGCGAGGACATCCAGCAGGATCTCGGTCTCTATGGGAACATCCTCGTGTCGCCGGAGGATGGCGCGTGGCTTCCTCGGGTGGACCGCGAGGAGGTGCTCGCGCTGGACGACCTTCTCCTCGACGACGGCGGCCTGCTGCCGTACGGCGCCGACGCGCCGACCCACGCGCTCATGGGCCGCTGGGGAAATGTCTTTCTCGTCAATGGCGAGTCTCGTTATGCACTCGCCGTGCGGCGCGGCGATGTCGTCCGATTTTACCTCACGAACGTCTCCAACGCTCGCGTCTACAACCTCGCCTTCGGGGACGCCCGCATGAAGGTGGTCGCATCGGATGGCGGTAAGTTCGAGCGCGAGAGCTGGGCGTCGAGCGTCGTGATTGCGCCCGCCGAGCGTTACGTCGTGGACGTGCTCTTCGATCGGGCAGGCGAGATCGCGATCACCAATCGCGTCCAGGCGCTCGATCACATGTACGGGGTGTACGCGCCGGAGGTCGATACGCTTGGAAGGGTGCGCGTGGAGATCGCCGGTCCAAAGGAGCGACCAGAGGCGTTCGCGCGCCTCGGCGTCAATCGCGACGTCACCGCCGAGCTCGCATCCTATCGCCGGCTCGCATCACGAGTGCCGGACCACACGATCGTCCTCACCCTGGCCACCCGTGGATTGCCGTCGGCCGTTGCAATGATGCTCAACTCGCTCAACGTGCCCATGGACTGGAACGATGGGATGGCGATGGCGAACTGGGTGACGACGGGACGCGAGGTACGCTGGATTCTCCGCGACGCCTCGACGGGCACGGAAAACATGGACATCCACTGGCGCTTCAAGCGTGGCACGGTGGCGAAGCTCCGCATCTTCAACGACCCGACCTCGATCCACGCGATGGATCACCCGATCCACCTCCACGGCCAGCGGTTTCTCATCGTTTCACGCAATGGGATCCCGAACGACAACCTCGTCTGGAAGGACACGGGCCTCATTCCCGCCGGCGAGACAGTCGATCTGCTGGTCGACATGATGAATCCGGGAATCTGGCTGCTGCACTGTCACGTCGCCGAGCACATGGGAGCCGGGATGATGATGGCGTTCGTCGTCGAGTGAGCAATCGTAGCGCGCTCGACAAGCGAATCGAGGTGGCACGGACCCGATGGCATCGACCTTCCAAGACGCACACGGATATGCTGCAGCAGCCTCACGAGCCGTCTCCCGAGATGTTGGCCGACATCAGTGCCCGCCTCGGCCGAGTGTGTCAGGACTATAGCGCTGATGATTTCAGCGATCTCGTAAGGCAGATCGCGCTCGTCCGAGCGAAGTACGACGCCGTGCGTGCCGCGTCGTTCTTCGAGGCCGCGCGAAGCCTCGCCGCGGAGCGACTCGCCTCGCGCCATCCGGCGGACGATTGGGCCGGGGCAGAGCCTCGATGAAGGGTGCCGATCCGTGCGCGCGGGAGGAGGTCGGTGGGCGCGCACGAACCCAGCACAATCAGCGGGTGCTCACCGACGAGGAAGGCCG
>DATEPP010000628.1:0-3944 GCA_035273165.1 Gemmatimonadaceae bacterium
CGGTGAAGGCCGCCAGCGTCTGCGCATCGAGCGAGCCGGCGTTCACCGCATCAGCGACGAGGCGCTTGTACATTGCCGTCGCGCTGCGCACGGCGTGATGCCAGTAGACATTCCGATACATCTGGTATCGCGCGAAGAGCAGCGACTCCAGCGCCGAGAGTCCTTTCTCGATGATTCCTATCTCGGGGCCGGTGCTGCCCTCGACGAGCGTGAGTGAGTTGAGCAGCCGGTCGACGTCGATCTCCCCGTAGGGCACACCGCACATGAAGGCGTCACGGCGCAGATAGTCGAGCTTGTCAAGGTCGAGGGAGCCGGAGATGAGCCGCTGCAGTGGGCTCCGACTCTCACCGCGGATGAGGGCAAGGATCTCGTTAGGCGTCTCCTCGCCCATCTCGGTGCGGAGGATGTCGGCGATGACGCCGTCCGCGATCAACGGCCGCGCGACCTCCTCGTGGTGCAGGGCTCCAATCTCCTCGAGCGCATGGGAGAAGGGGTAATGGCCGATGTCGTGCAGCAATGCCGCGATCCGGACCGTCGAACACGCGAGACGCGGAATTCCGGCGAGCGCGTTTCGCTCGTCGAGCAGCGAGAGCGCGCGCCGCGCGAGGTGATACGTGCCGAGGGCGTGCTCGAACCGACTGTGGGTCGCCCCGGGATAAACGAGGAAGGCGAGACCGAGCTGACGCACGTAGCGCAACCGCTGGAACGCCGGCGAATCGACGAGCCGCATCGCGAGCGGATCGACGGCGACGTTGTTCCAGAGTGGGTCGCGAATTATTTCCATCGTCGACATCGTTTAGCGACGAATGCTCCTCGCATGCGAAGGCATCAACTGTGCTGAAAAACGAAACTGCCTGAAACAGCTCGGAAAAAGCCTGATTTCCTTCAAGAAGGACCCGGCTCTTTCCTGCCGTTTCAGGCAGTTTCGGTGTTCAAGCAATTACAACTCTGCTCTTGCTGGGGACTGGCGTTGGAGCATCGGCCCGTCGCCGCTAGATCTTCGGACCCGCCTCGCGGACCGCCTCGCTGACGAAGCTTTCGAACTTCGTAAAGTTTTCCCGGAACATCCCCGCCAGCTTTTTCGCCTGCGCGTCGTAGGCTGTTCCATCCTTCCACGTCTCCCGCGGACGGAGCACATTCTTGGGAACTCCGGGGATGTCCGTTGGCGTGGGGAGGCCGAAAATGGGATCGGTCTCGGTCTTTGCGTTCGTGAGATCACCGCGGAGTAGGGCATTCACCATCTCACGCGTGTGCGAGAGCTTCATGCGCGAGCCGACACCATACGCGCCGCCCGTCCAGCCCGTATTCACGAGCCACACGGTGGATCCGTGCTCGTCGATGAGGCGACCGAGCATCTCCGCGTATTTCCACGGATGCCAGACGAGGAACACGGCCCCAAAGCAGGACGAGAAGGTGGCCTGCGGCTCCTTCACACCGCGTTCGGTGCCAGCGACCTTCGCTGTGTACCCGGAGAGGAAATAGTACATCGCCTGCTCGCGCGTCAGCTTCGCGACCGGCGGCAGTACACCATAGGCGTCCGCCGTGAGGAAGACGATGTTCTTGGGATGGCCACCGCGGCCGTTAGGCACGAAGTTCGGGATGTAGTGCAGAGGATAGGACGCCCGCGTGTTTTCCGTGATCGACTGGTCCTCGAACTTTACGCGACGCGTGATGGGATCGAGTACCACATTCTCGAGGATCGTGCCGAACATCTGCGTGGTGCGATAGATGTCCGGCTCGCTCTCCGCCGAGAGATTGATCACCTTGGCGTAGCAACCGCCCTCGAAGTTGAAGATCCCCTCGGGTGACCAGCCATGCTCGTCGTCCCCGATCAGGGCGCGCTCGCGATCCGCGGAGAGGGTGGTCTTGCCCGTTCCCGACAGCCCGAAGAAGAGCGCCGTATCGCCGCCCTTGCCGACGTTTGCCGAGCAGTGCATCGAGAGCACGCCCTGCTTCGGGAGGTAGTAGTTCATCACGGTGAACATCGCCTTCTTGAGCTCTCCGGCGTAACGCGTTCCGCCGATGAGGATCATGCGTTTGGCGAGGTTCAGCACGATGAAGGTGCTGGTACGCGTCCCGTGCTTCGTCGGATCGGCCTGGAACTCCGGCGCGTGCAGCACGGTGAAGTTGGGATCGAAGGTCGCCAGCTCGGCGACATCGGGCCGGATGAACATGTTCCGCACGAATGCCATGTGCCACGCACTCGGCGAGACGTAACGGACCGAGAGCCGGTACTTCGGATCGGCGCCGCAGTACAGATCCTGGACGAACAGCTCCTCGCGATCGTTGAGATAGGCGCGCACGTCCGCCAACAGCAGCTCGAACTTCTCGGGCGCGAATGGCTGATTGACCTTACCCCAGTCGACGTCCTTCTCCGACTGTGGCTCGCGCACCACGAACTTGTCGTTTGGAGACCGCCCCGTATGCGGCGATGTGATGGCGCGGAACGGCCCCATCTCGGCAAAATCGCCCTCGGTGCGGCGCGCGGCGTTCTGAACCAGCACGGGCGCAACGAGATTCCAGTGGACCTCGCCGTTAGGCGCGAGTCCCTGTGCCTCCAGACCGACGCGACCCTGGAGGTCGGCGGCTTCCTGCTGCGGCTGCGTCTGCGTTGCCATATCGGTCATAACCTCGAATACATTGTCGGCGCGATGCCGTTGGCGGGTGTATTGCGCGCCGCCGCCGGCTCCGCTGGCTGTGAGCGCCCCTGCGCGTCGACGACCGCGACCGCGGTCATGTTGACGATGTCCTGCACGTCGGCGCCGCGCTCGAGCACGTGGACAGGGCGACTCATGCCAACGAGTATCGGCCCAATGGCCGTCGCTCCGCCCAGATGATCGAGCAACTTGTACGCGATGTTCCCCGCGCTCAGGTTCGGGAAGATCAACACGTTCGCCTGGGACTTGAGCGCGCTGAACGGGTAGTCGCGCTGCAAGATCTCGGTGTCGAATGCGGTGTCGGCCTGCATCTCGCCGTCCACGATCAGCGAGGGATCGCGCTGTCGGAGCAACTGCACGGCGCGCGCCACCTTTTCGGCCTCCGGGTGGCGCACCGAACCGAAGTTCGAGAACGACAGCATCGCGATCCGGGGCTCGATGCCGAAAGTCCGCGTCACGCGACTCGCCGCGAAGGCGATCTGCGCCATCTGCTCTGCCGTCGGGTCGATGTTGACCGTCGTATCGGCGCAGAAGACGACGTGCTTCTCGAGGACGAGCATGTACATGCCGCTCACGAGCCCCGACTTCGGATGCGCACCCACCACTTCCAACGCGGGACGAATCGTCTCCGGATAGTGAAGGTTCACTCCCGAGAGCAGGGCATCGGCGTCGCCGCGCGCCACCATACAGGATCCGAAGTAATTCCCGTTGTACAAGCGGCGCCGGGCTTCCTCGAGACTCATCCCCTTTCGCTGGCGCTTCGCCCACATGAAATGGGCGTACGCTTCTCGTCGCGGTGAGCTCGACGGGTCTTCGATCTCGATGTCGTCGAGCGCGACGTTCATCTGCGACGCCGTCCGCTCGATCGCCGCGCGGTTGCCGAGCAGAATGGGATGCGCGATACCCTCGTCGACGACGATCTGAGCGGCGCGGATAATCTTGGGCTCCTCGCCTTCCGGATAGACGACCCGTTTCGGGGTCGCGCTCGCCCGGTTGATGATGCCACGCATGATGCCCCGTGCGCGGCCGAGGCGGACCTCGAGTCGCTCGCGATACGCATCGAGCTCGACGAAGTCGTTGGCCGCGCCGCTGGCGACCGCCGCCCATGCCACGGCCGGCGCGACCCAGAGCAGCACGCGTGGATCGAATGGGAAGGGAATCAGGTAGTCGGCGCCGAAGCGCACCTTGCTGAGTCCGTAGAGCGCGGCGACGCTGTCCGGCACGTCCTGCTTCGCGAGGAGGGCGAGCGCGCGCGTCGCCGCCATCTTCATCTCCTCGTTGATCTCC
>DATEPP010000629.1:0-1568 GCA_035273165.1 Gemmatimonadaceae bacterium
TCTTCGCGGGCAAGCGATTTCGCGCGCAGATGCAGCAGGTTGACGAAGAAGAGCTCCTCGAAAGCCAGACGCTCTCGTCCCTGCATTGCCTCCGCGAGCGACGTCGGCCGGTGCACCATGCGCAGCGCATCGCGGATCGCCGGCACCGCCGCCGCGGAGAGTATGTCGTCAGGCAGGTATTCGGTGACGAGCGGCAGCAACGCGTCGAGGTGCGCATCGATGATCGACCGAATGACCTTGAATGAGAGGCCTTCCGTCGCTGGATACACCGAGAGCACCCGCCCCTCGGTGGTTGCGCTCTCGTCGTCGCCGAGGTTGATGAACTCCCGCGGCTGGAGCTGACGTCCGTGGAAGAAGCGAACGCTTCCCGTCACGAGCAGTGTATCGCCCTTCGAGATCGTTCGATCGAGGAAGGGCTGACCCGGCCAGGAGACCTCGATCATCCCTGTGTCGTCGCGGAGCACGGCTTGAAAAATTCGTAAACCGCGGCGCGTCGGAATGATTCCCTTGGAGATGACGCGTCCAATGACGGTGCCATTCATCCCAGGCTCGAGCGACGCGATCGCCGCGACCGTGCTCGCGTCCTCGTACCGATGCGGGATGTGATAGAGGAGGTCGCCCGCCGTGATCACACCAAGCCGACGGAAGGCCTCGGCGCGCGCTGGACCGACCCCTTTCAGATACGAGATGTTCGTATCGAGGTAGAGGCGCTGGCCTGAGCGGGGTTGTGCCTGCGCCATTCGCGGTCCGCTCACTCCTCGCTGAGGAGATCCTCGGAGAACGCCGCCGGGTCGAACGGGACGATGTCCTCCGCGCCCTCTCCAACGGAGAGAAACTTCACCGGCACGTCGAGCGCTTCGTGCACGGCGACGACGATTCCGCCGCGCGCCGTGCCATCGAGCTTCGTGACGACGAGACCAGTCACCGGAACCGCCGCGGAAAAGATCTTCGCCTGCTGCACCGCGTTCTGCCCGATGGTGCCGTCGAGCACGAGCAACGTCTCATGCGGCGCGCCCGGCAACCGCTTCGCAATGACCCGAGCGACTTTCTTCAGCTCGTCCATCAGATTCTCGCTCGTGTGCAGTCGTCCCGCGGTGTCGACGATGACGACGTCCACCTGACGAGCGACCGCGGCATCGATGGCGTCGAAGGCGACAGCCGCGGGGTCGCTGCCAGCACGGGCGCCGATGAACTCGGCGCCTGTTCGCTCCGCCCAGACACGCAGCTGATCGATCGCCCCGGCGCGAAAGGTGTCTCCGGCGGCCACGAGAACGCGTTTGCGCTCGCGCCGGAAGCGTTCGCTCAACTTGCCGATGAACGTCGTCTTGCCCGCCCCATTGACGCCCACGATGAGGATGACGGTCGGTGCGGCGGCCGCCATCGTTAGGCTCGGGTCGCTCCGACCGGTGCGTAGGGCTTCCTCGACGCCACTCCGCAGCGCCTCGTGAAATTGCTCGCGCGTCTTGACGTCGCCGCGCTTCGCGAGCCGTTCGACCTCCTCGACGAGACGCAGGGTGACCGGCACGCCAAAATCGGCCTCGAGCAGCAGCTCCTCGAGTCGCTCCAGG
>DATEPP010000630.1:0-6098 GCA_035273165.1 Gemmatimonadaceae bacterium
GTCACGTTGTCGACGAAGGTGATCGCCGAGCGCTGGCGATAGAGCTCCAGCGTCTCTTTGTTCGGAACGCCCTTGAAGAAGGACGCGATGTAGCCGGGGATGTCCGTCGTGCCGTACATGCTCACGAGATCGAAGAGACCCGCACCCTCCATCGCGGCCTTGAAGCGGTTGGTCTGCGTCACGACCCACGAGGTCATGTAGCCGCCGTAGCTCCAGCCGGTGACCGCGAGTTTGTCAGCGTCGGCTACGCCCCGAGCAACCATAGCGTCGACGCCGGACATGATGTCGCGATAGTCGCCGCCGCCCCAGTCAGGGATGTTTCCGCGCATCCACTTCTCGCCGTAGCCAGTGGAGCCGCGCGGGTTCGGGTAGAGTACGGCCCAGCCCTGCCCGGCCCAGAACTGTCCCGGCGAGCCCCAGTTCGCCTTGAAGCCGATGTTGTGCGCGCCAGTCGGGCCGCCGTGAATATCCACGAGCAGCGGATAGCGTTGGCCGGCGCGATAGCCGACCGGCTTCAGCAGCACGCCTTCAACCTCCTGACCATCCGGGCTCTTCCAGGTGACGGCCTCGCTCTCGCCTAACGAGATCGACGCCAGCTGCGGATTGGCGTCGGTGAGTCGCTTCGGCGAGGTGAAGGTCGCGTCCGACGCGTAGACGTCGCCCGGCGACATCGGCGAATCGATCACCATCGCCGTGCGCATGCCGTTCTTGTCGAAAGAGACGCCGCGAACGATTTGCTTCTGGGTGAGTTGGGTGTACTTGCCGCTGGCGACGTCGAACTTGAAGACGCTCGAGTAGACGCGATCGCCGGCGGTGAAGTAGAGCGATTTGCCGTCCGGCGACCACTTGGGCTGGCCCGCCGAATTGTCGAAGCCCGCGCTCACGTCACGCGTGCGCTTCGCGGCGACATCGTACAGCTCGAGATGCGTGTTGAGAATCTCCCGGAAAGGCATGCTGTCCGGGACCATAGGATGCGTCTGGCGGAGGGTCGTAAGCGCGAGCGTCCGGCCGTCGGGCGACCAGACCGGCGTCCCCTGCACATCGGCGCCGGCATTGATTCTCTCGGCGCTTCCCGTCGCCGCGTCGACGATGAAGGCGTTGCGTCGCTCATCGCGGAGCAATGTCGACGGCTTCGTCACGTAGGCGATGGACCGCCCATCTGGCGACCAGTCCGGCGCGCCGGTGACGGTGAAGTCGCTGGTGTGCACGAGCTCCTTCGACTTCTTCGTGCCGACGTCGGCGACCCAGACGTGGGAGAGGCGGAAATCGCCTTCATAGACCTGCGCATCGTCGCGGCGTTTGCGCGCGGCCTCCGTGGTCTTGGCCAGCGAATCGGTGCTCAGGAAGGCGATGCGCTTTCCATCCGGCGACCAGCTGAAGCCGGTAACGCCTTCCTTGACGTCGGTGATCTTCTCGGCCTCGCCGCCATCGAGGTGAAGGACGTAGATCTCGGGTCGTGGCTGCTCATCGCCCGAGGCAGCGCCGCGAGCCGATACGAACGCGATGGCGGAGCCGTCTGGCGACCATTGCGGCGACGACTCCCCGCGCTCGCTGAAGGTGATCTGGCGCGCCGGTTTCGAGCCGTCGGCGGGCACGAGCCAGAGGTGCGACCGGATCTCGTGCTTGTCGCCGAGCGCGGTGTCGCCCTTGGCGGGATTGGCGGCGGGATGCTCCCAGGCGCTCACCTGGTAGACGATGAGAGACCCGTTAGGCGAGATCGAAGCGGCACCAACGTTCTTGAGCGCCATCATGTCGTCGATCGTCATTGGCCGCTTGGCGCTTTGAGCGAACGCGACCGATGCGAGGGAAGCGCTTGTTGCCGCGGCAACGAGAAGGATGCGGACTTGCAACGTTTTCATGTGTCCTCCGGGTGGGCAGCGCCTCACGTGACGCCGACTAAGGGGATCTGCGGCGTGCGAGAGCGCGAACGATGATGCCGTTCTTGCCGGTTATCCGCGCGGGGTCTCCGTCGAACCCGAAGTCAACCGGTAACTCGTAGACCTGGGCTACTGGGGCGCCGGCAATCGTAGCCGGCGTGAAGTGCGCGATCACAGCAAAGTTGGCGACCGACTGCGCGAAGCGAGGATCGTCCGACGAAACGACCGTCAAAGTACTCGGATCCACTTTTCCGGCTGAGTCAACGACGAAGCGCAGGACGGCAGCTCCGGCCTTTTGCTCGGCGCGGGCGGCGTCCGGATATCGCGGGGATTGGCGCGGCTCCAGTCGGGCTGGGGTGGTAACGTCGTCAGGAAGGAAAGCGCGCAGGTAAGGGGTCGGCCAATCAGGCGCGACGATCGTCCGCTCCACGGTTTGGTCCGAATCCAGTTGGAACAACGGCGTGATGGTGAGACCGCCATGACCGACTAGAACCCTAACGCGGTACTGCCCCTTTCCAAGCGCGGTGAGGTAAAACGCCCCGGAAGCACTGTCGGTCTTTGCGTCCGCGGCGACGTGGCCGCTGTCATCGACGAGCGTGACGTGTGCGTTCCCGATCGGGTGGAGAGACTTCTCGCCGACGAGCGTTCCCTGGACCGTCTGCGCGCCGGAGAAGATGGGGTGGGCGAGGATGGCAGGGGCCGCCAGGAGCAGCAATCGGATTGACTTCCAATACATCGAGGGCATGGCTGATTATCGAGGAGACGATAGAGCCACGTAGGGCACCTGCGCCAGTCCTCGGACCCTCGCTACGACCTCCGAAGGCGCTGCCGGTTCAACACTCCCAAACGACGCTCCGTAACAGTATCGTCTCAACACTCCATTTCTCGTCCCACCCCTGGGAGTGCGTATGCATCGCTTCCGCATCGTTTCACTCCTCGCCGGTCTCGCCGTCACCAGCGGCGCATTGACCGCCGAGGCACAGACACTCGACTCACTCACGCTGGCCGGCTTCCGCTGGCGCACGGTCGGACCAGCAAACTTCGAGGGACGCGTTGCCGACATTGCCGGCATTCCGAGTCCGTCGAGGACGTTCTTCGTTGCCGCGGCTGGTGGCGGCATCTGGAAGACCACAAACGCCGGCACGACCTTCCGGCCGGTCTTCGACAATTATCCGGTCGTGTCGATGGGCGCGCTCGCGATCGCCCCGTCGGACACGATGCAGGTCTGGGCTGGCACGGGCGAACAGAATTCGCGCAACACGATCGAGCCCGGCGGCGGGATCTACAAGTCGACCGACGGCGGGATCACCTGGAAGCTGATGGGGCTCGAGAAGACCCAGCACATCGGCCGCATCGCGGTAAATCCCACCAACCCGAACATCGTCTACGTCGCCGCATTGGGCGCCGCGTGGAAGTCGAATCCGGAGCGGGGTCTCTACAAGACAGAGGACGGCGGCGCGACGTGGAAGCTCGTGAAGTTCATCAATGACAAAACGGGCTTCATCGACGTCGGGATCGATCCGAAGAATCCCAACGTGATCTGGGCTTCGGCCTATCAGCGCGTCCGCGGCCCGTACTTCCTGACCTCGGGCGGCCCGGGCTCCGGCCTCTGGAAGTCGACGGACGCCGGCAACAGCTGGACCGAAATCAAGGGCGGCGGCTTCCCGGAGACGCAAAAGGGACGCATCAGCTTCTCGATCTTCGCGGGCGACCCGAACATCGTCTACGCCATGGTCGAAGCCGACTCGGTTCGCGGCCAGAAGGCGACGCCCGGTGCGAAGAAGCAGAAGCTGGCGAACGGCCTCTATCGCACGAAGGATGGCGGCAAGACGTGGGAGAAGATGAACGACAACGACACGCGGCCGTTCTACTACTCACAGGTCCGCGTCGATCCGCGCAACTCGGAGCACGTCTGGTTCTCGTCGACGCCGGTGCTCGTCTCGAGCGACGGCGGCAAGACGGCGCGTACGGCGACGCAGGGTATTCACGTCGACCATCACGCGATGTGGATCGACCCGAACGATCCCGACCACTTCATCGTCGGCGACGACGGCGGCATCTCGATCACGTGGGACGGCGGTGGCAATTACGATTTCCCCGCCAATCTACCGATCGGGCAGTTCTACGACGTGAGCTACGACTTCGAGGTGCCGTACAACATCTGCGGCGGCGCGCAGGACAACGGCGCGTGGTGCGGGCCGAGCCGACGCAAGAACGGGCCGGTCACCAACGCGTACTGGTTCACGATCTCGGGCGGCGACGGTTTCTACACTGCTCAACATCCAACCGAGCCGTGGGTCGTGTGGGGCGAGTCGCAGGGCGGCAACGTCTCGCGGCTCAACTTGCGGACGGGAGAGCGAAGCTCGCTCGTGAAGCCGACGTGGCGTCCGATCTATCAGACCCTCGAGGACTCCATTCTCATCACACGCGGCGATTCGACCTCGCCGGCGACGAAGGAACAGTCGACGCGCATCGCTGAGTATCGCGCACGCCAGAAGGCAGACTCGGCGGAGCTCGATCTCCGCTTCAACTGGGAGACGCCGTACTTCCTCTCGCCGCACAACGCGGACGTCTTCTACATGGGCGGCAACCGCGTCCTCAAGTCGACGCAGCGCGGCGACAATCTGTATCCGATCTCGCCTGATCTGTCGAAGAGGAATCTGGGCAGGATCGACACGAGCATGAACAAGACTGGCGGCATCACGCTCGACGCGACTGGCGCCGAGACGTATGGCACCGTCGTGGCGCTCGCCGAGTCATATGTGCGTCCGGGCTTCCTGTATGCGGGCACGGACGACGGCAATGTCTGGACGACGCGCAACGACGGCTCAACGTGGGAGCAAATTCCGGCGACGAAGTTCCCGGGTCTCGCCACCGGCGACGTCTACGTGAGCCGCATCGAGCCGTCGCACTTCGATACGACGACGTTCTACATCACCTTCGACAACCACCGGTGGAACGACTTCACGCCGTACGCCTACGTGACGACGGACGCCGGGAAGACATTCCGCTCCATCGCCGGCGGCCTGCCTCACGAGAGCAATGCGGACTTCGTGCACGTGATTCGCGAGGATCCGTACAACCGCGACTTGCTGTACATCGGCACGTCACGTTCGGCGTATGTGTCGCTCGATCGCGGGGCGTCGTGGCATCGGTTCAACTCGGCCCTGCCGACGGTGCCGGTGTACGATCTCAAGATTCATCCGCGCGACCGCGAGCTGATCGCCGCCACGCACGGCCGCGGTTTCTGGATCGTGGACGTCGCGCCGCTCGAGCAGATGGCGGGCGATTCCGGCAAGAAAGTCGTTGCCGACAACGCGTATCTCTTCGCACCGAAGACGGCCTTCGAGTACGGCCAAGGGCCCGCGATCGGTGCGTCGTCGAACGGCGAAGGTCAGAAGTTCTTCAACGCGCCGAGCCCGGCATATGGTGCCGAGATCGTGTATCGCATCGGCGGCAGCGCCGGCGCGGCAGCGGCGCAGGCAGGCAACGCGAACGACGCCAATGGCTCGACGCCTAACGGCGGGCGTGGTGGCCGTGCGCCGCGCGAGCAGGCGAAGATCGTGATCACCAACGCGCGCGGCGATACGGTGCGGACGTTGAACGGTCCGATGACGGCCGGTCTGCATCGCGTGACGTGGGATTTCCGCGGGAAGGCGCCGGCACGAGCGCCACTCACGATCTCGCAGCGGCGCGACAGCATCGTGCAGGCGAACCGGATGAACTTCGTCTTCGACTCGCTGGAGAAGGCGGGGACGATGACGAAGGCTCAGCTCGATCGCATTCGCGGGATGATCGCCAGCGGCAATCCTGGCTTTGGCCGAGGCGGTGGCGGTGGTGGCCGCGGCGGCCCGGGCGGCTGGGTCGCGCGACCGGGTGAAGGCAACATCATTGGTGGGGGCCGCGGTGGTCGCGGAGCGGCCGGCGGCGGCGAAGGCGCCCAGGGCGGTGAGGAAAACATTCAGGATCTGCTCGAGTCCTTCCCGGGCGGCGCGCAGGAGTTTCAGGAGTTGCTACGTCCACCGGGCCAGCGTGGCGGTCGTGGTGGCGGCGGCTTCGGCGGGATCTTCGGCTTCGGCGGCGGTCGCGGCAACCAGGCGCCCGTCGTGAACACCGGTGATTATCTCGTGACGCTGCAGGTTGGCGGGCGCACGTACAAGCAGGTGCTGCGTGTCGAGCGGATGTCAGGCGGCGACGACACGGGGTTCAATTTTGGATCTG
>DATEPP010000631.1:0-2076 GCA_035273165.1 Gemmatimonadaceae bacterium
GCGAAGAACGCGATTCTGCTGATCGACTTCGCGAAATGGGCGCGCGAGAAGGATGGCCGTCCGTTGCGCGAAGCGCTCATCGAGGCCGGCGCGATTCGTCTCCGGCCGATTCTGATGACGACCTTCGCCCTGATCGCGGGAATGATTCCGGTAGCGCTCGGCCGCGGGGAAGGGGCGCAGTTCCGGGCGCCCCTCGGCATCGCCGTGATCGGAGGCGTGATCACGTCGACGTTCCTGACGCTGCTGGTGATTCCGACCGGGTACGAGATTCTGGACGAGTGGCGTCGTCGCTTCGCTCGCCTTGCCGGCTACCGACCGCGGCAGATGACGGCCGAGCATCCCGTGCCGGCGATGGGAGACTGACAAAAGCAGTCCATAGCTGGAAGTCCATAGCTATTAGGGGAGACCTGATAGCTATGGACTATGGACCGATAGCTGCGGTCAGCCCCCTGTACGCTTCACGCGTGTGGCAGTACGCTTTTGGGATGCTCGTCTATCTCAATGGCCAATACCGGCCGGCTCGTGAGGCCACCATTTCGGCGCTCGACCGGGGGTTTGTCTTCGGCGACGGCGTGTACGAAGTGTGGCGCGTGGTGCACGGCCGGATGTTCGAGGCCGAGCGTCACCAGGCGCGTCTCCAGCGGGGCCTGAGCGAATTGCGAATCCTCCGGCCAAAGGAGGCGTCGCTCGACGGCATCACGAGTATCGCCGAGCGGTTGCTTCGCGAGAATGTGCTGGGTGGTGAGGCAACGGTGTACGTCGAGATCACGCGCGGCATGGCGCCACGGACGCACTACTTCCCGCCCGCGGACACAGCCCCAACGATGCTGGTCATGGCGAGCCCTTTTACGCCCTCGGAAGCGCGCTTCAACGGGACGCGAGTCATCACGCAGCCAGATGTGCGGTGGCTGCGGTGTGATCTCAAGACGATCCAGCTCCTGCCTAACGTGTTGGCGCGGCAGGCGGCGACGGAGGCGGGCGCGAGCGAGGCGATCTTCGTACGCGACGGCGTGATCACCGAGGGGACACACACGACGGTGTTCGCGGTCATCGATGGCGTCCTGCGGACCCACCCGGCGAACCACCTCGTGCTGCCAGGCGTGACGCGGGATGTCGTGCTGGAGCTCGCGGGCGAGGTCGATCTCCCCGTTCGGGAGGCGGCGATCAGTATCGACGAGCTGCCTAACGCGACAGAGTTTTTCCTCTCGGGAACCACGACGGACATCACGCCGGTGCTGCGCGTCGATGACAGGATGATCGGCAACGGGGCGCCGGGACCGGTCGCGCGCGCGCTGCTCGAGCGGTTGCTCGATCGGATGGGACAGACGACGACCGCGCCGATCGGCGCGCGGGGCTGAGGACCGGCCATCCTTCTGTCGACGCTGCTCCTCGTCATTCCCCGCGCCGGCGATTCACTCACGGCGCTGCAGCGGCTATGGGCGTACATCACGCTCGCGGCGACCGGAATCGTGACGGAAGAGGCGTCGCCGCTCGTCGGCGGCCTGATGGCGCACGACGGTCACCTCAAGCTGGCCGCGGTCGGAGCATGGATCACCGCGGGGACCTGGCTCGCCGACATCCTGCTGTATTACCTCGGTCGCTGGCGTGGCAACTGGCTACGTGACCGATGGCCGAAGCTTCGCGCGTTCATGCTGCGTGTCTTTGCCGTCGTGCGGCGCCATCCATGGCGATGCTCGCTGGCGGTGCGATGGGCGTACGGCCTCCGCCTAACGCTGCCGCTGGCGTGCGGTGCCGCGCGCGTCCCATTCTGGCTCTATGCGATCGGCAGCTTCATCAGCGCCGCGACATGGGCGTATCTCTTCACCTTTGCCGGCTGGGGTTTCGGAGAGGCGGCACTGCGGATACTTGGCCACGTACGGCGCTACGAGGTGAAGATCGCGCTCGGGATCATCGTGGCCGTGGTGATCGCGTTCTATCTCATGCGCAAGCGACACGTCGGCGAGGAAGTGGTGGATGCGCTCGAGCGAGACAGGAAGAAGAAGAGAGCGACCCGTCGATAGCCGAGTGGGAAGTGGTAACCTTGCAGATCGCTACGAACTCGGGACCGACAGCTCC
>DATEPP010000632.1:0-1148 GCA_035273165.1 Gemmatimonadaceae bacterium
GAGTGCGGGAATCCGCGCGGCCGTGTCGGCGATGAACGACCAGTTGGCGATTGCCGGTTGACCTGGGTGATCCTTGTGATCCTGAATCGCCCACCGCGCGCCGTCGACGATGCCGCGGATCGTGCCGCGCAGCTTCTCGCATTGGACCATCTTGACGTCGACGATCTCCGCGTCGGGCGCAACGCCGAGCGTCTTCCCCGCAATGGCGCCGGCGACGGCGGTGCCATGCGCGTTGCAGATCGCTGGATCTTCGGGGAACGCGCTGAAGCCCCGGCGCACGCGTCCCACGAGCTCCGGATGATCCATGGAGACGCCGCCATCGAAGACATAGATCGTGACGCCGCGACCGGTGCCAGCGTGACGATATGTGTGATCGAGCGGCAGGTCGCGCTGATCGATGCGATCGAGCGCGAAGGAGACGGTGTGCGCGGCGAACAGTGGTCGGGCGCTGTTGGCGGCGAAGCTGTAGTAACCGGCGGAGGCAACGGTCGGCTTCGTGCTCGACAGGCCCGGCTGCGATGCCTGCGCGCACCCAAAAATCGCCACGGCCGCAGCGCCAAACGCGACGCTACGTGGCACATTCGGGATCGAGAAACGGGAGCGCATATACAGCCGGATTAGTGTCGCACCTTGTGGTGGTTCGAAGCTCTCTGTCTCTCCCGAACGAGCGCTGCAGTCGCCGCACGGTACAACGTCGAGTTCAAATCAACCGCTCTGCAACTGCGCTTAAGGAAATTGGCGTGCCACGGCGATCACCGAGGCGAGAAATGTTCGTCGTGTTCGCTCTGCGCAAGAGTGAAACGCGAAAACGGAGCGCACTCGGCCCAAGAGTCATTTGCTCTCGCGTCAATTGGTACGGTCGATGCTTTTGGTGTTCGGCTGCTGGTCAGCGTCGCGGTGTTCAAACTCGCGAATCGGTCAGAACGCGTGGCGCGTGGCGCGTGACGAGTGGCGCGCGGCTGACCGCCAGTGGGCGCGCGACAGGTGGCGTGCGGGGCGTATCGTCGGCACGGGATGACTAAAGCACGGCGCGCGGGTGTAGTCGCGGCTATTGCCCGCGGCGAAGCACATCGCAGTGTTGCTCGAGAGCTACGCTCATCGCGGAGCTACCGCATAATTGTGTGGCGGCAGTGTCTCAGCGCGACGAT
>DATEPP010000633.1:0-3288 GCA_035273165.1 Gemmatimonadaceae bacterium
CTGGTGTGCGCCGGCTCACAGCGAGCGGCGGTGGTGTGGGGAAGTTTGCGGAGCGCGTCAAGTTCTGGCTCCAGGATTTTTTCTGAGATCTCTCCGTTTGACAAGCCACGAGATCGGGATGCTTTGCAAACCTGATCACGATTTACGCGAATCGTCGCGAATGACTCCGTGTCGCGCGATGACTCCGCTGGCCTCGGTCAATATCCTGATTTTGGTGACCTGCACACCATGAAGGCTCTGGCGCCTATGGCGTCCCGAGGTCTTCACAAAGATTGCGCTCGTTGAGTGAGGACCACTCGCCGAGCGACGAACGATTCGCGTTCATTCGCGTAATTCGTGATCAGGTCTCCCGTTCGCTTGCGCCGAAGCGGGACCGAATTGGCGCGCGGCATGCGATAGAAATCGCCGCGAGAAACTCGGGAGCTTCGCTCTCCGGGTCGATCGAGAATTGTCCTCGACGTGCGTGCACGCGTATAGCTCTCTGTCGCTCACACAAAGTTGCCACACGCTCGCGCGCTGTGGAAAACTTCGCTCGAAATTCCCTGTGATCCTTCGTGTGATGCCTCGTCAGAGCAGAAGAAAAGGGCTAGGCGCGCGCACAGAAAGCATTATATTGCCCGAGCGTTTTCCACTGGCGGTGCGCAGCTTCTCCCTCCTCGTAGGCCGCTTCGAAACACGCTCGTGTAGTTCTCTCCCCGCTATTCCGTCCGCACACATCGCAGTACGGGAGCTTCTCTCTCAATGATCTTCGAGTTCGAAGAGAGCGCGACGCAAGCCGCTCGCATGAAGGTCGTGGGCGTCGGCGGCGGTGGCGGTAATGCCGTCAATCGCATGATCGACGAGCATCTGGAAGGCGTCGAATTCATCTCCGTCAACACCGACGCACAGGCACTGCTCGCGTCGAAGTCCGACGTGAAGATTCAGATCGGCAAGAAGCTGACGCGCGGACTGGGCGCTGGCGCGCGACCGGAGATCGGCCGCCAGGCGATTGAAGAGAATCGCGACGAAGTGTCGCGCACGCTCTCGAACTCCGACCTCGTCTTCATCACCTGCGGCATGGGAGGCGGCACTGGGACAGGCGCCGCGCCCGTCGTCGCAGAATTGGCGAAGGAAGCAGGCGCGCTCACGGTCGGCATCGTCACGAAGCCGTTCCTCTTCGAGGGGCGCAAGCGCATGCGTCAGGCGGAGCAGGGGATCGCCGATATGCGCAAGAACGTGGACACGATGATCGTCGTGCCCAACGAGCGCTTGCTGGCCGTCGTCGGCAAAGGCATTCCGTTCCAGGACGCGCTCAAGAAGGCGGACGAGGTGCTGCTGCACGCGACGCAGGGCATCTCGTCGCTCATCAGCGTCACGGGTCTCGTCAACGTCGACTTCGCCGACGTGCGCACGGTCATGCAGGCGGGTGGCTCAGCCCTCATGGGCACCGGCATCGGACGTGGCGAGAACCGCGCTATCGAGGCGGCCCAGCAGGCGATCAGCTCTCCGCTGCTCGACAACGTGAGCGTCTCTGGCGCGACGGGCGTGCTCGTCAACATCACCGGCGGCGCGGATCTCACGTTAGGCGAAGTGCATCAGATCAACGAGATCATCCACGACGCCGTCGGAGACGACGCCGAGATCATCTTCGGGGCCGTGCAC
Organism: Gemmatimonadaceae bacterium; assembly: GCA_035273165.1. Taxonomy (GTDB): domain Bacteria; phylum Gemmatimonadota; class Gemmatimonadetes; order Gemmatimonadales; family Gemmatimonadaceae; genus AG2. Next base: position 1,642 of record DATEPP010000633.1, read on the forward strand.
GAGCCGGCGATGCAGGGCGAGATTCGCGTCACCGTCATCGCCACCGGCTTCGACAAGGCGATGCAGCCGACGCTGATCACGCCGGTGCAATCGCTCGCGGCCACGCCGGGTCCCGCACCGAAGGGCTCTCCTGTGATTCCGTTCCCCGCCAATCGTCCCGCAAGAGTGAGCGGGGTGACGAACGGACGGACGTCGGGTGGCAACGGCGATCTGCCTCGCGCGCCACGCTCGGCGCCGCTCGACAAGGGCACGCAAGATCTCAGCGACATGGAGATCCCGACGTTCATTCGGAGACAGATGGATTGAAGGGTGTAATGATACGCGCCGCCACCTACGCGGTGGCGGCGATAATCGTCGCGGCAGCGCTCTACTCCACGCCGCGACTTCCCGATCGACGACCAGCCGAAGAGATCCTCGGCCCACAGCAGCAGGGCGTCGCCACACTTCCGGTGGCGATGCTCCGTGAGCGCATCGATACGCTCGCGAGTGGAGAGTCGCTGCGCAGCGTCTTCGCGCGCGGCGGCGTGAGCGAAGTCCTCGCCAACGAGGCGGTGAAAGCGCTCACACTGATCGATCCCCGCCGCGTTCGCGCCGGCATGCCGATCATCTTCCGTTCCACTCCCGATTCCGTGCCGAACGAGATCGTCCTGCAGCTCGGCATCGATCGCCTGCTTCACCTGCGGCGAGACGGAACCGAGTGGACCGAGTCCGAGGAGCGGCTCCCCTGGAAGACCGACACCATCGTCGTGAGCGGCGCGATCTCGTCGACGCTGTACGAGGCAATGGACTCGAGCGCGAAGGCAATTCTGCCGGCATCGGCGCGACAGCAGTTGACGTGGTCTCTCGCCGATGTCTTCGAGTACAAGATCGACATGAGCCGCGACCTTCAGCCGGGCGACGCCTTCCGCGTGATGGCGGAGCGCTCGTCGTCAACGAGCGGCGCGGTGCGGATCGGCAAAATCCTCGCTGCGACTTTCACCCTCTCGGGATCCGAGCTGCAGGCGATTCGTTATGCAAGCAAGAGCGTGCATGGCGACTTCTTCGACGCCAATGGGAAGTCGCTTCGCGCCGCATTTCTCCGTGCCCCGCTGGAGTTTCGCCGCATCTCGTCGACGTTCGGCGGCCGCTACCATCCCATCCTCGGCGTGTGGAAGCAGCACAAGGGGACGGACTACGCCGCGTCATCGGGAACGCCAGTGCGGGCCATCGGCGACGGGACGGTCGTGCGCGCAGGATGGGGTAGCGGCTACGGCAACGTGCTGGAGATCCGCCATCGCAATGGCTTCGTCACACGATATGGGCATCTCCGCGGCTTCGCCTCTGGCGTCCACGCGGGCTCGCGCGTGACGATTGGTCAGACGGTGGCGTACGTCGGTTCGACTGGACTCGCCACTGGGCCGCACCTGCACTTCGAGGTGCTCGTCGACGGTGTCCAGAGGGACCCGCGCACGGCCTTCCGCGATCGGAGCGGCGATCCAGTACCAGCATCGGAGCGCCCCGATTTCGAGCGGCTACGCGCGCAGATGATGGCAGCTCTGGCACCGGCGTCACCGACGGGGTTGGCGTCGCGGTGACACGGTGAGTAGTGGCGAGTGGCGAGTGGCGCGTGAATTCGGAATGCCGGCGAGCTTCGCTCGCCGGCTTTTT
>DATEPP010000634.1:0-33608 GCA_035273165.1 Gemmatimonadaceae bacterium
CCTCGAGCGGGGTCATGGCATCCGTATTCAGCGATGCCAGACGGTCCACTAGAGGATTGGGCGCCTGCGCAAAGAGACCGAGCTGATCGTGCCCCCGATCACTCTCGCTCTTCAGGCTTCCGTTCGATCGGTGCCGCCCCACGGCAAGCTGTTCGCCTTCGAGCAGCTGCAGCACCTGCCGCGCACGGCTGAGCACCTCGCGTGGGAGGCCTGCGAGCCGGCCGACTTCGATGCCGTAGGACCGGTCCGCCCCGCCCGGCTGCAGACGGTGCAGAAAGAGCACATCGTCATTTACCTCGCGCACCGCGACGTTGAAGTTGCGGACGGCCTCGAGGTCCTGCGCGAGCTGGGTGAGCTCGTGGTAATGCGTGGCGAAGATTGTCTTGCAGCGAGTACGCTCATGCAGATGCTCGCTCACGGCCCATGCGATCGAAACGCCGTCATAAGTGGACGTCCCGCGACCGATCTCGTCCAGCAACACGAGACTATTCGTCGTCGCCGCGTGAAGGATGGCGCTCGTTTCCGCCATCTCCACCATGAAGGTGGATTGGCCTCGCACGAGGTTGTCGCTCGCGCCGACGCGCGTGAACACGCGGTCGACGAGCCCGATCCGCGCCGCGGACGCTGGCACGAAGCTCCCCATCTGCGCCATCAGAACGATGAGCCCCACCTGGCGCAGGATGGTCGACTTGCCGGCCATATTCGGCCCGGTGAGAATGATCACTCGCGCGTCGTTCGTGAGCTGAACGTCGTTAGGTATGAACTTGTCGCGAGGCATCATCCGCTCGACGACGGGGTGCCGCCCACCGCCGATGTCGAGGTCGAACCCTTCGGTGATCTCCGGCCTCACATATCCTTCGCGCGCCGCCACCTCCGCCAGCGCCGCGACGACATCGAGCAGTGCCACCGCGCGCGCCGCGCATTGCAGCGCGGCGATACGCTGCGCGACCTTCGTCCGCAATGCATCGAAGAGCGCTCTCTCGCGTACTTCGATGCGTTCCCCGGCAGTGAGAATCGTCTCCTCGTATTCCTTCAACGCGGTCGTCACGAAGCGCTCGCCATTCGTGATCGTCTGGCGCCGCTGATAATCGTTCGGGACCAGATGAAGATTCGACCGGGTGACCTCGATGTAGTAGCCGAAGACCTTGTTGAAGCCAACCTTCAAGGATGTGATACCCGTGCGTTCGCGCTCCGCCGTCTGGATTCGTGCGATGCCGTCCTTGCCGCCATCTCGCAACTCCCGCAGACGGTCCAGCTCTCCGTCCACGCCGGCAGTGATCGTCGGCTCCTCGCCGATCACCAGTGGAGGATGCGTTACGATCGTCGCCTGTATTGCCTCCGCCTCGGCAGCGCAATCGTCCCACTCGGCCAGTAGCCTCTCCACCAGTGGCGACGCACCCCTCTGTTGTAACTGCCTTACGATATCGCGAACCGTGGGCAGCCGCGAAAGCGACACACCTAGCGCCGCGACGTCGCGCGGCGTGGCGCGCCCCGAGGCGATCTTCGCGCCGAGTCGCTCGATGTCGCGAACGCCGTCGAGCGCGCTGCGCAATGCCTCACGAGCGAGCGCGTCGCCAAACAGCAGCCCTACCGTTGCCAGCCGCTCCTCGATCGCCGCGCGGTCCGTGAGTGGGGCGAGAACCCACTGTCGCAGGAGGCGCGCCCCCATCGGTGTCACCGTTCGATCGAGAACCGATAGTAGCGTTCCTTCCTGTCCCCCTCCTCTGAGCGACTCCACGAGCTCGAGATTCCGTCGCGTCATCTCGTCGAGCGGCATGAGGCCTGAGGAGCGGTCGACGACGGGACGCGCGAGCTGCGGTACGCCAGCCGGTTGCAGCTCGCGGAGATACCGGAGTAGCGCTCCGGCCGCGGCGATCGCCGCGCGCTCGGCCGATCCGATGCCGAGCCCCTCGAGCGATTGCACGCGGTAGTGTCGCCTGAGGTCCTCGGCTGCGTTCTCCGCATCGAATTCCCAGGCCTCGCGCTCGGTGATCATCGCTTCGGCCCGGGACGGCGGCAACGGAAGCTCCGAGCGTTCCGGCAATAGAATCTCACGCGGCGCATAACGAGCCAGCACGGCGTCAAGTTCTGCCACACTAGTCACGCAGAGCCGCAACTCACCCGTCGACACATCGGCCGCCGCCACGCCGATCATGCTCATCGCCCCGTCTCGAGCTCGCCCGGCCGACCAGAGTGAGCACACGAAATTGTTCCTCGTGCCCTCGAGCAGCTCGTCGGCGAACGTTACGCCTGGTGTGACAGTCTCGACGACCTCGCGCCGTACGATGCCGCGCGCCAGCTTCGGATCTTCGACCTGCTCGCAGATCGCGACCCGGTAGCCCAACTGCACCAGTCGTCGCAGGTAGTCCTGCACTGCCTTCACGGGTACACCAGCGAGGGGCACGTCGGCCGCGCCGCCGTTGTTGCGCGACGTCAGCGTCAGTCCGAGAACCCGCGACGCAATCTCCGCGTCGTCGTAGAACATCTCGTAGAATTCGCCCATCCGAAAGAAGAGAAGCGCGTTCTGGTGACGCGTCTTGATCTCCCGGTACTGCTGCATGAGCGGCGTCGCCGCCTCGTTGACGTTACTCATCGACGCACGGGCGCGGGAGCGCTCTCGTTGTCTGTCGTCGTCACGAAGCCGACGATCCCCTTCTCCTTCAGCTCGCGCGCCACCGCCGTCGCGGCCGCATCAGTCGCATATCGTCCCACGCGCACTCGGTACGGAGCCGTGGTGCTCGGCGCAATTCGCGCAACTATTCCGCGCGCGCTCAATCGCGTGACGAGCTGCTCGGCTGCCTGACGCGTGTCATAAGCGGCGACCTGGATCGTGTAACGTCCACTGGCGGCTGGTGCGTTGGCGTTAGGCTGGCCGGGCTTTCGGTGGGCGGAATCCGACTTCGTCGAATCGCGCCGCCGCGGCCTGCTTGCCGCTGTGTCCCGAATCGGTGCTCGCCTTGCCGCCGAATCGGCGCGCGGCAGACTTCCGCGCGCGGCTGTCTGCCGGCGAGTGCTGTCCGGTCGCGTTGTGTCCCGCGTCGACGGGTGACGACTCGATGTCGAATCGCTTCGCGGTGTTTTCGCCGGTGCTGCCGTGCCGACAGCTGGACGTGGCGCTGGCGGCGTCGTGTCCACGCCCGCACAGCGGGCAGCGTAGTAGTCCACCTGATTGCGGGTTTCCACGGCAGCATCGCCTAACGAAGCGCGCGTCCTCGATAGGACCGCGCATCCTTTGGCGAGCTGATTCTGTTCCAGCAGCATGCGGCCGAGCCAGATTCCCGCGTGCACACGCTCTGGATCGTTAGGCCGCTGCAGCAGGAAGCGCTCCAGATGATCAATGGCCGCGTCACGCTCACCGCGCGCCATCTCGAGCTGCGCCAGCGCCAGCAGTGCGTCGCCCGAGTGAGGCGAGAATGGGTATTCAACGATCACACGGCGATAGTCTCGCTCCGCGTCGGCGGCTGTGGACGACAGCGCGCCGCGCCAGTAAAGCGCCGTAGCGTACTCCGTAGTGCCGGCGACCGCGGCCGCGAGCGCGGAATCCACCAACGACCGCCCGGCAGCGCCGTTGCCACCTGCCACGAGTCGGCGGGCACGCAGGAACAGCGTGTCGCGCGGCTCGCTCGCGATGGCCACGCTCGACTTGGCAGCGCTATCCGTCGCCTGAGCCCTCGCGGCCGTGACAATGGAGAGGGCAGCAGCTATGCCCAGCAGGAGCTCGAACCGCACGCACCTCATGCGGCACGCTGCGATCGGGAATTTGCCGACGCGCACAGAGTGAGAATGAGCGATTCGAGCAGCTGCTCGTCCGACGACACCCGGCTCTCCTTGAGTGCAACGTCGGTCGCGAGGAGCGCGGCCAGTGCCGCGTCGAGATCGAAGCCGATCCACGCATCGACGGCGCGTGCCCACGCCCGCACAGCTTCGCCCCAACTTCTGCCTGTGTAGCTAGAACCGGATTCCTTGAGCAGGGCGAAGAGCTCGTTCTCCATCCGGAACGGTGGCACCCCTGCGTCACGCGCGGCACGAGCCCACGCGAGCGCCAGGGTCTGCGTCGAGAGCGCCATCACGATCGTGACTGCGCTCGTCTTCGGTTGTTGCAGCACATGAGGGAGCAGCTCGAGTGCCGTTGCTGCACGACGGTTCGCGACGGCATCCAGAAGGTCGCCTAACGTCTCGCCGCGCCGCACTCCGATAATCGCTGAGACGGCATCCTCATCGATGACCTGGCGGTCCTCGCCGGCGACGAAGCTGGCCAGCTTGTCCAGTTCGATCCTGAGCTGCGCGAGCTCGGTACCCACCGCGTCCTGCAATAAGGTGACGGCACGAGGCGTGATCTCATGGCCGAGATCATGGCTCACGTAATAGGTGATCCACTTTGGAACTCGAGCACCGGAGAGTACGTCGAACTCGATCGCCGTGGCACGTTCCATTAGTGTGCGGTCGTCTTTGCTCCCGGCGATTGCGATGAGCACGAGTACGACATCGCTCGCCGGGCGGTCGAGATATTGGTCGAGCGCACGACGCGCATCTTTGCGTAGACCCCCGACATCTCGAACGACGACAACGCGCCGCTCGGCCATCATCGGCGGCGTTCCGAGTAGCGAGCCAAGCCCCTCGGCCGTTAGATCAGGCCCGCGCAGCGTTTCCAGGTTGAAGTCGCGTGTCGCCGGTTCGACCGCGGCTTCGAGGAGCTGCTTCAGAGTCTCGTCCTTGAGATAATCCTCTGCCCCGTAGAAGTAGTACACGGGGTCGAAGACGCGCGTCTGCAGAGCGGTGCGAAGCGCTTTCTGTCCGGCGGAGACGGGAGCGGCGGCCATGCGCAGACAATATACGAAAGACGCCGCGGTTGCATCCGCGGCGTCTCTCTGAATCTGGCTGCCCTACCTCAGCGCTGCCTGCTGGAGCTCGACGTCGGCCATCTGTCGCGGCGCTTCGTCGGCCATCAGAACCGCGGGCCAGAGCGCCATCCCCGTCGAGATGGCAGCCATGTAGGCGGGAGCACTGAGCGGGGGCGCCGGGGCGGCCGGAGCGGTCGCAACCACCGGAGGGAGCGTCATCGTCGCTGGCGCACCGAAGCGATTCGTCGCCTCGAGCGCTGCGTACGCAAAGAGCGTCAGCCCAGCCGCGAGCGCCGCGAACGCACCAGTCGTGAGGCGATACGCCTCCGCCGGGTCGCTCATCGCGCCAACCGACTCCAACTCGGCGATGCGACCGCTCAGCTTCGACATGAAGTCCGCGGACGGCTCGATCGGCGGAAGATTGCGAACGATCAATAATCCGCGCCGCACTGCCAGATCATGACGCGCGCACCGCGCGCACGACTGCAGATGTCGATGCATCGCTTCCATGTCGATCGCTGGAAGAACATCATCGACAAAACCGACATGATTTTCTCGAAACGCGCGGCAATCCATCAGAGCAATTGGTTGCATGACTGGTTCGCGTCTCGGTACCCGAGAGCGGAGACGCGGTTCCAGAATTAGCCCTCCGATAGCCTCCGTGCTAGGGGCATTTTGCCAGGGGACGAAATTCAAGAATGGTACCGGGAGTTATCCGAAATTTGAGCGAAAAAAAAGAAGCCGGCGCGAACTGTCGCGCCGGCTTTCCTCTCTATCCCTCAGCGAGCTATCGAAGAATCAGTCGAGCCATGGCTCGATGATCGATGCAAACGCGTTCCGTGCGCGATTCAACCGCGACTTTACAGTGCCAAGATTACAGTCCGTGATCTCCGCGATCTCTTCGTACGACTTTCCTTCCAGCTCGCGCAGCACGAACACTTGGCGATGATGTTCCGGTAGCTTCGCTACCGTGTCTTCGACCAACTGGCGTAGATGCCGCTTCCGGTACATGTCGTCCGGTCGCGCCGTGCTATCCTCGAACTGAAGCGGCCGTTCCTCGTCCTCCCAATTGCTCTTTATCGTCTGGAAGAGCACCAAGGGATTCCGCGACCGATTGCGCAGCTCGTTCTTCGCCAGATTCGAGGCGATCGTGTACACCCAAGTCGAGAACTTTTTCGACCGGTCGAACCGGTGGATGTGCCGGTATACTCGGATGAAGACTTCCTGGACCAGATCCTCCGCCTTCTCGCGATCGCCAATCGTCCGATAGATGAAGTTCAACAGCCTGGTCTGATAGCGCTCTACGAGCTCTTGAAAGGCACGCTCCTCTCCACCGAGGAACGCGGATACAACCGCGGCGTCGTCCTGCGTGCGGAGCTTTTCCCGAATGGACGTGCCCGGTAGCGGCGCCCTCTTGAATGCGACCTCAGCCATTTGACTATGCCCCCTTTTGTCCTGCGCCAGGGCTCGATCCGACGAATCTGAATCGATCTGGACTCCTCCATGGTGACGTTGCACTGCGCGTCCGTGAGTCATGCCCCCTTAAAAGCAGGCCCTGTGCCCCATTAGACGCCGGCATGGTCTTGTTGTTAATACGGGTTCGGATAACGACTTGCGACTCATGAGCTCGAATCTGGGCGAGCTCGAGCGAAGCCACTGATGTCCACTCCCGGCGACGGTACATATAGACACGCGCCAGTGGGACACCTTCAATTCGACACAAGACCCGGCGAACCGGTTTGTCGAAGGCTCAGCTACAGGCCGGCTCGGAACCCGGCCGCGAAGAGAATGAGGACCGCCGTCTTCCCGTCGCGAATCTCGCCACTCTTTATCAACTCCAACGCGCGCGAGAGAGTCAGCGTTTCGAGCGTCATGAATTCGTCAGCTTCGCGGCGACTCTCCCCACGGCTGATTTCTGTGGCCATAAATCCATGAATCCGCTCGTCGATGAAACCCGGAGTCGTGTAAAAAGTGTATAGCGGCTCGATTCGGGCTGCGGTGCAACCGGTCTCTTCCATGAGCTCGCGCCGCGCGCAATCGGCGGGGTCCTCATTCGGATCGAGCCGCCCAGCCGGCACCTCGTACAAGAAGTCCTCGGCAGCGTAGCGATACTGCTTGATCAGCAGAATCTGCGGATCAGGTCCGGAAGGCTCACTGAGAAACGGCAGCACCGCGCTCGCGCCCGGGTGCCTGATGATCTCGAGCTCGCCAGTCGAATTATCGGGGAAGCGGACGTGATCGATGTCGAGGTTGAGGACACGGCCATTGTAGACGCGCCGAGATCCGATCTTGGCGTCTCCCATCGTTAGGCGGGCCGCCCCGCAACATCGTACTGCTGCACGGGACCGAACGCGAGCGCCTCTAGACCCTGTCGCACTGCGGCTGCATTTCCTACCACGACCATCTGCAGCGCCTCCGGGTGCAGATGACGTTCGGCGGCGGTGAGCACGTCGCCGCTCGTCACCGCACGCACGCGCGCCCGATACCTGTCATACCAATCGTCTGGCAGATCGTACACGACGAGAGTAGTAAGCGCTGACGCTATCGCTGAAGTCGTCTCGAATCGAATCGGGAACACTCCGTCCAGATAGCTCGTCGCGAGCGTCAATTCATCCTCGGTGATCGGTGCCGCGCGGAAACGGTCGATCTCCTTCAACACTTCTGACGCCGCGGCTGGCGTCACCTCGCTTGCGACGGCGGTGGCCACCACCCACGGCCCTTTTTGGCGACGCCAATCGAAGTACGAATTCGCGCCGTACGTGTAGCCGTGCACCTCGCGCAGATTCAGATTGATACGCGACGAGAATAGTCCGCCGAGCACCGCGTTCATGATTACCACTGGGAAGTAGTCCGGGTGGTGGCGCGGCAATCCGACGTGACCGATGCGCAGCTCCGATTGTGGAGCATCTGGCTTGTTGACGATGTGCAGCGCGCGAGTCCGTCGCGCCGGCTCGTCCGACGATGACGCGTTTGTGGTCAGCGCCCCTCGCCAATCGCCAAATACCGACGCCACCATGCGCTCAAACGCCTCTGTCTCGACATCGCCCGCGACCACCATCGTCATTGACGCGGGCGAATAGCGCGCCTCGTAGAATCGCGCCACCTCCGCTCGCGTGAGTTCACGCACACTCGTCTCGTCTCCGCCGTCGGGCAGTGCATAACGAGAGCGACTGTCGTAGAGGAATCGAGAGAACAGCTCGTCCGCCAGGCCACGAGGCTCGGCCCGCTGCTGAAGGAGTTCGGCCAGTCGCTCAGCCTTGAGACGCTCCACCTCGCGCTCGTTGAATCCGGGCCGCCGCAAGACGGCTCCCAGGAGATCAAACGCTTCAGCCAGCTTGTCGGTTAGCGTCGTGACGGTCACCGCCGCGACATCCCAGTCAGCATGCGAATCGATGGAAGCGCCGAGGCGCTCGAAGCGATCCGTGATCGCCGTGCCATCAGCCGACGTCGTGCCCTCGAGAAGCAGTTTCGCGGTGAGCTGCGCGAGACCCGACCGTCCGGGCGGATCCGCTACGGCGCCGGCGTCGATCATGACGCTGATCGTCACGATCGGCAGCTTCGAGATCGGCGCCACGATCAACTTCATCCCGTTAGGCAACGTGGCCCGTTCGAATCGCGGAAACTGGTAGGGTCTCGGCTGACCCGCCTTCGGCCGTGGTAGCCGTTCCGCCGTGCCAGTCACGATTGCACCGCCGACCCGACGCCAGCCGCCAGCTCGGCGGAGGGCGCCACTTCATTCTCCCCCTCCGATCTCGGCACAAACAGCAGACTCGCCCGGTTGTTCTCGCCCAGCCGGTTCCGGACGAAGGCATTGACTGCATCCGCCGTCACGGCCTCGTACCGCTTCACCTGGCTATTCACGAGTTCAGGGTCTTTGAAATAGGTCGCGAACATCGAGAGCCGGTCGGCGCGATCACCTGCCGACTGCATCGCGGCAACGAACTCAGTCTGCACAAGCGCAACGGCGCGCGCGACTTCTTCCTCGGTCACGCCATCGCGCACGAGGACGTCCACTTCGTCCGCGACGTCGCGCTCGAGCGTCTCGGCGCTCACCGATGGCCGAGCCGTAACGTCGATGACGAAGAGGTCGCTGGCTTTCGCCAAGTCGTAGGTGAACGCTTGCGCCTCTGCGGCGGTCTGCCGTTCGCGCACGAGCCTGCGATAGAGCCTGCTGCCCTTCCGGGAGCCAAGTATGGTCGCGCACACGCTGGACGCGTAGTACGCCTCGGTACCGAACGCCGGCCCTCGGAAGGCAAGAAAGAGCCGCGGCAGCATCACGTCGTCCTCGACCACGAGGCGCTTCCACTCGCCGAAGGTCGGCGGCAACTCCATGGGAGGCAGTGGCGGCTTGCCACGGCCAGAGGGAATCGCGCCGAAGTACGTGTCCACGAGCCGCCGCGCATCGCTGCCGTCGAAGTCCCCAGCGATGGACAGCACCGCATTGTCGGGGGTGTAGTACGTGGCGAAGAAATGCTTGATGTCGTCGAGGCTCGCCGCGTCGAGATCCGTCATCGAGCCGATGAGCGAATGATGAAACGGATGCTCCTCGGGAAACACGAGCGCCGGCAACCGCTCCCACCAGCTGCCGTATGGCTGGTTGTCGACCGACCAGCGACGTTCGTTCTTCACGACGTCCCGCTGCGTGTCCAACTTCTGCTGGGTCATCGCCGGCAGCAGCCAACCCATCCGATTCGCTTCCAGCCAGAGCACGAGCTCGAGCTGGTTCGACGGTACCGTCTCGAAGTAGTTGGTCCGATCGAGCCACGTCGATCCGTTCAGGGTGCCGCCAGCTCGCTGGATCAGTTCGAAGTGCTCGTTCGCACCGACGTCCGCTGATCCCTGAAACAACATGTGCTCGAACAGATGCGCGAAACCGGTGCGTCCCGGGCGCTCATTCGCCGAGCCCACGTGGTACCAGAGATTCACGGCGACGATCGGCGCCGTGTGATCCTCGGAGAGGGTGACGAACAAGCCATTCGGCAACCGAAAGGTTTCGATTGGAATACGCATCCCGGTAAATTGCACTCCTCTGCACTCGTCAGGAACCCTGCCACCCACGCCGGCCCCTCAGCATCTCGTATCACGTGTTCTGGTTCGTCGTGCTGATAATGGCCGTCGTCTATCTGCTGCTGCTCGGAATGCTCTGGCGGCATCAGGAGCGCATCGTCTTTCAGCCACCCCCTGCCGCGCCGAATGCGGTGGCGCGACTGGCGAGTGCCGAGCAGGTGCGGCAGGTCTCGTACCGAGCGGAAGACGGCGTCGAGTTATTCGGTTTTGTGGTTGGCGACGTTGCGCGGGCCGAGCAGCTTCTCATCGCCTTTCACGGGAACGCGGATCTCGCTCGCTTTCTTGTTCCTTGGGCACAGGCCGCCACGCGCATGGCGAGCGTGGCTGTAATGCTTCCCGAGTTGCGCGGCTACGACGGCCTGCCTGGGCGACCCACTTATCGGGCTGCTGCGTGCGACGCCCGTGCGGCGCGAGAGTTCGCCGAGCGTCGACTCACGGTTCGCGACGATCGCATCGCCTATTTTGGCCACTCGCTCGGCAGCGCGATCGCGGCGGAGCTCGCCGCGGAGTCCACGCCGATTGCGCTACTGCTGCAGTCACCTTTCTCGTCGGCGCGGGCCATGGCGCGGCGTATGGCTCTGCCGGGGTTGACGTTGTTTTGGCCGCTCGTCTCGCGCGTGCATTACGACACCGAGCACCGCGTTCGAATGCTGGCCGCGCCGGTGTCCGTCGCCCACGGCCTCCGCGATATGATCGTCCCGGCACGGATGGGGCGTCGCGTGTACGACGCGGCCGCGCGTAAGGGCGCGTTGCTCCTCGTGCCCGGCGCGGGGCACAACGACATCGCCGAGCGAGCTCCCGCGGACTACTGGAATTGGTTCCGGTCGGCGCTCGGCCAGTGATCCTTCAGCGGCCGGGATGCTCGAAGAGAAGCGTCAGCGGTACTTTCACCGATTCGCTCAGCGCGTAACGCCATGACTCGCTCGCGCTCGATGAGATAGGGCTGGTTCGCGTCGGAGACGTCCGTGGTATGAGGGCGAATCTGCGGGCGAGTATGGAAAGTCTCAACATGTGAAACGGATCGCTGACGAGAATCACTTCTCGGCCGGAGGTCGTGTCCATCATCGCGGCGACGCGCTGCATCGACTCCGCAGTCGTTCGGCCGCGCGTTTCCGTGAGAATCGCGCTGTCCGGCACTCCGTGCTTTACCGCGTAGCGACGACCGACGGCAGCTTCACTCGTTGTGTCGCCGTCGCCCATTCCGCCGGTGAAGACGAGCCGCGGTGCGAGGTGACGGCTCCATAACGAGAGCGCGTGGTCGAGGCGGGCTTTGAGCACCGGCGACGGACGCCCGTCGTACTGCGCGGCGCCGAGGACGACGATCGCGTCCGCGCGCCCCGCGTCGTCGCGCCGCTCCCAGAGCAGGACGGCGGCCAACGACACGAGCCACCCGAGCAGAACGAGCAGGACGAATGTCCTCGTTAGGCGTGCGAGCAGGCTCGGGCGATTCGAAGGGGCCACGATGACGGTGATCGGGAGTCTGGCACGTCGCCGCAAGGCACGGCGCCGTCCGTAGTACTCAAAGCTCTCGCCCGCACCATCACTCCGCCAGACTCAGCATCGCGAGCCAGAAGACGTCGAACGCGACGCGCGCGGAGGTCAGTACGCCTTCACGGTCACGCCTACTTCGAATGGCCAGCCCATCGACGAATGCCACGAGCACGGCTGCCAGTAGCGCGGGCTCGATCCGCGGACGAAGGTCGAGGATTTTGAAGAGCCGGTCGACCGTTTCCTGCGCCGCCGACTGTCGTGCCATCGCGGCCTGTCGCGCCGCCGCTTGAACGGCCGGACCACGGTACGCGCCCAGCTCGAGAAGAACATTGATCGAGCCCCGTTCGAGCTCCGCCTCCAGCCATCCCCAGAGCGCGTCCACTGCGAGCGGGTTGTGCTCATGCTCGAAGGGCGCGAGCGCTTCGCGCTCGCGGGCCACCATATCGCGCGTCAGCTGGTCGATGAGCCGCGCGAGGAGCGTTTCCTTGTCGACGAAGTGATAATGGATGAGCGCCTTGCTCACTCCCGCGTCGCGCGCGATCTCGCTGAGCGCGAGCGCCGCGGCTCCTCCCGAAGCAACTTGCCTCGCGGTTGCTTCGAGGATCCGCTGTGTCGCTGAATGATCAGCGTCTTCGGAACGCAGACGACTATTGCTCGCCGCCGCTTGGTCGTTGGAACACGACCGTCAAGCGGACGCCGTCCTGTGACATCAATGCCGGCTCCCAGCCGCCGCGACTCCGCTCGTTGAGTAGATCAGTGAGCGCATCTTCATCGTCTCTCGTGTGGCGCGTGAGCCGAAGGATGACGGCCTGGTATTCTTTCATTCGCGCGAAATTAGTAGCTTCCCCGCCATGGACACCACCCCCGCGTATCCCACGTTGCGCATCGTTTCCCACCCGCTCATCCAGCATAAGCTCACCATTCTGCGCGACCGGGGGACGCCCACCAAGATCTTCAAGGAGCTGGTGGACGAGATCGCGATGCTGATGGCGTACGAGGCAACGAACGATCTCGCGCTCGAGCCAGCGCCGGTCGATACTCCGCTGGAGCCGACGGTCGGTCAGCGGGTGAGTGGGAAAAAGCTCACGCTCGTGCCTATCCTCCGTGCCGGGCTCGGAATGGTCGAAGGGATCTATCGTTTGGTACCGGGCGCTCGCGTTGGCCACATAGGGCTCTACCGGAATCACGACACCCTGGAGCCCGTGGATTACTACTTCAAGGTTCCCGGCGACGCGGCGGAGCGAGACTTCTTCCTGCTCGACCCAATGTTGGCAACCGGCGGCAGCGCCGTCGCCGCAGTCTCCTCGCTCAAACGCGCCGGCGCAACGCGCATTCGATTTCTCTGTCTCGTTGCCGCGCCAGAAGGAGTGCGTCGCCTCGCGGGCAGCCATCCCGACGTCACGGTTTACTGCGCCGCACTGGATCGCGCGCTCAACGAGCAAGGCTACATCATGCCCGGCCTCGGTGACGCCGGCGACCGCCTCTTCGGTACTCGCTGACGTCGCGCGCACGGAACGCAGTCGTTCTTCCCGTTAGGCTGTGCGCGAGAGCGGGAGCGTGCGCACAGCGCACGCGACTCCAGATAAACTCGTATGTGGGAGCGAAGCTCCCACATACGAAAGGGGCGCCGCCCCCGGCACCCCTTTCCCTCTCCCTTCCTACCCCTCACCTCACTCATCCACCCGCACCACCCACACCGCTGAATCAGCCGAACCACTCCCGAGGGCAATCGCGCTGCTGCCGAGCCGCGTCGATCACCCACTGCTGAGTGTGCGCGTCCACCACCTCCGAAGCCACGCGGTTGAACCACTCCGCCGCCAGCTTCGCGTCTCCGACTCGTCGCCACAGTTCCCCGACGAGATAGGTGAGCACCGCCCGTTCGTCCCGCGCCACCCCATCGAAGCTCTGCAAAGCCTCCTCGAACTTCCACGCGGCCTTGCGACGGAAAAACCGCTCAGCTTCGATGTCGCCCTCATCCACACAACACCACGCCGCGCGCAACAGCAGATCCGCCACGTGTCGAGGCTCCATCCCTTGCCAGTCGGCAACTTTCGCCGCCGCCTCGTACTTCTCCGACCCAGACACCGGACCCGTGGCAATCGCCGGTGCCAGCTCGTTCCACACGCGCTCCTTCAGCACGGGTGAGACGTCTGCATCTTCGGTGAAATCACGCTCCGATCCCGAGTACCCGCATCGGCTGCACGTGTGAATCAAGTACGGCAGCGGCTGGGTGCCCGCGGCTCGCTCGTGAAAATCGGTGCGCTTCCCACCGAAGGAATTCGTCGACACCACTGCCTGCGATCGAAAGCGATTCTCGCAGATAGGGCACTGCAGGTCGATTTGCTGTAGCGTCGTCATGGTGCATCTCCAACCATGGTGTAGCGTGCTGCTGACTGCATGAAAGGGAAGAAGCGTGCCATCTTGCGCGTGCCCTTCCCGACTCTTCGCATGTCACGCTTGATCGACCCTCGGCGGCGTGATGCACGGCAACCACTCGAGTGCGCCTCCTCGTCTGGAGAATCATCCATGACGTGGTCTTGTTCCCCCTCATAGCCATCGGTATCATTCCGCGTTCATCGTGCCGTCGCGCCGCCTTCCCGCGCTCTGGTCGAGATGCTGATCAACCTGCTGCCAGACTTCTTCTCTGTTCTCGATAGCACCGACCGCGCCGCCGCCTACGACCGCTACTTCGCCGCGCATCGCCCGTTGCTCGAGGCGTACTGGAACAACTACGTCGTCGATCCCTACGGGCCACACTTTAGAGATGTTGTAAACGCTACCGTCCACGCGGATCGTCGGGATCTGCGTGCGATACTGGAGCGCACCGACGTTGCGGCGCTCGCGCGCGACGCCGATCAGCGGTGCGCCGCCGCGCTGGCGACGGACGTTGATGTCGATGTCGTCCTCATGGTCGGTGTCGGCGCGGCAAACGCCGGCGAGCTCGTGGTCGCGGGGCGCGGCGTCGCATTCGTCTGTTTGGAGCACTTCACCGGCGTCGCTAACGAAGAGACCGAGGGGCTAGGTCTCGATCCCGAGCTGCTCCCACTCTGGCTCGCTCACGAATACGCGCACGCGGTGCGCTACACGTCGCCAACGAGCCACAGCGAACTTCGCGCGTTCATTTCGAGCGCGGGCGGCGAGTATTCTTACTGGGAGACTGGTCGCCGCATTCCATTGCGGGAGCTCCTGATGAACGAAGGGCTCGCTGTCCATGTGTCACGGGCCGTCAGTCCGGGCCACGCCGCCTGGGAATACTTCGGTTATGAGCGCCGCCAGTACGCGCGGATCCGTGAGCTCGAGCCCGTGATCGCTCGCACAGTCGCCCCGGACCTCGACCGAGCCGCGCTCGGATTGCGTTTACGCTATCTGTCCGGTGGAATGAGCGATGAATCCCGCACGGTCGATGGCCGGTACCTCCTGCCCGAGCGCAGCGGCTACTATCTCGGAGCGCGAATGTGCGAGGCTGGCATCGATGCTCACGGGCTCGCCTGGGCGATTCGGGCGAGCGCCGCTGACCTCTCCGCCTACGCGTATAGCGCGGCTGTCAGTGCCTGATTCGTCGCGCGAGCGGCGCCAGAACGTTGCCCTTCGCGAGCTGCTCGACGAATTGATTCAGCTATCGCGCCATCTCTCCAATCACGCGCCGACACTGGCGCCGAGCGAGCTCGCGTACGCTCGCGACCGGCTGGAGTGGCTCGCCGATGAGATCTGGAGGCAGGTTACCGTCGAGGAGGGCCGGGCCTCGTAAGGCGGCGCTTCACTTCCCGACACAGAAGCGACGGAAGACCTCATCCAGTATCTGCTCTGTATCGATTCCGCCGATGAGGTCGCGCAACGCCTCGGCTGAGGCGTGGAGATGTACGGCGGCGACGGTCGCGGGCAACGCCTCGTCACGCCAGGCTCTACGGAAATCGAGCAACTCCGCGAGCGCCCGCGCGACGCCAGCCCGGTGCCGCGCCTGCGTCAACATCGGCGCGTCCAGCTCCGGCGTACCGGCCTCACGGCCCAGCACGTCGCCGATTGACTTGAGCAAGCTCTGAATTCCACTGCCCGTCTCGGCGCTCGCCGCCAACGACGCCGCCGCGGCTAACTCCGCGCCTAACGCCGACAACTCCGGTTCGATCGGAGGCTCGAGGTCACACTTCGTGTGCACGAGGATCAAAGGATACGGCTCCCTCTGCCTGTCGCGTTCGAGGATTCGGCGCACCGCGGCGACGACCTCGCGGAGCGATTCCGCATCCTCGCCGCAACAGAGCACGAGCGCCGCTCGACGAACGTACGATTCGCTCACTTCGATCCCGAGTTGCTCCACGAGATCTGTCGCCTCTCGCAAGCCGGCAGTGTCCACGAGCCGAATCGGCCACGGCTCCGCATCGACTACGGCCTCGAGTGCATCTCGCGTTGTGCCGGGGACGGGAGTCACGATCGCACGACTGCGTCCTAGCAGCGCATTGAAGAGTGACGATTTCCCAACGTTAGGCTTGCCCGCCAGCACCACGAGAGCCCCTTCCCGAACGAGCTCGCCACTCCGTGCCGTCGCCAGGAGCGCCTTGAGTCTCGCCTCGAGGTCGTCGAGCGCTGCCAGGATGCGCTCCGGCGATATGGGTCCGTCGTCTTCCTCGGGGAAGTCGATGTCGTAGGCGATGAGCGCCTCGATCTCGATCACGCTGTCGCGCAGGGCCGCGATGCGCCGCGACAGACTGCCGTCCAGCTGATGTAGGGCCGCTCGTTGGGCCGCTCTCGAGCCGGCGGCGATCAGATCCGCCGTCGCTTCCGCTTGGAGGACGTCGAGCTTGCCATTCAAAAGTGCCCGTCTCGTGAATTCGCCCGGTTCGGCGAGACGCGCGCCCTCCGCGATGAGTGCCGCAACCACGGTCGTCGGCACGAGAACGCCTCCGTGCGTCGAGAATTCGACGCAGTCCTCGCCGGTGAACGACGCTGGCGCGTCGTACCGCAGCACGATGGCCTGATCCAGGGTCGCTCCCGTCGTCTCGTGCATTTCGGTGAGCACTGCCTGTCGAGGCCCGCTCGGGAATCGCCCACAGACCCTGCGCGCGATCTCGTGCGCCCGCGGTCCGCTCAGCCTAACGATGCTCAGCGCGCCGCGGCCGAGCGGCGTCGCGGGCGCGACGATCGTGTCCGCCGCGCCCGGAATTGCCGCCGCGGGCGCGTCGCTCCGAATCATCGTGGTGGGTGTGGATTCGTCTGCGCGCGACTCGCGGCATCATCGCTCGCGTCGCCGAATGCCCGATCCGCGGCCCGCCGTCGCGGCTGCTCGCCGGCTTGCGCGCCTCGCGACAGTTCGAGTGACTCACCCGGCTCGAGGATTCGAACGGCAGCGCGCAGATGGTGCGCCTCGAGTCGTTCCACGAGCCGATTGATGGCGTCGTGCGCGCGAGCCGTTACGTGGTGAAAGGTCCCCCAGTGGTACGGAACAAACACACGCCCGTTCAACCGCTCGAACAGAGTCAACGCGTCGTCGTGCGTGAGATGCCCACGCCGAAACCCGGTCCGTTTCCACCATGGCGCGTAGCCGATTGGAAGAAGGGCAACGTCCAGCTGTCGGCCCGTCGCGCCGAGGCGTCCTTCTACCAGCTGATGCGTGTCCGGCATCAGCGCCGTGTCACCGGCGAAGAAGCAGCTCTCCGTTCCGCCGTCGAGCAGATACATATTCGCCGCGCTTCGCCATCGATCGAAGCCGTAGCGATTCCCACGATGGGTGGCGACTGCGGCATGAATGGCGACATGGCCTACCCTCGACAAGCCACCAGGCGCGAGGTCTTCGGCGTGGTGATATCCGCGCCGCCGTAACCAGCGTGCAATCACCGGAGGGGCAAAGAGCGGAATGTCCCTCGGCAGTGCGTCGAGGGAGGCGAAGGAGAGATGATCCGCGTGCGCGTGCGTGAGAAGCAGCGCGTCGAGGCGGGGCAACTGATCGATGGCGATTCCCGGCGGCGTGACGCGGGGGAGGAAGCCGCCGAGCTTGCGATCGAAGTTTGGATCGGTGAGAAGCCTAACGGCGCCGATCTCGATCAGTAACGTCGCGTGTCCGATGTAGGTAACCTTCACCGGCCTCCTCCCCGAGTGTGATGCCTACGTCGTTGCCCGTCGACCTCGTAGCGGCGGAGCTGGTGCGGGTGCCGGGACCGCCGCCTTCATGCGCTCGCGCGTCAGCAGCCACTGCTGCGGCAGCGCCGCTACGTTCTGGACCGCGTAATAGAGGTTCAACCCAGAAGCGAAGTTGAGGAGCACCATCGTCATGACCGCCGGCATCATGTAGCTCATCATCTTCGTCTGCGGATTCGGCGGCGCCGCGCGCATGCCGATCCACGAGAGGACGAACATCGAGACGCCCATGAAGAGCGGCATGATGTACAGCGGATCGCGGAGCGAGAGATCCGGCAGCCAGAGGAAGCTCACGCCTCGGAATTCGATCGTATTCTGGAAAACGAAGAACAATGCGAAGAGGACGGGCATCGGGAGCAGCATCGGTAAACAGCCCATGATCGGGCTGAACGGACTCATGCCATGCTGCTGATACAACTTGACCAGTGCTTCGCGCTGCTTCTCCGGATCGGTCTTGTATCGCTTCTGAACCTCGGCGAGCTCGGGTTGCAGACGCTGCATCTTCAGACTGGATCGCATGGCGCTCTGATTGAGCGGCCAGAGGAGCAGCCGGACAGCGACGCCGAAGATGATCAGTACCCAGCCGTAGGAGACGTTGAACGTCTGTCGCATCCAGAGAAGAACGCGCATGCAGATGGTCGCGAACGGCTGAACGCCGGGAATCCAGCCGCCGTACGGGTTCACGTTCTCCAGATCGTGGCCAACCGCGCGTAGTTGCTGCCAGGACTGTGGGCCCGCGTAGAGGTCGAAGGCAAATCGGCCGTTCTGCACCGGCTGAATTGCCGTTGCCGCGGCCACGGGGGCCTGCTTCCCAACACGTGGCCCGCCTTGCATTCGCAACGCGAGAAACGAGGAAGACGGCGTCGGCGCAACGAGCGCGATGAGAAAATACTTATTCCGCACCGCGACCCATTCCATCGGGCCGCTATCGGTCCGCACGAAAGCGGGGTCGAGCTTCCCGAACGCGACGCTCTTTACGTCCTCGTGCTGTGCCTTGTAGCCATATGCTAGGTGACGCTCATCATCGAGTGTGTCCGCTTCCTGGGAGTGCAGTGTCGGTGGCAAGTCGATGAGCAATTGCGCGGGAGACGCGGCGGCAGCTTCCGAGCGGATCTCGCCGGAGACGTGCGCCAGATAACCCTCATCGGCGAACTGATACCGAATCGTCACCGCGGGCGTGCCCGCGCTCGTGAACGTGATTCCTTTCGCGTCGCGGTCCGCGCGAAAGACAACCGTGTCCAGCGCGACGGTATCCGTCGACTGAACCAGTCGGTAGCGGAGAAGTGGAAGCGCCGCCGAGCCCGTGGCGGTCGCAGCCAGTGTTGCTCTCGCGGGCGTTCGCGGAGTCGCGCTCAGGTTGGCGTAGCTAAGGAGCTGAATCGACTTCGGTGCTGCCCCTCCTCCACTCGAGAACACGTACCGGACCTTGGCAGCGTCGACAGAGGTGGTGTCGGTCGGCGGACGCGGGGGCACCGTCGGTGGCGAGACAGCCGGGGCCGGCTTAGCCGCTGGCTGACCTGCAGTGGCAATCGGCGTCGGCGGTGCCGGCGCTGATGCTGTCGCGGTAGTATCGCGCGACGTGACCAGCGGCGGAGATTGGCGCGGGCCGAAACTGTGAAACAGGATCGGCGTCACGACAATGACGAGTGCGCTGAGGAGAAGCGCCAAAAAAGTTCGTCTATCCATGCAGGCGAGTGGCTCTCGTCCGGCTACTAGGGAACGGGGTCATACCCGCCCGGCCGAAATGGGTGGCACCTGGCAATGCGACGAGCCGCCAACCAGGATCCGCGCGCCGCGCCGTATTTGCTGATCGCCTCGATCGCGTACGCGGAGCAACTGGGAAAATAACGACAGGAAGACGGCAGGAGCTGCCCGAGACTGACCTGGTAGCCGCGTACCGCGAGGATGAAGAGCGTGCGCACGAATCTGACCTACGTGCTTGGCGGTTCAGCTGCTTCAGCCGCACGACGTTCGCCATCGCGAAGGAGCTTTTCCAAGCGCAAGCGCAGAATCTCGATCTCGTCTACCAGCTGAGCGTATTCGAGGCGGTACGCGCCTGGCTGCGCGCGCATAACGAGGTCGGCAGCCGACGCTGGCCCGACACTGCGCATCACGTCGAGAACTCGACGGCGGCTGAGCTCACGCAGACGCCGTTTGAGTCGGTTACGCTCCACCGACGAGTGGCCGTGCTTCGGAACGATGAAACCGATTCGTGACACGGCGCCGGTCGCAAGAACGACCCTCAGGTCGAGGTGAGAGGTGCGGAGACGCTTGCCGTCTCGCACCGTGGCGCGCAGGTCACTTCCACGGGTCAGCCGATGCCGCCGGTGTAAGCGCTCGTCCGCGCGCGACGACGGCTCAGGCGCCGGCGTACTTCGATGGGAGCTGCACCGTGAGGCGCTTGCGTCCCTTCTTTCGGCGTCGGCTGAGTACTTCGCGGCCCCACTTGGTCGACATGCGCTCGCGAAAGCCATGCGTGCGAATGCGTCTCTTGTTCCGGGGACGATAGGTGGGCTTGCCCATGGCAACTCCAAGATACTGTAGAATTTTTGGCGCAGACCGCTAAAGCTATTCGGCGCACGGACATTGGGTCAAGCCGCCGCACGAGGGAAAACGCACACTGGGGAGCGGCCGGTTTGCAGGCGATTGCAATTTCTGATCGAGCGGTCTAGCTTCGCTCCCCCGCTCAGGTTTTCCACATCGCAGCCATGACCCTCACCCCGCAGGAAACCTGGTCGCGTCTGTTAGAGCGCGCACGCCGGGAATTGCCAGACCAGACATTCAGAACATGGCTCGAACCAACTGAGCCGCTGGCCCTGGACGGGGGAACGATCTACGTCGGCGCACCTGACCAGTTCGCCGCCGACTGGAACGAGTCGAAGCACGCTGAGCTCCTCGCCAGCCTTGCTCCCGTCGCGCTCGGCCACCCCCTCTCGGTCGTCTTTCGCGTCAACGAAGAGCGGAAAGCACGGCCACAGATGGACCTGTTCGTCGCCCCTCCGCCGGCCCAGAAGGAGCCTGGCACGGGACAGGACCGCAGCACCTACACGCCACCACTGAGCGAGCGGTACACTTTCAGGTATTTCGTAATCGGTAAGTCGAACGAGCTCGCCGCCGCCGCCGCGCACGCGGTCGCTCAAGCTCCGGCGCGGGTCTACAATCCTCTCTTCATCTACGGGGATACCGGCGTCGGAAAAACGCATCTCATGCAGGCGATCGCCCATGAGCTCCTCGCCCGCAAGCCCGACACGCGCATCACCTTCATCGGCACGGAGCAGTTCACGAACGAGCTGGTCGGATCGATCCAGAATCGAACCACACAGCAGTTTCGGCGTCGTTTCCGTGAGACCGACCTTTTGCTCGTGGATGATGTGCAGTTCCTGAAGGGGAAGGAAGCAACTCAAGAGGAGTTCTTCCACACCTTCAACGCGCTTTACGAAGCCGGCCGGCAAATCGTTCTCACGAGCGATCGTCCGCCGAAGGAAATCCCCGGTCTCGAGGCTCGCTTGGTCAGCCGCTTCGAGTGGGGGATGGTGGCTGACGTCGAGCTGCCAGACTTGGAGCATCGCATTGCCATCCTGCGGCAGAAAGCAGAGCTCGATCATCTCGAGACGACGATGCCGGAGGACGTCATCCGGTTCATCGCCGAGAACGTTCGATCGAACGTGCGCGAGCTCGAAGGATCGATCATCAAGCTTCTTGCGTACGCCTCGCTGAAGCATCGCGAGATCACCGTGGATCTCGCCCGCGAGGCCTTGCGCGACAAACTGCGTGGCTCCGAGGCCGGTGGTAGCTCCGGCAGTTCCCTGACCACACAGACGATTCAGGACGCCGTAGCTCGCGAATGGGGCGTGACGGCAGAGGGCCTTCGCTCGAAGACTCGCACGAAGACGCTCACAGTGCCTCGACAGGTTGCGATGTACCTCATGCGTGAGCTACTTGGCATGCAGCTCGTCGAGATCGGCTCCGCCTTCGGCGGCCGCGATCATTCGACGGTCATTCACAGCCTCGAACGCGTCGGCGAAATGGTCGCTGAAGATCCGGGCTTCGGGGAACGCGTCAAACGGCTCCATTCAGCACTGGAAAAGTTGCGCAGCTGATGGGGAAAAGCTGACGCTCGTCCACATTGGGGCGGCGTTCTTCCCCACGACTCTGGATGGATTTCCGCGACCCACGGATATTCACACGCCTCGCCTATATGCGAAGCGGTTGAGATGATGTAAGTTGCAGCCGCTTTCCACATGCTCCACAGCTCTACTACGGCTGCTAGAATATCTCTCTCTTTAAGGTCTAGTGCAGTTCCGTCGGATTTGCACATCAGAGGAGCGGTGATGCGGTTTACGATCTCCCGTGAAAAGCTGCAGGAAGGTCTTACCGCGGTAACAGCAACAATTCCGGCGAAGACCACGCTCCCCGTCCTCGCCAACATCCTCGTCGAGACGACCGAACGCGGCATCCGTCTGTCGGGGACAGATCTCGATATCGCGGTGAGCACCGAAGTCGCTGCAGACGTCGAAGCAGCGGGCGCGATTACGATTCCGGCGAAGAAGCTGAGCGAGATCGCGCGAGAGCTCCCGCCATCGCCCGTGAAGATGGCCGCCGCAGGGGAGCAGCGCGTCACGCTCGATTGCGGACGTTCGCACTTCAAGATCCTCGGCCTGCCGAAGGACGAGTTCCCCTCGTTTCCTGCCGTGCGCTTCAACGAGAGCTGGCGGATCCGCTCGGGAGAGCTGCAGAAGCTCATCTCGCACACGTCCTTCGCTGTGTCGACCGAGGAGAGCAGACCGATTCTCAACGGCGTGCTCTGGGAGCTTCGTCCCGAGATGATGCGCATGGTCGCGACCAACGGGCATCGTCTGGCGAAGATGGAGTTGCCCATCAAAACAGCATCGGCGCCTTCGAGCGATCTGATCGTACCGCCCAAAGCCCTCGAGCAGGTTCGGCGTCTCTTTCCCGAGGACGAGGAGCTTGAGATCGCGCGCGGGGAGAACCACCTCGGCTTCCGATCACCGTTCACGTCGGTGTTCACGCGTTTGATCGAGGGACCGTACCCGCCGTACGATCAGGTGATTCCGCGTGATAATAACCGGATTGCCGTCTGTGATCGCGCCGCCCTCACGAGCGCGTTACGGCGAATGTCCGTCATCGCGTCGGACCAGACTCACCGTATCCGGCTCTCCTTCAATGCCGCGCTGGTCCGATTCAGCGTGCAGACGCCGGATCTCGGCGAAGCGACGGACGAGCTCCCCATCCGCTTCACCGGGGACCCGCTCGACATCGGGTTCAACGCGAACTATCTGCTGGAGATTCTGCGCTACATCCCGACGGAGGAAGTGAAGCTCACGTTCAAGGCGCCGGAACGCGCCGCGACGCTCGAGCCCGAAGGATGGTCCGATCCTGCGAGCTACCTCTGCCTCGTTATGCCCCTGCGCCTGCTGGACTGACTCGCTTGTGGGCGAGTACGAACGGGAGCGCGCGCACCGCGCGCGACTCCAAATAAGCGTCTCGCGAGCGCCAGCGAGCGAGGGCGCAGCGGAACACGGGGTGCTAAGCGGATGTCGCTTAGCACCCCGTGTTCCATGCATGGCCTGTAAGCCGGGTTCTGTCGAGCGCTGACGCGCTCTGACGGTCATTCCTCTCGGAGCACGATCGCTCGTGCCCTCTAGCAGCCTACCCGCAGTGTCTTGATCGAGGTGGGCACCTCTCACTGCCTATTTGGCCTTGCTCCGACTGGGGTTTACCCTGCCACGACTGTTGCCAGTCGCGCGGTGGGCTCTTACCCCACCTTTTCACCCTTACCCGTGATGGATCGCTCCACCGCGTCGGCGGTGTGTTTTCTGTGGCACTGTCCGTCGCAGCAGCGCGCGATGCGGCTGCCGCGCCCAGGCGTTACCTGGCAGTCTGCCCATGGAGCCCGGACTTTCCTCGGCGGAAGGTGACGAACACCTCCGACGCGACCGTCCAGCCATGCACTTCAACTCCGCCTGCACGAAACGCCGCGGCACGTGCCTCGAGCATCTCGCCGTTACGAAAGATAACCGACGCGCACCGCCCGGCCCAACTCGAGCAATCAGCGATTCGTTTCGCCCCGCATCGTTAGGTTTCCCAAGTGGCTGTTGCTGTCCTCGCATGACGCATCCATGACTTGCCCCCGTTAGGATCGCTGACCTCGCCGATGCCGGCGCCGCGCACCGTTGAAATGCCGAGGCAGCGCCCCATGCTTGAGCGATCTCTTACGTCATCCCTCGCAGCAGTCTCCACCGTACTCACTCCCGCCGAACGCCTTCGCGTCGACGCCGCCGGTGAGGGCTCGTACCATGCATTGCATCGTGACAGCGTCGATGACGTCGTCAAGGACATCAAAGCGAACCGCGCCGCGGCGGTGCTCGTCTCCGTGGCGCGGTGCGATCAATCGTCGCGGGCAGGCGTGGAGATGATGGTGCGCGAGTTCCCGCGGGTTCCCACGGTCGCCCTGCTCTCCCAGATCGAGCCTGGCACCCCGCGGCAGA
This sequence comes from Gemmatimonadaceae bacterium, assembly GCA_035273165.1. Taxonomy (GTDB): domain Bacteria; phylum Gemmatimonadota; class Gemmatimonadetes; order Gemmatimonadales; family Gemmatimonadaceae; genus AG2. The sequence goes on from DATEPP010000634.1 coordinate 24,035, forward strand.
TGCTGCTCCTCGGCCAGAGCGGCGTTCGTCAGCTGGTCGACGTGCGGGAGCCTGCAGGGTGGCGTGAGCTCCGTACTCTGCTGCTCGGGACTCAGGTCGACAGCATGCAGCGCCGTGCTCTGAGCGAGTTGGCCGTTGACCTGACCGGAGCGAATCACGATTGCTGGCGCTTCTTTGAGGCCCTGTTCACCGCGCCACCGCACGTCATCACGGTGCGCGCGTTCTCGGAGTACCTGGGTGTATTGCCAAGTACGCTGATGAGCAGATTCTTTCGCGCCCGCCTTCCCGCACCGAAGCGGTACCTCGCCGTCGCTCGCTTGGTGCGCGCGGCGCGACTCTTCGAGAATCCAGGGTTCTCCGTCGCGAACATCGCGAACCACCTGGACTATTCGTCGCCGCAGAGTTTCGGTCGCCATGTTCGCTCGGTGCTCGGCATGACGGCCGTGCAGTTTCGGCGCCGGTATGATGGCGCGACCATGTTACTGCACTTCCGCGAATCGCTCGTGCTTCCTTACGCGGACGCGCTCCGGCGGCTCAAGCCGTTGTCAGCGAGCGCACGGGCGCACTCGCGAACGTCCCCGCCTTGAGCCGGTCCCGACTCTCGGCGGCGTTGTCGTTAGGCGGTGGCGTGGCGGCGTGGGATGCGGGAAGTGTTGAAACGGTGAACCGTCCCGTCGATCGACGGAGGCGCTCGGCCAGTGAGGCGAGGCTGCGCGATGTGTCCGCGAGCCCTTCTAACGCACGCATCTGGCGCGTCGCTGCGTCCGATGCGTCGCGCGCCTGTACTGCGGCCTCGTCAGACACTCCTTCGACGCCATCGATCATCTCCGCCAGCTGATGCATCGTCGTGCTCTGCTCGCGCGAAACGGTTGTCACGTCGGCAATGAGCTCCGCGATGCGACCGATACCCGTGAGCAACGTGCTGAGTGCGGTGTTGGCTTCGTTGGCGATCTCGCCCACGCCATGCACCTCCCGCTCGCCCTCGGTCATCGACTGCACGGCAACGGCGATGTTCTCTCGGACGTCAGCGATCGTCGCGGCGATCTCCTTCGCCGCACGACCACTCTCCTCTGCCAGCTTTCGTACCTCCTCTGCCACCACGGCGAAGCCGCGACCGTGCTCGCCGGCTCGCGCGGCTTCGATCGCGGCGTTGAGCGCGAGCAAATTCGTCTGCCGAGCGATACGCGAGACGGCCTCCACGAAATCGCCGACCCGCTCCGACGCCACGCCAAGGCCGCTCACCGTCCCGGACGCCGTCCGCACTCGCTCACCGATCGCGATCAGTGTGTCCGACGCGCGCGCCACGGCGTCCCGACTTCGCTGCGCCGTCTCCACGAGCACGACCGCGTCCTGCTCCGCTTCTTCCGCGCGGACGCGCAATCGATCGGCGGCTGCCAGCACCTCAGCCGTCTTCTCTTTGCCTGTCGTCGCGTATGCACGCTGGCGATCGATCTGTACCGTGAGACTCTGGGCCGTGTTGGCGAAACCAGTGCCCGCCGCGTTGAGCCCGTGAGTCGCGCCTGCCAATTGCTCGGCCGCCGCCGCAACCTCCTCTGCCTCGCGTTGCATCGTGCCGATGAGCGATCCGAGCTGCTCGAGCATGCGATTGAAGCTCCGTTGCAGGAACCCGAGCTCGTCCGCATAACGACTCTCCGCTCGTGCGGCGAGATTGCCGAGCTCCGCGTCGCTGATGTGCTCGCGCGTCGCTCGAATCCGCCGGATTAGCTTCGACGCTATCGGAACGATCTGCCAGGAGATGACCAGCAAGAGACCACCCGAAGCCGCGGTCCAGAGCGGCCGCGTCGCGACCGTCGGATTCATGAGCGCGAACAGCCAGCTCGAACCCAGGAAAGCCGCCGTCGACAGAATGGCCGTGTACTGGCCGAGTGAGCGCCCGCGATCGAACGAATACGGGACCACGATCAGGAAGTAGAGAACGACGAGCGCTTCGTTGCCGAACGACATCACCACGGTGCTGACAAGAAAGACGTCCAGCGTCGCAAACGCATACCGATGCCATGGACGGTGAGTTTCGGCTCGGGTGGTGAATCGCGTCAGCAGGAAGTTCACGATCATGATGCCGAGCGTTACGCCGACGGCCACGATGGGCCGCGCCTCGCTGACGTGGAGAAACGCGGCAACGATGGCCGCAGCGCCGAGAATCGCGGTCGCTCGGAATCGGCGGCGCGAACCCAGCCGGAAGGTCACCAGGTCCTTCTCGTGCTCCTCGTCCTCTCGGAAACGCTGCATTTGATCGGGCAGCTGCTGCATTTCACTCTCTCGGTCTCGATCCGGTCATCCATCCGAATTGGGACGCAGCCGGCGCACAGAAGTCACCGAGACGGCCGAAGGGGCCCGAGATTGCTCCTTCGACTGTTACGGACTCACAGCCAGGATCTCGGCTGCCGACACGAGGCTCACCACCGAGAGCCCCATCGCCTCGAGAAACTCTCGCCCGCCTTCGTCGCGATCGACCAGAGCGAGAACGCCAAGGACGGTTGCGCCCGCGGCGCGAACCGCGTCGACCGCGCGCGCCGCCGAGGATCCGGTCGTGATGACATCCTCGACTACTACCACGCGGTCTCCAGCGGCAAATGGGCCTTCGATGAGCTTGCCCGTACCATGCGCTTTCGCTTCCTTCCGTACCGTAAAGGCGCGAATTGGCGACGCTGTGGGGGCGCTCGCGTAACTGATTGCGTAGGCGATTGGATCGGCGCCCAGTGTCAACCCGCCCACCGAATCCGCCGGCCATGGTGCATTTCGAATTGCGTCGAGCCCGAGAGGGCCGATGAGCGACAACCCATCCGGGCTCATTGTGGTCAACCGCGCGTCGATGTATAACGACGATTGCTTCCCCGAAGCCAGGGTGAAGGAGCCGCGGCGCGCCGAGCGCTCGGCCAGCAGCGAGACGAGTCTCTGTTTGTCGGATGCGGACATGAGGCTGTTGATGACGAGAGCGGGCACCTTCGTTGTCGCGAGCAATTAACCGAGGACGGCCGAAAGAGTGAATACGTCTTCATCCTCGTTAGCACGCGCTGGCGTGGGGATGTTCTCGATCGTGCTGGGCATGGTCCTCCTCCTGATGGTCGGTGCGCTGGTCACGGCAGACCGCGCGCTTTCGTCGGCTAGCGGCGAAGCAGCCGCCGTGGATGCGCTGGAATCGTCGCGCCTCTTCGAAACGGTCGTCGCCGAGCAGGCCACGGCGATGACTGTCTTCCGAGCGCCCCTCGCGCGAACGGGTGAGCGGCCGCAATTAGAGAAGCTGGCTGCGTCGTTCCAGGCGACCATGCCCGGCCTGCGCGACCTTACTGTCGTGGACTCCGCGAGCCATGTGATCTATGGCGCGCCGGTGGCCGACGTGAGCGCGCTGTCTATCGGCCGCGAGACAGCGCTGAGGGCGGCTTCTGATAGCACTGTCATTCTCGCCGTTCCGTTGTCGAGCGAAGGACGTTCGTTAGGCGCCGTTGTCGCCCGATTCGACGCCCATCGGCTCTTCGCCACGGCGCTCGACACCACACCAGATACGCGCGCACGGCTCGTTCTCGTCTCGGGCAGAGATACCGTTCTCTCAGTCGGGCCTCGCAATCAGGTCGGGAGCCTCACTTGGCGCAGCGCGAGACTTCGGCTGCCTGGTGCGGCGTGGTCGCTCTCCGTTGGCCACGCGCAACGCAGCCAGATTCTTCGCATCACGCTCTGGACCCTTGGTCTCGTCGCGATGATGGTCTTCGGTGGAGGCGTGTTGCGCGAGCGACGCCAGGCGTTGCGTGTCGCCGAGCGATCCGCTGAACTGGAGCGGCTGTCGAGTGAGCTGCTGCGGGCGAACCGGATGAAGAGTGAGTTCCTCGCGAATGTCTCGCACGAGTTGCGCACTCCTCTAAACGCAATCGTGGGATTCGTCGACCTGCTGCGTGACGGCGTGTACGGCGAGCTCTCGTCGCGCCAAGCACCCCCCGTCGAGCGCATCGCCGCTTCGGCGACGCACTTGCGTCATCTCGTGGACCAGGTTCTGGATATCGCCAAGATCGCAGCCGGCCGCCTCGAGGTTCATGCGGAAACGATAGTCCTTCGACCGTTCGTCCTGAATGTCGTGAGCGAGCTCGAGCCACTCATCACGGAACGCGGGCTGAATCTCTCGATTGCTGTTGGCGCTTCGCTCCCTCGCGTCCGCACGGATCCGACGCATCTACGGCAGATTCTCGTCAACCTCATTGGCAACGCGATCAAGTACACGCCCGCCGGTGGGATTGCCGTGCGCGGAAAGCTCACCGGTCTGCCGACAACCGCCACCGCGCGAGTTTCAGTTCCCGAGGACTCCGCGCTCGTCAATCGCTCGCCCGATCGTCGAAAAACATGGATCGCCCTGCAGGTGATCGATACCGGAATCGGTATCTCGCCCAGCGATCAGGAGCGCATTTTCGACGAATTCGAGCAGGTGAACGCTGGTCCGCGCAGTGACTCGATGGAACGCGGAACGGGACTCGGGCTGGCGATTTCGCGCCGGCTTGCGCGGCTCCTCGGCGGTGAGATCTCTGTGGAGAGCCAGCCAGGAAAGGGCTCGACGTTTACGATCTGGCTACCGGTGAGCCCGGCCGACATTCCGCTCGAGCCGACCGAGGCCCTAGCCCCGCCGCAACGCAACGGTGTGACCGGCGTTGCGCGGTTTACTTCTTCCTAAACAGAGACTTCATCCTCGCGAGAAGCCCCTCCTCGTCTTCGTCCTCCTGCGGGTTCGAGAGCGCCTTCGAGAGTTCCGCTGCAAAGGAGACCGCGTCTGGATATCGCTTGCCCGGTTCCTTGCTCAGCGCGCGCATAACGACCGACTCGACTGAGGATGAGAATCGAAGTCCCGGCCGCGCCTGGTTGAGCGGAATTGGAGGCTGCGAGAGGAGCTGAGAGAACATCTCGCGCGGCGTTTTCGCCGTGAACGGCAGGCAGCCTGTGAGGAGGAAATACGCGATCGTCGCCAGGCTATACTGGTCGGCGGACGGGCCAACCAGCTCGCCGGAAAGCGCCTCGGGCGCAACGTACATCAACGTTCCGACAAAGAATCCGGCGCGCGTCAGTCGCTCCTCCGGCGCCATGTCGGTGTCCGTCGCAATCCCGAAGTCAAGCAGCTTCACCTGACGGGTCGCCGGATTGTACATGACGTTTTCCGGCTTGAGATCGCGGTGCACGATGCCGACCGCGTGCGCCGCGTGGACCGCGTCCGCGATCTGAGTGACGATCGCAGCAACCTCGTCGGGCGGTAGCGGGCCCTGACGCTTGGCGTATTTCTCGAGGAGCTCGCCGTCGGCCCATTCGATGGCGAGGAAGTGCATGCCAGTTGACGCTTCCCCGATCTCGATAGTGCGCACCACGTTCGGATGCTTCACCCGCTCGCCATAGCGCGCCTCGCGAAGAAAGCGAGCAACCGCAGTTCGATCCTGGCGAAGCTTTTCGCGCAGCACCTTGACGGCGACGGTGCCGTGGGCGGCGTGTTGGGCTTTGAAAACCGCCGACGTCCCGCCTTCGCCGATCTCACTCTGCAGCGTATAGCCGGCGATGACTTGGCCGACGAGGTTTTCGCGAGGCACGCGGCGAACCTAATGGTGCCTCCAGAGCGGGGCAAGCGACGCTTCCTCAGCCTCGAACGACTGCTCGGCCCGGCAATTGACGCGCGTCGTCGGTGGCCAGGCGCCGTGTTGGGTCATGCACAGCATTTCTCTGCGGTCCCCTGCAGACGGCGCCTAACGACTGTCCTCACACGCGCGCCGGCCGTTCAGCTTGGGGCCCGAACCTAACCCGTAGCAATGACACGACTTGACAAAAGGGTACCCCAAGCCTATATAGGGCCCCGCAAGTCGGCTGACTTGCCCGGCACCACGCAGTGCAGGATCGATTCACCTCGTAGGAGGCAGCCCGAATGGCTAGAGGGAAGGTGAAATGGTTCAATGATGCGAAAGGTTACGGCTTCATTGAACAAGAGGGCGGCGAAGATGTGTTTGTTCACTTCTCCGCAATTCAGATGGACGGGTTCAAGACGCTTGCCGAGGGCCAGGAAGTCGAGTTCGAGATTCGGACCGGAGACAAAGGGCTGCACGCCGCGAACGTAACTCGCGTCTGATCCGCCACTCCTCCGAGGCACGTTCCTGCTACCGCCTGCCGCGCCATACGGCAGGCGGTGCTGCGTTCAGGGACCGGCGTCCTCCGTTTAGCTTCCATGAGTGAGACCGACGGTACCGTTCTGGACGTCGCCTCCGATCTTCGGTCGCCCTCATTCTTATCGTGTCTGCACCGTCCACCACGCTCGAGACGCACGCCGTCACACTGCCAGCCGCGCCGCGGTTGTTCCTCGTCGACGGCTATGCGCTGATCTACCGCGCTTTCTTCGCCCTCATCTCGAGGCCTCTTACTACCAGTCACGGCGAGAACACCTCCGCCGCTTGGGGAATTGTGAACTTCCTCAATCGGCTGCTCACGGCGCACAAGCCGGAGTACCTCGGCTGGGTACATGACTCGGGCCTTTCCTTCCGGCATGAGACGTACGCCGGATACAAAGCCACCCGTGAGAAGCTCACCGACGAGCTGCAGTCCGACTTCGATCGGGGCATGGAGCGCATCTGCCAGCTCCTCGAGGCGTACCGCGTTCCTATCATCTCCGTTCGAGGCTACGAAGCGGACGACGTGATCGGCACTCTCGCCGGCAAGGCGGTCGCCGAAGGGCTCAACGTTGTAGTCGTCTCTGGCGACAAGGACTTCCAACAGCTCGTAAGGCCAGGAGTCTGGCTACTCAATCCGGGACGCGGCGGCCCTGCGAGTGTCGAGGAGCAATGGGTCGGCGTCGAGAATGGAGGTGAGCGGCTCGGCGTTCCCCCTGCTCTGGTCACCGACTATCTCGCTCTCGTCGGCGACAGCTCCGACAACGTGCCCGGAGTCCGCGGGATCGGTGAGAAGACGGCCCAGGAGCTGGTGAACAGCTACGGGTCACTCGACAACATCCTCGCCCATGTCACGGAGATCCAGAAGAAGCGCCCGCGCGAGGCTCTTCTCGAACAAGCGGACGCGGCGCGTCTCAGCAAACAGTTGGTAACCATCCGAGACGACGTCGACGTGACGCTGGATCTCGAAAAAATGCGCATCACGGAGCCCGATCGCGAGCGACTGCGCTCGCTCTTCGTCGAGCTCGAGTTTCATACGCTCGCCAAAGACATCGCGGCACCTGCTGCTCCGGAGGCGGTGCAAGACCGTCCGGTCACGACGTACGTCACCGTCGATAGCTTTTCTGCGCTGCAGAAAGTGATCGCGCGCGCGCGAAAAGCACCGCACGTTGCGCTCGACACACAGGTCGTCATCGATCCGACCTCGCCCACGGAAATGGACCCGCTCCGGGCGACGCTTGTCGGTATGTCGATCGCGCTTGCCCCCGGCGAGGCTTACTACCTCTCGTTCGGTCACCGCGAATGGGAAGAGCCGCAGGGCACACTCGCGTTAGGTGACGTGACGGGTGAGCTGGGAGCGGAAGAGAAGCGGGACGACGAGACACTGGCGAAGAAGAAACCGGCCAGGAAACGCGCCGTTGTAAAATCGGAGCCGTCGAGCATCGCGGCCCGCGCGCTGGCGGGTGCGGGCCGGCAGCGTGTGCGGAACCTGCCGCCAATTTCGGATCCCGCGATGGCGCCACTTCGCGCGCTGCTCGAGGATCCGACTATCTCGAAGACCCTGCAGAATGCCAAGTTCGACCTTCTCGTGCTCCGCGGCGCGGGAATCGATCTGCGCGGCCTCGACTTCGACACCATGGTCGCCAGCTACGTCCTCGATCCGGGTCGCCGGTCACACGGCCTCGACCTGCTCGCACTGGAGTTCCTCGGCCACAAGATGACGACCTTCGCCGAGCTCTGTGGTCGAGGGAAGGAAATGATCCCGTACGATCAGATCCCGGTCGAATGCGCACGGGACTACTCGTGCGAGGATGCTGACTTCACCTGGCAATTGCGGGGTCTCTTCGAGCCGCAGATGGAAATGCTGCAGCTGGCGCGGCTCTTTCGCGACGTCGAGATGCCGCTCGTCTCGGTTCTCGCCGAGATGGAGTGGACAGGAGTCGCCATAGACGTCGCCTGGTTCCGTGCGCTCAAAGAGCGTTTCGAGCGCGAGCGGCGGCGTGTGGAGCAGGAGATCTATTCGGAGGCCGGGCAGGAGTTCAACATCAATTCGAATCCGAAGCTGCGCGAAATTCTCTTTGACACGCTCGGTCTGCCCGTTCTCAAGAAGACGTCAACTGGTCCGTCGACGGATGCGAGCGTGCTCCAGCAACTCGCCGATGAGGGACATACGCTGCCGTCGTTGCTGATGGAGTATCGAGAGCTCGCGAAGCTCGAGAGCACCTACATCGATGCATTGCCTGCGTATGTCAATCCGCGCACGGGCAGACTGCATACCTCGTTCAGCCAGACTGTCGCGGCGACTGGACGCCTGTCGTCCAGCGATCCGAACTTGCAAAACATTCCAATCCGGCGGGAGCTCGGTCGCGACATCCGTCGCGGCTTCATCCCACGCCGAGGTTGGCTTCTCGTCGCCGCTGATTACTCGCAGATCGAGCTCAGACTACTTGCCCATCTGTCGAACGACGCTGCGTTCGTCCAGGCATTCCAGACCGGCGGCGACATCCACCGCCAGACAGCGGCACTCATCTTCGATGTTCCCGTCGATAGCGTGACGTCGGAGATGCGGGCGCGCGCCAAGACAATCAATTTCGCGACGATCTATGGCCAGGGGCCTCATGCCCTGTCACGCCAGCTCAAGATCGCCCATGCCGAAGCGCGCGCGTTCATCGATCGTTATTTCGAGCGCTTCCAGGGCGTTCGCACGTATCTGGATTCGATGGTGGAGTTCGCACGTGAGCACGGGTACGTCCAGACCATCTTTGGCCGGCGTCGCTACATCCCAGAGTTGCGCGATCGCAACTTCAACATTCGCGCGTTCGGAGAGCGCACGGCGGCGAATTCACCCATTCAGGGTTCAGCCGCGGACCTGATCAAGATTGCCATGATCAGAATCGACGGCGCTTTGCGCGCCCGCGAAATGAACAGTCGCATGCTGCTTCAGGTCCACGACGAGCTGGTCTTCGAAGTACCGGGCCCTGAGCGCGATGAGCTGATGACGCTCGTGAAACACGAGATGGAAAACGCCGCGCGACTGTCGGTTCCACTCGTCGTCGATCTCGGCGAAGGCGAAAACTGGCTCGAGACGAAGCTCTCGTAAACGCTGTTCGTCTCACCGCTCATGATATGGGTCCTCACCAAGCCCCCCGTTGCATTGTGCAAGGGGAATGGCGTTTCCTCCCGTCCCAACCGCGCATCCGTTTGCCCCCAAGGAAGCGATGTTTTTACGAGTGAAGGGGTTAAGGCGTATTAATTGTGGCGGCCTCTCCATTGCCCTTCAAAGAGCAGCCGCTGGTCACCTCGACAATCATCGGAAGTCCTGCCCTGATCCCAATGTCTCGCCCACGCACGGGATTCACTCTCGTCGAACTGCTCATCGTGGTGGTCGTCATCGGCATTCTTGCCGCGATGGCGATTCCGCGATTTCAGTCCACCAA
>DATEPP010000635.1:0-6406 GCA_035273165.1 Gemmatimonadaceae bacterium
AGGGGATCTCGCGGGCGTGCACCTCTATGGCAACTCGCTCGACACGACCGCGATGTCCTATCAATCATCGGCGATCTCGGCAATCGACAAGTGGAAGTCGCCGGTGTTTCTCGTGCAGGGCGACGACGACCGCAACGTCGACTTCGCGCAGATGGTGGGTCTGGTGCAGCTGCTCCGCGCGCACAACGTATACTACGAGCTGACGGTGATTCCGGACGACACCCACGAGTCGCTGCTACACGCGCGGTGGGTCGACACCTTCGACAAGATGGGAGATTTCTTCCATCGCTTCGTCTGGGATCATGGCGCTGGAGCGCAGGCCACTTCGAGCGGGACCCGATGAGTGGCTGGTGGCTAGTGACTGGTGGTTGGTGAATTCGGAGGGCCGGCGCGGAGCGCCGGCGTTTCCCATTTTCACTCGCCACTCGCCACTCGCCACCAACCACTAGTCACCAGCCACCAGCCACCAGCCACCAGCATGCGACCCGCCCCTACATTCCTCACGACAACCGAAAACAACCTCCCCGACTACCGGATCATGGAGCGATACGGTGTCGTGCGCGGGATCACGGTTCGGTCGCGCTCGATCTTCGGGACCTTTGGCGCCGTGCTGCAGCAGATACGAGGCGGCAACATCTCGCTTCTCACCGACCTGTGTGAGCAGACGCGTGCCGCGGCGTTCGATCTCGCGATCACGCACGCGAAGGAGCTCGGTGCGAACGCGCTCATTGCGCTGCGCTACGACGCGACGGAGATCATGCAGGGCGTCTCCGAGGTGCTCTGTTATGGCACCGCCGTGCGCGTCGTGCCGCTCCGCCAGAGCAGCGAGTCGGAGGACGCTGCAACCTAACGGGTCCCGAGGGTAGACTCCCTCGACATGGATCCCACCGCGCTCGAACCCATCTCCGGGCATGCCATCCGCGTGCTGCTGCTGCAGCTCGCCGGCCTGCTCGCGCTGGCGCGCGTGCTGTCGGAGGTGATGCGGCGGCTCGAGCAGCCGGCGGTGATCGGTGAGTTGATAGCGGGCATCGTCCTCGGCCCGACCATTCTCGGGCACTACCTGCCGCAGCTCGCGCTCGCCGTCTTTCCGCAGAGCACGCGCCAGTTTCACCTGCTCGAGGTCGTCTCCTGGCTCGGCATGGTGCTGCTGCTCCTCCTCACGGGCATCGAGGCGGACGTGACGGTGATGCGGTCGCTCGGGCGGTCGTCACTCTTCGTCTCGTTAGGCGGCATGCTCGTGAACTTCACCTTTGGCGGCGTTCTCGGCGCGCTCATGCCCGAGACGATGCTGACGAGCCCCGGCACGCGGCCCCTCTTCGCCGCCTTCCTCGCCACGGCGCTCGCGATCACGGCGATGCCCGTGGTCGCGAAGATTCTCATCGATCTCAAGCTCATCCGCCGCAACATCGGTGTCGTCATCCTCTCGGCTGGCGTGCTCGATGACACGACTGGGTGGCTCGTTCTGTCGATCATCGCCGGCATCGCGTCAGCGGGCGTGTTCTCCGCTTCGAAGCTCGCGTTCACGCTCGGCGGCGTGGTGCTTTACGCGCTGGCGATGCGCTACGTCGTCTACCCCGTCTTCACGCGGCTCCTGGCATTCACGAACGAGCGCGTGCAGCTCGCCGGTGCGGACGTCACGCTGATCCTCGTTTTCACCTTTCTCAGCGCGGCGGCGACAGAGGCGATTGGCGTCCACGCCGTGTTCGGCGCGTTCGTGATGGGACTGCTCGTCCGACAGGTGCCACGCGTCCGCGCGTCGTCACTCCACTCGATCGAGACGTTCGTCCTGTCGGCGCTGTCGCCGATCTTCTTCGCCTTCGTGGGGCTCAAGGTCGATCTCTGGGCACTCTCGACGTGGGAGTTGCCCGCGATCGTCATCGGCCTGGCACTCCTCGGCAAGCTCGTCGGCTGCTACGCCGGCGGACGGCTCGGCGGATTGAATCACTGGGAATCGCTCGCCGTCGGCTTCGGGATGAACGCGCGCGGCGCGATGGGACTCGTCGTCGCGCTCATCGGTCTCTCGCTCGGCCTGCTGACGGCGGAGATGTACTCCACGATCGTGCTTCTCGCCGTGGTGACGTCGTTCGTCGCGCCGATTCTGCTGCGGCTCGTCGTTCCAAAGCTGACGATCACCGCCGAAGAGCGGCGGCGGCTCGAGGACGACACGCAGGCTCGTCTTCTCCCGACCGGCCCGATTCGCATTCTCGCGCCGACCGCGGGCGGCCCGAATGCGGAGGCGATCATGGCGCTCGCCGCGCCGATCGTCAGCGCCCGCGGCGGTGGGCTCACCGCGCTCTACATCGAGCGCGTGCAGCGCTCGCGCTTTCGTGATCTGCTCGTCGGACGGCGGCGCTCTCTCGCCGGCCGGGGCATCGAGCAGCACCTGGAGCGAGCGGCGAAACGACTGGGCGACCAAGCGCGCCTCTTCTCGACAAAGCGAGTTGCCGCGGCCGACCCGGCGGAGCAGATCATCAGCGAATCGGGTCGCGATTATGATCTGCTGATGATCGGCGCGTCGCCGCATCACCTCGTGGCGGCATCACTACTGTCGCGGATCGTACCCGGTGTGCGGATGCCGACCGTCATCGTGCGTGCCGGCGCCGCTCTGCCACCGGATTGCTTCGGGCGGATTCTCGTGCCGCACGACGGCAGCGTGTTCTCGCGCGCGGCGGCGGAATTTGCGTTCGTGTACGGCGCGTCGGCGGGATCACGAATCACGATCCTCCACGTGCTCAATGAGACGCGTGTGACAACGGGAACGCTCGTCGCGCCCGAGGCGCGGGAAGCGCATGCACCCGGCCGCGCGCTCGATGACCAGATCACCGCGCACATCCATCAGAGCTTCGAGCCGATCGCCGCCGCGAGTGGCGTCTCGTTCGAGGTGCGCGTGCTTGCGAGCGGGGACCCGGGCGGAACGATTCTCGACGTTTCCCGCACGGACGACATCGACTTGCTGGTGCTGGGGGGCGAGAATAAGATGCTCGCGCAACCGCTCTTCTTCGGACAGGGAACGGCATCGATCGTCGAGCGCGCTGAGTGCACGACGGCGGTGGTGGTACCACACCTGAAATGATTCGCTCATGAGCATATCGTGGTCGCTCCGCGCCCGCACCGCGCTGATCGCGCTCGCCGTCGCCTCCGCCGGCACCGTTGACGCCCAACAGGCGGCGCGCCTAACGAATCGCGCCGCGGAGACGCGCTTCGTCGACTCGATCCTCGCTCGAATGACGCTCGCCGAGAAGCTCGGGCAGCTCAATCAACCTACGGGCGCGGGGGATGCGACGGGCCCCGGAGGGGGCGAGCGAGCCATGCGACTCGCGCAGCTCCGCCGCGGCGGCATCGGCTCCTTTCTCAACGTCGTTGGGGCGGACACGACGCGCGTGCTGCAACGCATCGCCGTCGAGGAGACGCGTCTGCACATCCCGCTCGTCTTCGGGCTCGACGTGATTCATGGCTTTCGCACGGTCTTTCCCGTCCCGTTAGGCGAGGCCGCCAGCTTCGACCCGTCACTGGCCGAGCGCGCGGCGCGCATCGCCGCGACCGAGGCGTCGGCCGCGGGAATCGACTGGACGTTCGCTCCGATGGTCGACATCGCGCGCGATCCGCGCTGGGGCCGCATCGTCGAGGGAGCCGGCGAGGACCGATATCTCGGAACCCTGTTCGCCGCGGCACGCGTTCGCGGATTTCAGGGGAACGATCTGACCGCGTCCAACGCAATTGCCGCGACGGCCAAGCACTTCGCGGCTTACGGCGCAGCGGAAGGAGGACGTGACTACAACGTCGCCGACGTCTCGGAGCGAACGCTGCGCGACGTCTACCTGCCGCCCTTCTACGGTGCCGCGTGCGCGGGGGCGGCGACATTCATGGCGTCGTTCAACGAGATCGCCGGCGTGCCGTCGCACGCCAATCGGCATCTCCTCACCGACATCCTGCGCGACGAGTGGAAGTACGACGGGATGGTCGTAAGTGATTACACCGGTATCTGGGAGCTCATCAATCACGGCGTCGCCGCCGACAGCAGTCAGGCGGCCGAGCTGGGCATCCATGCGGGCGTCGACATGGACATGGTGAGTGAGCTGTACGTCCGGAAGCTCGCCGCGTCAGTGGCGGCTGGTCGCGCGCGACAGGCTGACATCGACGAAGCGGTCAGGCGGGTGCTGCGATTCAAGTATCGCCTAGGGCTGTTCAAGGACCCGTACGGGCGGCGCGACGCGGCGCGTGAGCGCACCGCGATGCTCACGCCCGCGAGCCGCGCCGCCGCTCGTGAGGCAGCGCGCCGCTCGATCGTGCTCCTCAAGAACGAGCAGTCCACACTGCCGCTCCGAAAGGACCTGGGCACCCTGGCCGTCATCGGTACGCTCGGGGCGGACTCGAACGTCGTCCTCGGCAATTGGGGCGCGCTCGGTCGAAAGGAAGACGCCGTGCCAGTGCTCGACGGCATCCGTCGCGCGGTGTCGCCGAGGACGACGGTGACTTATGCGGCGGGCGCGAGCCCCACGAGCAATGACACCGCCGGGATCGCCGAAGCGGTCCGCGTCGCTCGTGCGGCGGACGCGGTCGTTCTGGTCATCGGTGAGACGGCCGACATGAGCGCCGAAGCGGAGAGCCGGTCGACGCTCGACCTGCCCGGCGCCCAGCAGCAGCTGGCGGACGCGCTGCACGCGACCGGCAAGCCCATCGTCGTCGTGCTCATGAACGGCCGTCCGCTCTCGATCGAACGTCTGCAGGAGACGATGCCGGCAATTCTCGAGACGTGGTTCCTTGGCGTCGAGGCCGGGAACGGGATTGCTGACGTGTTGTTCGGCGATGCGAATCCGGGCGGGAAGATGCCGGTGACGACTCCGCGCGCCGTCGGCCAGGTGCCGATCTACTACGATCACAAGAACACGGGCCGCCCGCCCGATCCGGCAGTAAAGTGGACGTCGAAGTACTGGGACATCCCGTTCACGCCACTCTATCCGTTCGGCTTCGGGATGAGCTATACCACGTTCACGGTCGGCGCGCCGCGGTTGAGCGCGACGACGATCCGGGCGACAGACTCGCTCCGCGTCGCGGTGGACGTGACGAACACGGGAAGCCGGGCCGGAGACGAGGTGGTCCAGCTCTACGTGAGGGACGATGTGGGGAGTGTGACGCGTCCCGTTATCCAGCTCCGCGGCTTTCAGCGTGTGACGCTAGCGCCCGGGGAGCGCCGGACGATCAACTTCTGGTTGAGCGTGAAGGATTTCGCGTTCTACGATCTCGCGATGCGTCGTGTCGCGGAGCCGGGGACGTTTCATGTGTACGTCGGCCCGAACTCGCGCGATGTGCAGTCGGCGGCGTTCACTCTCCGCGGGACGGGGAGCATCCCCGTGCCCCTGCGCTGTGAGTGACGCGTGGTGCGTGGCGCGCCACGCACCACGCGCCACGCAGCTAACGCGCTCTAGCCTTCGCCCGGGTCGTTGTCTTGTTTTGCTTCAACCACTTCTCGGCGGCGCGGAGTGCGGAGCCCTTGCCGCCGTGACTGGCGTCGCCGAAGAAGGCACTCGCTTTCGGGCGCCACCCTTTCGTCGTCTTGCGGTAGCCAACGCGCACGAAGTAACCGTGCGTACGCGAGGTTTCCTGGTCGATGCGGCTGATACCGGCGGGGAGCGAGCGATTCGAGGTCGTTGGCATGTTGAGACAGTTCGTCAGATGGTGAACACGTGACTGCACGCTGACCGTTAGGCACGCCAACGGCGAGCGGCGAGCGAACGCAGCCGGCGCACTGTCCGCCACACGGCTGCTCATCTTGCAGTACATGTTTGACGAATGAATCGTTTGGCGTTAAGTGCCACTAAGAAAGCTTGACAGGGGCGCGACGGGCGCGTAAGCTCGCGATCATACGCCCGCGGAGCCGCATCCGGCGGGTTTTTATTTGTCGCTGGTCGATAGACGTTTTGGGGTGTAGGTCAATTGGCAGACCGCCCGACTGTTAATCGGGAAGTTGGAGGTTCGAGTCCTCCCGCCCCAGTTGCTGCGCCGCGCGCGCAGCGCGCCGCGCAGCAACTGGGGCGGAAGGCGCTGCTCGCTGGCGCTCGCAGCAAGCTTATTTGAAGTCGCGCGCGCGTTGCGCGCGCTCCCGTTGTTACTCGCCGGCGAAGTTCGAACCGATTCGAGGCTTCTTCGACCAGGAGATGCAGGTGCCGGAATTCCCCGCGACCGAATCCGGTACGACCGCTGCCGCCGGCACGCCGCTCCGCGCGGCGCTCGGCGAGTACGACACGGGCTGGCATGATCCCGCCACGTCGGTGCGGCGCGCGCACGAGGTCATTGCCGGGGCGGCACGCCTCCATGCACGGCTCGTCGTGCTTCCTGAGATGTGCACGACCGGCTTCACGATGGAGGGAACGCGCTGGGCCGAGCCGCTGAGCACCGATCGCGGCTC
>DATEPP010000636.1:0-2788 GCA_035273165.1 Gemmatimonadaceae bacterium
GTCTCGACCGGCAGCCGTGGTGTCAGCGAGCGTCGGATTCATGACCTGTTCCAACCACTCGTAGAGACCTCCGCGCAGAAAGTAGACGTTGCGGTAGCCTAACGCGCGAAGAAAAACCCACGCCTGCGCCGCGTGCGCTCCACCCTCGGAGTAGAGAACGAGCGTATCGTCGGCGCGAAACGCTACCGTCGCCAGCGAATCGAGCGCAAGCCGCTCCGCCGTCGGCAGGTGATAGCGGTCGAACTCGTCGGCGGAGCGCACGTCGAGGACGTGCAGCCCGGGGCGCCGGTCCTTGATCCATTGCGCGAGCTCGAGCGCGGTCACGTGATCTTCCTCGCGCGCGACAGTGCGCGCGAGTGCAGGGACGTCGATTGCCGCATGGTTCGACTTGTACGGGCTCCCCGCGAAGGGTGCAATCAGGCCGAGGCTGAGCGCAGCGATCGCGAGCCCGCGTGTGAACCAGCGTCTGCGCTCACCGTTCATGCGCTGACGCCTTCCACGGCCCCACCGCCAACGGGCGGATCTCGTGGGCCTTCGTCGATGACGATGCCGCGCGCGCTCGCGCCTCGATTTGCTCGGCGGCGGCAAATCCAGCAAGCCCCGCGAGAACGACGAGAAGTACCGCAACTCCGTACGGCAGGTGCGCAATCTGAGGGAGTGTGAGCACGCCCCGCGGCGTACGCTCATAGAAGCGGGCCAGCACGGGAAAGAACAGTCCCGTCGCGAGGACGCCAGACCACATGCCAAGGACCAGTGCCACTCCGTCCAGCCGGCCGGTGACCGCGGCGACGCATGACGTCCCGGGGCACAACCCGCCTAACGCGAAGCCAACGCCGAAGATCAGGCCACCCACGAGCTGCGGCACGAGATATGTCTCGGGCACGTAGACGCGCGAGAGGTCAACGACGCCGAGGCGACCGAGCCAGAAGAGGCCGAGCATCGCCGTGACGATGGCGCTGAACATCACCTTGAAGACGGTGAGATCCGTGAGATAGAACTGTCCCGCGAGCTTTCGCGCGCTCCCCATTCCCGCGCTCTCGAGGGACCATCCGAAGGCGACGCCGATCACCAAGGCGGCAACGAGCGCGCCCCGCACACCGAAGTAGCCGAGCTCGAAGTAGGGAGCCGTCACGTCCAGAGCCTCCGCATGAGAGGAGCGACGAGATAGGCGGCGGCGAACGCCCCCGCGATGAACAGCCAACTTCCAACACTCAACAGCGCGCCGCCGGTGAGTGCCTGGCCGCTGGTGCACCCTCGCGCGAGCACGGCCCCGAGGCCCATGATCGCGCCTCCACCGAAGGCGGCGATAAGCCGCGCGCGGGGTGGCATGCGCGGGCCGCGCTCGATCTCGAATCGAAGGCGGCGCGCGGTGAGCGCGGATAGAAATCCACCGATACCAACGCCGACGATCTCGATCACGAGCCAATCGAGCCACGGACCCTCGCCACTCAAGTAGCGCGAGAAGTAAGGATTGGCGTGCGCTATCTCCGGGGACGCGGCAGCCACCACTCCGGCAGCTCCGCTCGCGAACGCTCCGGATGCACCCAGTCCGCGTCCCATGACGACGAAAGCGGCGAGGAGCACGAGCCCGAGCGCGACACCCGTGAAGTACGGATTGGCGTACGGCCGCGGGCTCGCGCGCAGCGATCGGGAGATCACTGCTTGCCCTTCGCCGACGGATTCTCCACGGGATACGACTCCGCGGGCGTGAGACGCGACCACTCCTGGAACGACCCGTCGTACAGCAGCACCGGATGGCCGAGCGATCGCGCCGCGAAGAGCATCGCCGTGGCCTGCTGGCCGATGTGACAGTAGCCGACGATGGTGTCTCCGGGCTGTACACCAGCCTTCGTGAAGAGCGCGGTCAGCTCGTTAGGCGACTTCAGCAGGAGGTTGTCGTACGTGATCTCCGTGAACGGAACACTCTTCGCGCCGGCGATATGCCCGGCCCGATGCGGCGCCATGTGGGTGTTGCCCTGCTGCACGCCATCGTAGAACGAGGCGTCTCTGCCGTCGACGATGGAGACGCGGGGCTTTCCGATGTGCTCCTTCACGTACGCGGCGTCGACGACGATGGGCTTGATGTGGAGTGGCGCGAGCGTCCCGACCCGCGGTGGCGTTGTCTTGTCGGTGACCTTGTTCCCCTCTCTGATCCACGCCGGCATGCCGCCGTCGAGGAGCGACGTCCGCGCGCCGAGGCCGGCGTAATCGAGGGTGAAGATGACGCGCGTGGATGGCGAGACCCAGTCCGTGCCGTAGTAGACGATGATCCGTGAGTCATTCGAGATCCCGAGTTTCTGTAGGCGCTCGCGGAGCGACTCGGCCGTCGGCATCTCGAGCATCAGCCCCTCTTGGGTGTGTTCGGAGACCGAGATGTCGTCGAGGTCGACGAAGCGCGCCCCAGGAATGTGCATGGCGCCGTACTCGCCGCTCGACCCGACATGGAGCAGGACGAGATTGGGATCCTGCAAGTGCTTCGCGAGCCAGGCGGTGTTGACGAGGATCTGATCACGCTGCGCGGCGGCGGGTCGGCCACTGCCTAACGATGCAGCGATCGTGGCGGCGAGGAGGGAAGAGAAGCGACGCACATGGGTCTCCGTTTGAGGGCGGATCCATGGTAGGAGCGCGAAGGCGGGAAGAGGTCGGTGAATGGTGATTGAGTTGTGTTAGATCTGTGAAGGGCGGACGGGCGCGAACGACGGTCCGAGAAGAGCGGGCCGAGAAGAGCGGGCCGAGAAGAGCGGGCCGAGAAGAGCGGGCCGAGAAGAGCAGGCCGAGAAGAGCGGGC
>DATEPP010000637.1:0-8232 GCA_035273165.1 Gemmatimonadaceae bacterium
CTCGCGCCCTTCGTCGTCGACGCGCTCGGCGCCGACTCGTTAGGCATGACTGACCACGCGCTGGCACGATACGATGCCGCGCGGCGTCGCGAGTTCGGCGGCAAGTGGATCGTCGAATGGCTCATCGGCGCCGTCGTCGGCTCGCCGAGACTCATGAATCGGTGCGCGCGCGTTCTCGCCGCTCGCAAGGACATGGCCGACCTCCTCGTCGGCGTCACCGGCGACTTCGTTCCGGCAAGCGCGGTGCTCAACGCGCGCTATCTGCTCTCGCTTTTCGTACTGCCTGTTCCGCGTCACGCATCACGCGCCACGCACCTCGCGTAATGATCGACTCCGACACCTTTCGCGCCGCCCTTGGACGCTTTGCCAGCGGCATCACCGTCGTCACCGCGCGCGACGCGAAGGGACGCGATCACGGCATGACGGTGAGCGCGTTCTGCTCCGCGAGCCTCGATCCTCCGTACGTCCTCGTCTGCATCGGTCACGATGCGTCGATGCACGGCCTCATGATGAGCGCCGAGCACATTGGCATCAGCGTCCTCTCGAACGAGCAGGAAGCACTGTCGCGCCGCTTCGCCGACCCGGAGTCCGATCGCTTCGACGGGATCGGCTACGTCCGCGGCGAGCATGGCGTCGCCCTCCTCGACGATGCGCTCGTCCATCTCGAGTGCGAGGTCATCGGACGGCATGAGGCAGGCGACCACACGGTGGTCGTCTGCGCCGTCGAGCGCGCCGCGGCGTTCGATGGCCGGCCCCTGCTCTACTATCGCGGCGGCTACGCGCAGCTCGAGCGTTGACGGCAGACGTATCGTGAGCTTCCTCGACCTGTCCCGCGAGACACGTCGCGAGATCCTCGACGATCCGTTGGTCGACCCTGCCGACCGCGAACGATCGCTGCGCGACGTCGAGCGGTCGAACGTGCTCTTCGGCGGACGTCGCGCCGTGATGCTCGCCCTGCGGCCGCTCTTCGACGACGTCGCCAGGACGTCACGCTCCACTGCCGGATCATCGTCGTTCGCGTCCCGCCGGCCCGAGGCATCCTTGCTCGACGTCGGCACTGGCTGCGCCGACCTGCCCTGGCGGGCACGTGAGATCGCCCGGCGGCGTGGGCTCGCGCTCCGCACCATCGCGATGGACGGCGCGTTCACGCTCATCGCCGCGGCGCGTCACCGCGTGAATGACGCCGTCTGCGGCGACGCCCTCGCCCTCCCGCTCGCCGATCGCAGCGTCGACTTCGTGCTCTGCTCTCAGCTCTTGCATCACTTCGATCACGCTCAGGGGCTCGCGCTCATCGCGGAGCTCGACCGCGTCGCGCGCCAGCGTGTGATCATCAGCGACCTCCGGCGCAGCTGGATCGCGGCGGCGGGCTTCGCGGTCGCCGCCACCCTGCTACGCTTTCACCCCATCACGCGCCATGATGGCCGCATTTCCGTTCTGCGCGGCTTTACGGAGGGCGAGTTGGGCGGTATGGTCGTCAGCGCTACGGGCGTGCAGCCCGCGATACGAAGACGACTCGGCTACCGTCTCACGGCGAGCTGGACACCGGCGGCGGCCGCTGCCTAACGAGAATGACGAATACCACCGATTCAGCGCGAGAGTCCATCGTCCTCCATGCGCCCGCGCGCACCGCGCGCATGCGCACGGTCGACGAGCGTTTCGTGCGCTCGCGACTCGCGACCATCTTCCAGCTCGCGATCGACGTCGAACGCTGGCCTTCGCTCCTGCCCCACTACCGCTACGTGCGCTTTCGCGAGCGCACGATCGACGGCGGCGGCATCGTCGAGATGTCGGCGAATCGTCCCTTCGGCCCGGTCAACTGGCCCACGCGTTGGACGTCGCAGATGTTCGTCCAGCGGAAAGCCAACAAGGGCGGTGACGAGCCGCGCGTCCGATTCCACCACATCGAGGGAATCACCACCGGGATGGACGTGGAATGGAGCTTCATTCCCGAAAAGGGCGGCACCCGTGTCCGGATCGTCCACGCCTGGAACGGTCCACCGTGGCCGGTGGTTGGTGGAGTAGCGGCAGCGAACGTCATCGGGCCCGTCTTCGTCCACGGCATCGCCAGCCGGACTCTGGAAGGGCTCGCCCGGATCGCCGAGCAGGAGCCGATCTAGGAGAAGGTGCTAGGTGCTAGGTGTTAGGTGCTAGAACTGACAGCTGTCAGGTTCCTAGCACCTAACACCCAGCACCTAGCACCTAGCACCTAGCACCTGACCAGGCGACTACCTTCCACCCGATAGCCGAGCATTGAGGTCAAAAGTGTCTGCAGCAACCAGGCGTCGAGTGGCGGTCACGGGAATCGGGATCGTCAGCCCTATCGGGATTTCCCGCGACGGGCTCTGGAACGGATTGCAAGCGCGAAGGTCCGCCGTCCGAACGATCACGCGCTTCGATCCCTCCATTTTCAGGAGCCACAACGCCGCCGAGATCGATGACTTCCATCCCGGCGATTTCCTCGACCAGAAGCGCGTCAAGCGGCTCGATCGCTTCGGCCAGTTCGCCGTGGCGTCCGCGCGGCTCGCCATCGCTGACAGCGGCATCGACCTCGCCCGCGAGGATCGCGAGCGCATCGGCGCCACGATGGGGAGCGCGCTCGGCGGCGTCGCCTACGCCGAGTCACAGATGCACGTCTTCTACGAGAAGGGACTCAAGGCGTTGGACCCGGCGCTCGCACTCATGGTCTTCGCCGGTGCGGCAAGCTGCAACATTGCCATCGAGCTCGGCGTGCAGGGACCGAACAGCACCAACGCCATGAGCTGCGCCTCGGGAACCATCGCCATCGGCGACGGCTTCCGCGAGATTCGCGACGGCTATGCGGACGTCATGCTCTGCGGTGCCGCCGAAGCCCCGCTCGCGCCACTCACGTTCGGGGCGTTCGCGATCATTCGCGCGATGTCCACCCGCAACGACGATCCGCAGCGCGCCTCCCGTCCTTTCGATCGTGATCGCGACGGCTTCGTCATGGGTGAAGGAAGCGCGGTACTTGTGCTCGAGGAGTACGAGCGGGCGCGCGCCCGCGGCGCCCACATCTACGCCGAGCTCGTTGGTTACGGAAACTCGAACGACGCGCATCACATGACCGCGCCACGGCCGGATGGCGCGCAGGCCGCACGGTCGATGCGTCGCGCCCTCGATGACGGCCACGTCGCCCCGAACGAAGTCGCGTACGTGAACGCGCACGGCAGCTCGACGCCGCTCAACGATCCAACCGAGACGCTCGCCCTCAAGCACGTCTTCGCGGACCACGCCCCGCGCCTTCAGGTGAGCAGCACCAAGGGCTACTACGGGCATGCCCTCGGCGCCTCCGGGGCGTTCGAGGCCGCGATCTGCGCCCTCGCCCTGGAGCGGCGCTGGCTCCCCCCGACCGTGAATCTCGAGTGTCCGGACGAGAGCTGCGATCTCGACTACATCCCGAATGAAGGTCGTGCCGCGGACGTCGAGTATGCCCTCAGCAACTCGTTCGGCTTCGGTGGCATCAACGCCGCGCTCGTCTTTCGTCGCGCCGACTGATCCGACAGATTACGCGCGCGGTAGTCGCGTAATTCACCTGAGAATCGGAGCCTCGGCATGCGTGATTCACTCCGGCATTTCGTGGCGGAGTTCGTGGGCACGTTCGCGCTCGTCTTCGTCGGCGGCGGGGCCATCATGGCCGCCGATCTCACGAAGAACCCAGCGGGGATCACTCAGGTTGCGCTCGCCCACGGGCTCATTCTGGCCCTGATGGTCACGGCGACGATGCGCGTGTCGGGTCATCTCAATCCGGCCGTGACGCTCGGCTTCGTGGTCACGCGACGCATCGAGCCGGTGATGGCGATGGTGTACATCATCGCACAGGTCCTGGCCGCCGTCCTCGCCGCGTACGCCCTCCGCGGCCTCTTCCCCGACACCGTCGTCGCCAGCTCCCGGCTCGGCGGACAGTCCATCTCGATCGACGTGACGATGCTGCAGGCGGTCGTGCTCGAGTTCATCGCCACCTTCTTCCTTGTCTTCGTCGTGTTTGGCACCGCCGTCGATCCGCGCGCGCCCAAGGTCGGCGGCTTCGCAATCGGACTCACCGTCGCAGCCGACATCCTCGCGATTGGTCCGCTCACGGGTGCGTCGATGAATCCGGCGCGCTCCTTCGGGCCCGCGGTGGCGAGCGGTATCTTCGAGGGCCAGGCGGTCTACTGGATTGGCCCGATCCTCGGCGGGATTGCCGCGGCTCTTGTTTACGAAGCGCTCTTCATTCCGCACGGCACGGAGCCGGTGGATCACGGGCCTGTCCGCCCGGTCGCCTAACGCGTCGCGGGATGCCGTCGCCGCCGCCTCCGGAGCAACGCCCCGTGCTCTCGCTCACCGACGAGCGCGAGCGGGTGATCCAGCGGCTCTCCGAACACTTCGCCAACGATCGCCTCTCTCTCGAGGAGCTGGAAACACGGATGGAGCTCGCGTACAAGGCGGGCTCCCTCGGTGATCTGCAGCGGCTGACCGCCGATCTGCCGAGTGCCGCGGCCCTACCCGCGCCGGCGCCGGCACCGACGGAGGAGATACTTCCGGCAGTCTCCCCGGACCGGGAACGGATCTTTGCGGTGATGAGCGAGACGAGCCGCCGCGGATCGTGGCTCGTGCCTCAACGGCTCGACCTGCTCGCGGTGATGGCCGATACGACGATCGACCTCACGCAGGCCGTGCTGCCGACTGGGATCATCGACATCCACGTCCGTTCCGTCTGCGCCGCCGTGAAGATCGTGGTCCCGCCAGGTCTCCAGGTTGTGAATCGCCTGAGCTCCCTCATGGGCAGCGTCCGCGGCGGCGGCGAGCCCGACGAGGCTGGCGGTCAGGGCGGAACGTGGAAGCAGGGGACGGTCATCCGTCTCACCGGCTGGGTGCTCATGGCCGAGGTGCAGACGAAGGTCCGGCGACGTGAGCGCCTCTCGAGCGACGTCGTCGTCGAGACGGAGGACGACTCCTGACGCGCTAGTGCAGGAGATGAAAGAGCAGCTTCGCGACGGCCGCGAACGCGCCTAACGCGAGCGGGAAGAGCGTCAGCCCCACCGAGTAGACGAGTCCGTAGCGAAAGAGTGCTGGACCAAGACCGTATGTTCGACGGCCGAGCCAACGCTCGACCAGCAGCTCGAGCGGCGCTCCGATCGAGTAGCAGACGTTGGCGGCGATGCCGTACGCGGTGACGCCGAGCCAGAGTCCGGGCTGCGTGAAGATGCCTGGTCCGATCGCGAGGCCGAGCACCGAGAGGGTGACCAGCCCCGTCGCGCCGACGACGATGTTGAAGAGCGGCCGTCGCCGCTCCCACCACCCAATCACCGCGAGCGGAGAGCGAGTGAGGGTGGGTTCAGGAAAGAGGACCGAGGATAGCGCAGGCATACTGGACGATGCGCCGTCGCTTCTGGATTGTCAAGTACTTTGCCGCGTCAAGTCATGGTGCCACTTGCCACTTTTCACTTCTCCCACTTCTAACACTGACTGATTCAGTTTTCGGTTGCTGAGGGCTGAGAACCGCTCACGGTCCTACCGCGAGGAACGCCTCGTCGTACCTCCTGATCCCGTCCACGATCGCCTCCATCGCGACCAGGCTCTTCTCCCACCCGACCACCTGCACCCGCTTCCCCTCGAGATCCTTGTAGCGCTCGAAGAAATGCTCCACTTCCTTGAGCACGTGCTGCGGGATGTCGGCGATGTCGAACCACTCCTGGTGATACGGATCGTGCAACGCCACGGCGAGGATTTTGTCATCCGGCTCGCCGCGATCCAGCATGCGCAGCACGCCTAACGGTCGCGCCTCGATCAAGCAGCCCGGGAACGTCTGCTCCTTCACGAGCACGACGACATCACAAGGATCCCCGTCCTCGGCGAGGGTTCGCGGAATGAAACCGTAGTCGCCCGGGTAGTGCATCGACGAGTACAGCACCCGGTCGAGCTTCATCAGTCCGGTTTCCTTGTCCAGCTCGTACTTGTTCCGGCTGCCGAACGGAATCTCGACGACGGCGGTGAACTCCTCCGGCGGATGACGGCCGGGGGAAAGATCTCTCCAGAGATGAATCATGTTGGTGAGTAGTGAATGGTGATTGGTGACTGGTGGCTGATGACTGCCGGCTACCAGTCACCAGTCACCAATCACCAGTCACTAGCGAGCGGCTCCTTCCGCTCGCTGCATCGTCCCCTTGTACGCCATCGGCTCTTCGACGACATCGAAGTTGCGCGCGGCAAGCTCGGCGACGCGCTCGAGCTCCTCGCTCGTGAGCTCGGGCTTGTCACTCGCTGAAGCGAACTCCACGAGCTGCTCGTCGTCGTAGATGTTCGGAAGCGTCGTCACGATGAGCGGCTCCGCCAGGAGCCACTTGAGCGCGGCCTGACCCAACGTCATCCGCGTCGTGAGGAAGTCGAGCGTCCGTATCTTTTTCAGCCCGTTCACGAGCCACGACCGCGGCCGGTGGCGGCGGTGATCGTTAGGCGGGAAGACCGTATCCTCCGTGTACTTCCCCTCGAGCATCCCCGACGCATGCGTGACGCGAATGTTGAAGCAGCAATTGGGCGCATGTGCGCGCGCTGCCTCGATCATTGCCGTCCCCGGATGCTGCTCGATGATGTTCCAGATCATCTGGATCGTATCGATGTCGTGCTCTCGCTCCATGAGCTCGACCGCCTCGTAGAGCCAACCGATTGCGGGTCCGAACGCCGCGCCCCAGGCGCGGATCTTCCCCTCCCGCTTGAGCGCGCGCAGCGTCTCCCAGAGCTCCGGCTGCCGCACCTGCTCCATCTTCACGTTATGAATCTGCAAAACGTCGATGTAATCCGTCTCGAGCCGTGCAAGGCACTTATCGACGGCAAAGCGGATGTAGGCGGGATCGGTGCGCATCGGCAACTCGTTCTGGCCGCGACGTGCCTGCTGCGCAGCCTCGTCGTAGATGTCGTAGCCGACCTTGGTGCCGAACACCACTTCGTCACGGCGACCCTTGAATGCCGTCGCCAACTGCCGCTCCGCGCGCCCGTTGCCGTAGGTGTCCGCCGCGTCGAAGAAGGTGACGCCGTGATCGTCCAGCGCCCGGCGCAGCATCGCGATCGCCTCGTCGTCGCTCCGCTCGCCCCACCACCCTGTCGCGAGCGTCCACGTCCCGAATCCAACCTCCGATACGGTGACGTCTGCTCCCGGAAATGATCGATATCGCATGACTGGAAGCTAGCGCGACTCCGCCGCCGATGCCGCCTGCGCCCGCGCGACCTCGGCCGCGAAATACGTGATGATGACATCCGCTCCCGCGCGGCGGATGCCGATGAGCGATTCCATCATGACGCGCTCGCCGTCGATCCATCCGCGTTCTGCCGCCGCCTTGATCATCGCGTACTCACCGCTCACCTGGTACGCAGCGACGGGATACCCTGTCTCTTCCTTCACGCGGTGAATTACGTCGAGGTACGGACCGGCGGGCTTGACCATGATCATGTCGGCGCCCTCCTCGACGTCGAGCCAGACCTCACGCATCGCCTCGTCGATGTTGGACGAGTCCATCTGATAACCGCGGCGGTCGCCACTCTGCGGCGTCGACTGCGCCGCTTCGCGAAAGGGACCGTAGCAGCCGCTCGCGAACTTCGCCGCGTAGCTGAGAATGGAGGTATTGGTGAATCCGTTCGCGTCGAGCGTCTCGCGAATCGCGCGCACACGGCCGTCCATCATGTCACTCGGGGCAACGATGTCCGCGCCCGCGCGCGCGTGTGAGAGCGCCTCCTTTGACAGCAACTCCAGCGTGGCGTCGTTGTCGACGTCGCCGTCCTTCAGCACACCGCAGTGGCCGTGGTCGGTATACTCGCACATACAGACGTCGGTGATCACGACCAGGCGCGGCGTCTCGCGCTTGAGCGCGCGCACCGCTTCCTGCACGGGTCCATGATCGTCCCATGCCGAGGATCCGGTCGCATCCTTCACGTCCGGGATCCCGAAGAGCAGAACGCCGCCGATGCCTAACCGCTCGGCCTCGCGTGCGTCGCGCAGCATCTCGTCGACGGAAGTTTGACAGACGCCAGGCATCGATCCGACCGCCTGTCTGATGCCGCGTCCGGAGCGCACGAACAACGGCAACACGAGCTGCGCCGGCGCGAGCTGTGTCTCCCGCACGAGCCGTCGCAATGACTCCGTGCGTCGCATTCGGCGCGGTCTGTAGCTCGGAAAGCTGGGCATGCCGTGGAAGATACGCCTTGGCGCTAGAACGGCTCAACAGCGTGATGGCGACTCACACC
>DATEPP010000638.1:0-6252 GCA_035273165.1 Gemmatimonadaceae bacterium
AGCAACTCGCCACTCGCCACTCGTATGGATCTCCGCATCGCGTTGCGCACCCTCCGCCGCACTCCCGCCTTCACCGCGCTCTCCATCGTCACCATCGCTCTGGGTATCGGTGCCAACACCGCCGCCTTCAGCATGGTCCGCGGCGTCTTCCTCCGGCGCCTCCCCTACAGCGCCGACGCGCGACTCGTCCGCATCAAGCAGCCCTCCGCCACCACCCCCGATGCGCGCTTCTCGGTCCTCGAGATCGCCGACTTCCGCGCGCAGACGAAGAGCCTCGCGCGAACCGCTGAATATCACTCGATGCCCTTCCAGCTTTATGGCAAGGGTGAGCCGCAGCGCGTTCAGACGGGTGTCGTCTCCGACGACTTCTTCGACATGCTCGGCGTGCGCCCCCTCCTCGGACGCACCTTCCGCCCGGGTGAGGAAGCGGTGGGCGCGCCGCCTGTCGTCCTGCTGAGCTACGGCTTCTGGATGGAGAAGCTCGGCGGCGACCCAAATGTCGTCGGCACGACGTTCACCATGAACGACAAGGTGCACACCGTCGTCGGCGTGTTGCCGCCACTGCCACCCTATCCGGATGCGAACGACATCTGGATGCCGGCCGGCGCATGCCCCTTCCGTGCTCAGATCCTCGACAATCGCCGCGGACGACTCGTGCAGCAATTCGGGCTCCTCGCGCCAGGCGCGGGCGTCGAACAGGCGGCGAGCGACGTTGCTACGGTGTCATCGCGGCTACACGCGCAATATCCCGAAGCCTATCCCAAGGCGAGAAAGCTCACGACGCAGGTTGCGTCTCTCCACGACGAGCTCACGGCGCAATCGCGTCCGCTCTTCTTCACGCTACTCGCGGCCGCAGGCTTCGTCCTGCTCATTGCGCTCACCAACTTCGCGAACCTCACTCTCGCGCGACAGCTCCGCCGCCAGCGCGAGGTCGCGCTCCGCGAAGCGTTAGGCGCTAGCGCCGGCACACTCTTCCGACAGCTGGCGATGGAGAGTCTGTGCGTCAGTGTCGCCGGCGGCACGTTAGGCGTCCTCATCGCCTACAGCGGCCTCGGGCTCCTCCGCTCGCTCGCGACCCGCGTCACTCCCCGCGCGGGCGAGATCGCGATCGATCCGATGGTGCTCTCCTTCGCGCTCCTTCTCAGCGTCGTCGTCGGACTCGTCGCCGCTCTCGCCCCACTCGGGCACCGGCGCCGCTCACTCGCCGCCGCACTCCGCGCGGGCGCCGCGACCGCCACGACGACTCGCGACGACGGCCGCGTGCGCAGCATCCTCGTCGGCGCGCAGGTCGCTATCGCGTTCGTGCTGCTCGTCGGTGCCGGCCTCATGGTCCGGAGCCTCGTTCGTCTTCAGGGAATCGACGGTGGCTACGTCGCCACGAACGTCATCTCGGCCCGCGTCGATCTCGACTGGACTCGTTATGCGAATCCTGCCGTGCGCACCGACCAGACGCCGCTGATTCTCGGATTCCTCGATCGCCTCCTCGCGAGGCTCTCGTCTCAGCCCGGCGTCGTATCCGTCGCGCTGGCCAGCAACATTCCCCTTAACCGCGCGCAGCCATTCCAGGCTCCATTCCAGATTCGCGGCCAGGACGTCGCCGCCGAGCGCCTTCCCAAAGCAGATCTCACCGCGGTCAGCAGCAGCTATTTCCAGACTATGGGCATCCCACTCCTACGCGGCGGCGTTTTCTCTGACGCGGCACGCGACACGGTGCAGCAGACCGTCCTCGTCAGCGACCGGCTCGCCCGACTCAACTGGCCCGGCAAGGACGCCGTCGGCCAGCAGATCTCGATCGACAATGGCGCGCACTGGCTCAGTATTGGCGGCATCGTCGGCGATGTTCATCAGAATGGCCTCTCCAAGGAGATCACTGACGAGATCTATCTGCCTCTCTTCAATCCGCAGAACACCGGGACGGACACGCGCGTGCTCGTGCGCACCGCGGGCGACCCGACGCCCATGGGCAACGCCATCCGTGCCGCCGTGCACGAGATCGACAGTCGCCAACCTGTCGTATCCATTCAGACGTTGGAGCAACTGCGCGGTGCGACGCTCTCCGAGCCTCGCGTGACGACGGCGCTCCTCCTTTCCTTTGCCATCCTCGCGCTCGTGATCACAGGCGCTGGCCTCGCCGGCGTCATCGCCTACGGCGTCACCCAGCGCACGAACGAGATCGGCGTTCGGGTCGCCCTCGGCGCCGAGCGCTCCTCGATCGTCTGGCTCGTTATGCGCCAGGGGCTCACCGTCGCTGCTGCTGGACTCTTCGTCGGCGTCGCACTGGCGCTCACCGTCACGAAGCTCATGACCAACCTGCTCTTCGCGACGCCGGCGACGGACGTTCTTACCTTCATCTCCGTCGCCGTCGCCCTGATTGCCGTCGCTGCCCTCGCCTGTGCGCTGCCTGCCCGGCGCGCCTTGAAGATCGATCCCCTTCAGGCGCTCCGTCGATGATCAGACGCTGAATTCCTGAATCGCGGTCCTGACGGCATCAGACGCTTCCGGCTTCCTGTCCCCGTCGATGCGCGCTCCCGCCGCCATTAACAGGCGAGCGACAGCCGCGTGGTCGGCGCGCGGATTTCCGCAGTTCAGCGAGCCGTGACAGCACCAGCCGAGCGGTGTGCCGCCGTACTGGGTGTCTCGCGTCGCGATGAGAGCGCGGCCGGCTGGGTGCCGTAACAACGCACCGACGCACGCCACCGACCCTTCCCACGCCGCGCAATGAAGCGCCGTGCCGCCGGTTGGACCGGACACGCTCGGTACGGCTGGATCGAAGTCCAGTTCGAGCATCAGCTCCACAGCCGGCGCGTTCGCAAGCCAGGCCTCATTCGTGAGCGCGCGCCGGTCGTCACCCGTTAGGCTGCCGACGAGGCCCGGATTCGCGCGAGTGATCGCGAGCGCCTCGGCGCGATCGCCAGCGTGACACGCGAGCAGTAGTCGCTGCGTCGGCGACGCGAACTCCTTCATCACCTCCACCGTCTCACTCTGATGAAAGTGCACCGCCGCGTGGAGCGGAGTCAGGTTCTGTCCGATTGTCCAGAAGTAGATGTGATGGCTGCTCGGCGGTCGCTCACCGTACGCGCCTCGGCCGGTGCGCAGCTCCAGGAGTGATGCGTCGCCGGCGAGCATCTCCCGCACGCGGCTCGTTAGGCCGAGCGCCGCGGCGAGGAAGATATCCACCGAGGCCCCGCGGTCGACGAGATGACGCGCCAGCGCGACGCGCGACTTCGCGGGATCCTCCGCGTCGCCGAGCATCCACTGCGCCGGCGTCGAGCGATGATCGCGGTCGGTCGCATCGATCTCCGCACCCCTCTCGAGCAACAGGTCAGCGACCGCGCGCGATCGTGCGAAATGCAGCGGCGTCTGGCCGTCGCCACCGCGCTCGTGGACGCGAGATGGATCCGCGTCGAGCATCGATCGGAGGAGGTTGATGCGATCGAGCCGCGCCGCGGCGCATGCGTCCGGAATTGCGCCGCCCTCGATGAGACGTTCCGCGACTGCACCGTCCGCGGAATGGAGAGGATGAAAGCCGCCCGCCCACCAGTTGCTGCGTCGATTGGGATCGGCCCCGAGCGCGAGCAGCGCGTCGACGACCGCAACGTCGCCGCTGCCGGCGACGTGCACGAGCGCCGGCGAATCGAAGCCGAAGACCGGCGCATCGATGATCGACCTGAGCTCGTTGCGAAACGCAGTCAGGCGCCGCAGTTCGTCACTGTCGCGGTGCTGTACCGCGTCTCGAAATCGCTCCTCTGCGGACAACATCGATTTCTTGTGCGGGTAGAAGTTGTGGATGTCGTCAGAAGCTAGGCGCGCACCCTTGCGTAGCAAGCAGCGGCCGGCTGATTGTCGGGGATCCGCGCTATTGTTCAGCCCTCGTTGATTCCGTCCACTCTCGAGACGCATGGCAGAGTCTTCCACCGCCCCTCGCAAATTGGCCATCGTCACCGGCACGACCTCCGGCATTGGCCAAGCGCTCGCACGACTCCTGCTCGAGCGCGGCTGGCGCGTCCTCGGCGCGGCTCGGCGGCCGAGCGCCATCGAGCACGACGCGTACGAGCACGCGCGCGTCGACCTGCACGACATCAATGCCCTCGAGGCTGCGCTGGCGACGCGGCTGACGACACTCCTCGCCGATCCAGCGCTTGCGCAGATTGGGCTCGTCAACAATGCGGCTGATCCCGCCCTCCTCGGCCCTATCGCGACTCTCGACGCGCGCCGCCTCGCCACGGTTTTCGCGACCAATGTCGCCGCGCCGATCTGGTTGATGGGCGCACTCGTCAGGCTCACGCCCGCGGAGATCCCGCTCCGAATCGTCAACGTCTCGAGCGGCGCTGCCGTCCGCGCCTTTCCCGGGCTCGCCGCGTACGGCAGCAGCAAGGCGGCTTTGCGCATGGCCGGGATGGCGCTCGCCGCGGAGCTCGACAGCACCCCAGATACCACGCTCCGCTCGCGGGACATCGCCGTCCTCTCGTACGAGCCTGGCACCGTCGACACGCCGATGCAGGGCTGGGCACGGTCGCAGTCCCCGGACGTTCTTCCATCCCGCGATCTCTTTGTCCGTTTCGAGGCCGAGGGGCTCCTCGTTTCGCCCGACGCCCCATCCCGAGACATCGTCGCCTTTCTCGAGAGCCAGAGCGCGCCACGCTTTAACGAGCGGCGCTTAACCGGCTAGCCGCGCGTCACGTTTAGAGCACTTTCATCAAGCTGTTGGTCATCAGGTCAGCCCGAACCGCCAGTAGCTCTCACCCGTCGCCGGATCGGTGATCGAACGCGCGCGCACGTCGAACACCCGCTCGAGTACATCGATGGGCAGATCGGCCGCGCTGTCACCCTCGAATGCTACGCGGCCCTGGTGCAGGAGCAAAAGGTGATCGCCGAATTGGAAGGCGGTGTTGAGATCGTGCAGAATCGCCACAATCGTCGTCTCCGCATCGATGAGCCGACTCACGATGTTGAGGACGTGCAGTTGATAGTGCACGTCCAGATTGGTGGTCGGCTCATCGAGAAAGAGATATCTGTGAGAGCCCGTGCTCGTCCCTTCCCGATCCGTCTTCCAGATCTGCGCGAGCACCCGCGCGAGCTGTACCTTCTGCTGCTCACCGCCCGAAAGCGTTGGATACGGCTGATCCGATTTCTCCTCCATACCAACCGTCGTTAGGGCCTGCCGTGTGATTTCCCGATCCGCGCTCGAGGGGACACGCCCGAAGTGCGGATATCTCCCCATCATCACCACGTCGGCAACAGGAAGCGGAAAGGCCATCTCGACGTGCTGGGTGAGCACGGCGCGGCTGCGCGCCAGCTCCTGCGCGTGGAACGATCGCAGGCTGCGGTCGGCGTATCGCACCTCTCCGCTCGCTGGCTGCGCCAGCCCAGTTGCGATGCGCAGCAGCGTCGATTTCCCGGCACCGTTAGGCCCGAGAAGGACATTGAATCGACCAGGGCGAAAGCGTACGCTGACGTCGCTGAGAATCGCGGCGCCGCCGGCGCGGTAGCTCACGCGCTCCAACTCAACCATAGAACCGCGCGCTGCCCTGGCGCTGATCGCGGAGCAGAATCCAGAGGAAGATCGGCGCCCCCACGACCGCCGTGATGATACCAATCGGAAGCTCGGCGGGGGCGACGATGACACGCGCTACGACGTCGACGATCTCCATCATCGCCGCGCCCAGCAGCGCCGATGCCGGAACGAGGAACCCATAATCGCTCGACCGTAGCATTCGCAGAATGTGCGGCACGACCAGGCCGACGAACGCGATGACGCCGACCATCGCCGTCGCGACGGCCACCATCAGCGTATTCAATACGAGCAACCGCAAGATGACGCGCGCCGGCTCGAAACCGAGGAGCGCTGCTGCGTCCTCGCCGAGCATGAGGGCGTTGAGTGCCTTCTGATATCGAAGCGCGCCGAGGAAGCAGACGCCGAACGTCACGCCGATGAATACGACGCCGCGCCAGTCGGCGGTGGTGAACGTCCCCAGATTCCAGAAGATGATGTTGCGCGCCTGCGGATCGCGGGCGATGTACGAGAGAAACCCCGTCCCGGCGCCGCACACTGCGTTCACCGCGATGCCAGCGAGCAACAGGGTAAAGACGTTCACCTTGCCGAACGAGGAGGACACTCGGTAGACGACGAGCGTCGCCCCGAACGCGCCCGCGAACGCGAGCGCCGGCACCGCGAACGAGCCCAGCGGACGCGTGAATGCGAGCGCGCTGCCGCTCCCGAGCACGAATACGAGCGCGGCGCCTAACGCCGCC
>DATEPP010000639.1:0-2600 GCA_035273165.1 Gemmatimonadaceae bacterium
GTTCTTTCGCTCGGCGCCGGAGATCGAGGCGCTGGCCAGGACGGTGCCGGACACGGGCGGCGTTTATCTCGTGCCGGCGTTCGCCGGGCTCGGCGCGCCGCACTGGGATCAGTACGCACGCGGCACGATCGTCGGTCTCACGCGCGGAACGACCAAGGCGCACATCGCGCGTGCGGCGCTCGAGGCGATCGCGCTCCAGACGATGGACGTGCTTCAGGCGATGCAGGCAGACTCGGGGATCAAGCTGAAGCAGCTTCGCGTCGACGGCGGCGCGAGCGCGAATGATCTGCTGATGCAGCTCCAGGCCGACTTGTTAGGCGTCCCGGTCGTCAGACCGAAGGTAGCGGAGACGACCGCGTTAGGCGCCGCCTATCTCGCCGGACTGGCGGTCGGATTCTGGAAGTCGCAGGCGGACATCGCGAAGCAGTGGCAGGTGGACAGGCAGTTCGCTCCGGCAATGAAAGCGCCGGAGCGAAAGCGAATTGCTGGTGGATGGGAGCGTGCCCTCGACAGAGCTAAGGCGTGGGAAGAAGCCTGATTGCTCATCGTAGGCCGACGGCTGGGCCGCTGAAACCACTGACACAACACTGAAATCACTGATTTGCTCCGTTGCAGTAACACTTCCGCACGCCAAGCAAGCAAGTGCTCTTTGTCAGTGGTTTCAGCGCACTGTCAGCGGTATCAGCGGCCTGCCGTTAGGTTCAACTGCCCCCTACATCGGCTCGTCCGCGCTCGGGCCGTAGATCTGCGGCACCGTAGACCCCATCGGCCGCAGATACGTCGTGATCTGGCCGCGATGGTGTACGATGTCGAAGAGGAAGCTCCACGCCATCGGTGATGCTGGACGCTGTTTGCCGAAAAATTCCAGCGTCCCGTTCCAGCGGTCCGACGGAAGCTCCTTCCAGCGGCGGATGACGTCCGCGCTCTGCTTCTCGTATGCGGCGACGATGTCTTTCATCTTTGCCGGCATCGACGGGGGCGCCCACTCGATCTTTCCCGTCTCGAGCGCCTCGATGAGCATCTTCTCCTCGCAGACGATCTGCCACGCGATCTGCTGCGCCGTGCGCGACTTCGGGTCCGGGCGATACTCCGACCCTTCCGGTATGCGCTCGAGCACCTTGCGGGTGGTTTGGGCTTCCTTGGTCCAGAACTCCGTGAAGAGTGATCGATCGTCCACGGTGCGTCTCCTCTCGACTCGATAGATGAAATTCGCGGTTCGTCCCTGAATCTGGTGACCCGGGCGAGGGTCGCGCTACTTTCGTATCATGGACCGACTCCAGCACGACATTCGCATCGCGCTGCGGGGCTTCCGCCGCACGCCGTCGTTCACGATCACGGCAATCCTCATCCTCGCCGTCGGCATCGGCATGGCCGTCGCCATGTTCACGGTCTACGACGCCGTGCTCGTGCGCAATCTGCCGGTCCGCGACCAGGATCGGGTCGTCGAGCTGTACACCTATCGCGGCGATCCGAAGACGGACTACTGGCTCCTCCGCGCCGATTTGCGCACGATCGCATCGGCGAGCCGAACGATGCAGGACGTCGGCGGCGTCGTGCACTGGGGCGCGCCGAGTGCTCCAATTCTCGACGCCGACCGCGCCCTCGTCATCAATCGCACCACGGTGACCGGCAACTTTTTCGACGTGCTGGGCGCCCGACCGTTGCTCGGGCGCTTTCTGAAGCCTAACGACGAGATGCCCGGCGCCGCGCCGGTGCTCGTCATCAGCTACGGCACCTGGCAGAAGGAGTTCGGCGGCGACCCGAACATCATCGGACGCCGGTTGCGCGAGCCGTACGCGAATCAGCGCTACGAGATCGTCGGCGTCGCGCCGCCAGGGCTGGACTACCCCGCGGGCGTGGGACTCTGGATGCCCAACTGGCAGCCATCGGATCAGCTGTCGGTGATCGCCATCGCACGCCTCCGTCCCGGCGCGACCGTCCGAGCCGCCCAGGCGGAGCTTCTCGGCATCATGAGCCGCTCGTTCCCGAACCGGAAGTACGATGGCGTGCACGCGCAGACCTTCACCCAGGCCGTCGTCGGTGACGTACGTCCCGTACTGCTGCTCCTCGCCTCCGCCGTTGGCCTCCTTCTCGTCATCGCCTGCGTGAACGTCGGCAACCTGCTGCTGCTCAGGGCGACCGCGCGTGGACGCGAGCTCTCGATCCGCCGCGCGCTTGGTGCTTCGTTAGGCGACATCGTACGGCAGCTCGCTGTGGAGAGCGTCTTGCTCGGAGCGGTCGGGGGCGTGCTCGGCCTCGCGGCCGCGGTGGCGCTCATCCGACTCCTCCTCGCCGTCGCGCCGGCCAAGCTCCCCCGTCTCGACGACGTTGCTCTCGCCGGGACTCCTCTGACGATCGCGTTAGGCGTGACGAGCGCGGCCGTCCTTCTCTTTGGCATCGTGCCCGCGCTCCTCGCGTCGCGTGGCGATCTCGCCTCGCCACTCCGTTTCGATACGCGTGCCGGCCGAACGACCCGCGCCGGGCGCCAGCTGCGCCGCGCGCTCGTTGCCGTGCAGGTCGCACTCGCGCTGGTGATGCTCACCGGCGCGGGCCTCCTCGTCCGGAGCCTCGCTCGACTCCAGGCTATCGACCTCGGCTAC
>DATEPP010000640.1:0-17911 GCA_035273165.1 Gemmatimonadaceae bacterium
ATTGCCGATGTTGGTCGGCA
This sequence comes from Gemmatimonadaceae bacterium, assembly GCA_035273165.1. Taxonomy (GTDB): domain Bacteria; phylum Gemmatimonadota; class Gemmatimonadetes; order Gemmatimonadales; family Gemmatimonadaceae; genus AG2. The sequence goes on from DATEPP010000640.1 coordinate 21, forward strand.
TGAAGTCGCCCTTCATGAACAGGCGATAAATACCTTCGACCTCGTCCTCGACATAGCAGAAGCTCCGCGTCTGCGCGCCGTCGCCGTAGATGGTGAGATCCTCCCCGTTCAGCGCCTGCACGATGAAGTTGGAGACGACGCGTCCATCCCGTGGCCGCATCCGCGGCCCATACGTGTTGAAGATCCGAACAATGCGAGTGTCGACGCCATGGTACCTGTGGTACGCCATCGTGATCGCTTCCGAGAAGCGCTTCGCCTCATCGTACACACCGCGTGGCCCGATGGGATTCACATTGCCCCAATAGCTCTCACGCTGCGGATGTTCCAGAGGGTCGCCGTAGACTTCAGACGTGGACGCGAGAAAAAAGCGCGCATTCTTCGCTTTCGCAATGCCAAGAGCGTTATGGGTACCGAGCGAGCCAACCTTGAGCGTCTGGATGGGGAGTTCCAGATAGTCGATCGGGCTCGCGGGTGATGCGAAATGCAGCACGCCGTCAAGCGGACCTGCAACGTAAGTAAACTCTGAGATATTGTGCTGGATGAACTGGAAGCTCCCGTTCCCAGTCAGATGACCGACGTTGTCGGGGCTTCCGGTGACGAAGTTGTCGAGGCCGACGACGGTGTGCCCGTCACGGAGGAATCGATCACAGAGATGCGAGCCGAGAAAGCCAGCCGCGCCAGTTATGAGAACCCTCATGCGACCCCCGCGCGGCCAATCGAGTGATACTTGAACCCGAGCTCCGACATCTTTGCGGTCCCGTAGAGATTGCGTCCATCCACGATCACAGGCTGCCGCAGCGAGCTCTTGATCCGCTGAAAATCGGGGTGACGGTACTCGTTCCAGTCTGTGACGATCGCGAGCGCGTCGGCGCCGTCGAGCGCGTCGTAGTTCGAGTCCACGAACTTCACCTTGTCGCCGAGGCGACGCTGCGCCTCCGGCATCGCCACGGGATCGTGCGCCGCGACGCCAGCGCCGGCGTTGAGCAGATCCTCGATGAGCGTGATCGCCGGCGCCTCGCGCATGTCGTCCGTATTCGGCTTGAACGCGAGTCCCCACACCGCGACCTTCTTCCCCCGGAGCTCCGGGCCGATCGCCTGCTGCAGCTTCTGGAAGAGACGATGCTTCTGCTCGTCGTTCACGTCCTCGACGGCTTCGAGCACGCGAAGGCACGCGGCATTGTCCCGCGCCGTCTTGACGAGTGCTTTGACGTCCTTCGGGAAACACGAACCGCCGTAACCCGGTCCGGGGAAGAGGAACGCCGGCCCGATGCGCGAATCGCTGCCGATTCCCTTTCGCACGAGGTCGACGTTTGCGCCAACGCGCTCGCACAGATTCGCGATCTCGTTCATGAACGAGATGCGCGTTGCGAGCATCGCGTTGGCCGCGTACTTCGTCATCTCCGCGGATGCGATATCCATGAAGATGATCGGCTTGCCCGTTCTGACGAAGGGCGCGTAGAGCTCGGCCATCACGCTCCGCGCATGATCGCTGTCCACGCCGAGGACGACGCGATCCGGGTACATGAAGTCGTCGACGGCCGCGCCCTCCTTCAGGAATTCGGGATTGCTGCACATGTGGAAGGGGAATCGCGCCGAGCGGCCAACGCAATCCGCGACCTTGGCCGCGGTCCCGACGGGCACCGTGGACTTCGTGACGATGACCATCTCGCGCTTCATGTTGCGACCGATGGTGTCGGCGACGGCGAGCACATGGCGCAGATCGGCCGAGCCATCCTCGTCAGGCGGCGTCCCGACGGCGATGAACACCACGTCACTGCGGCTAATCGAGTCCGCGACGTCGGTGGTGAAGTTGAGGCGGCCCGCCTTCTGATTTCGCTCCACGAGTGAATCGAGACCGGGCTCGTAGATCGGAATCACATTCTGCTTCAGGCCGTCGATCTTCTTCTGATCGACGTCGGCGCACCATACGTTATTTCCTGTTTCGGCCAGGCACGCACCAACGACGAGGCCGACGTAGCCGGTCCCAACAACTGAGATCTGCACAATCTCTCCCTAGAGCTTGGTTGTTCGTGGGCGAAGTCTAACGCGGCGCGTGGAAGCGTCGCAAACGCCCTACCTCACAAATGACAATTACGATGCGGGACGAGACGGGTAACGTCTGCCCCGATTGCTGGCGCGGCGCGGGAAGCTGGACTGAAGCCTCTCGCGCCGCGCTCGTGCCGGCCCATAGCAAGGGCCGGACCCGTTCAACCCCAGATCAGAAGTGCCGCGTCGCGTCGATCGTGAAGGTGACGCGGCGGTTCTCCTCTGCCCCTGGATCGTCGCGGCGTGCACCTGGCGCGACCTGGCGCTCGAACTGCTCGCCGTAGCCGATGGTCCGGAACTGCTGGGATGGCAGATTGAACCGCGACACCATGACCGCCTTCACTGCCTCGGCGCGCCGCCGCGACAGCCGCATGTTGTAGTCGCGTGAACCCGCCGGATCGGCAAATCCTTCGATGGTGACGAGTGCCGTCGGATACGCACGCCGGATTACTTCGGCGACCTGTCCCAGCGTGGCGAGGTCACCCTCGCGTACCACCGATGAATCGAAGTCGAAGTGAATCGGCACGACGTAGCGCGCGATCATCGCCGACGAATCGATTCGCTGCACCTCGACCCGTGCGTTGCGCAGACTGTCGAGGAGCGGACGGAGATTCGCCAGTTCTCGTGCAACCGCCTGACGCACCGCGGCGTTGATCGCGGCGGTGTCGATCGGCTGATTGATGATCACCGGCACGACGGGCTGATTGGTCTGCGGCCCACCGAAGAACAGCGTGGCGCTCACATGATGCTCGTCGCCGATCGGATCATAGCTGAAGAATGATGCGCCCGCGTTCTTTCTATCGCGGAACGCGTACTCCAACCGGAATTGGCCGACGTTGATGCCGGCACCAAGCGAGAGGCCCTTTCGATTGTCGTCGCCGAACTGATAGCCAATGCGACCGATGACGACGCCATTCACGGTCGCTTCGATGCCCGCCGCCGGATAGATCTCGTTCCGATACGGCATGTTGAGCTGTCCAACGAGCTTTGCGTCGGCGACGATCGGCTGGCCGCGAAAGAGACTCGGATTCTGCATCAGGTTGCTGTGGCGAAGCAGATCGACCGCCGCGGCAACATAGGTATTGAGCGGTGGACGCTGGCTCAGCGAGTCGAACGTTGCCGGCGTTCCCCAATTGCGGATTCCACCACCGAGGGTGAGTCGGCTCCAGAAGAACTCGGGGAGCAGGACGCCCGCATTCACTCCGATCGACGCCGCGCTCTGGTTGCATAACGACTGTTGCGCGTAGAACAGGCTGCCGCCGATCATCAGGTGACTCGCCAGTTGCAACGCGCCGCCGCCCTCGAGCCCCAGCTGATACGACCGGCATCTCGAACTGAGACTGTAGTTCGAGGACTGCTCGATCGTACCTTCGTTGAGAGCGCGGCCGGCAATCGCGAACGTGCCGATGTCGGTCGGGAACGTTATGGAGGCGCCACCGAGCTGCGTGTCGGCGAACCGCTGCGACGCGGTGACCATCAAGGAGTTGGTCTTGATGCGGGCGAGACCGGCCGCATTGTACCACATCGAAGAGGGATCACCCTCGACAGCACCCATAGCCTCGCCAAGGGCGACGCCCCGCGGCGAGATGGGCAGCTCGAGCAGTGTCGAGGCAAAGATGCCGTTGTCCCGGTCGCCGCCTGGAAAGTTCACCGGCTTCTGGCCAGTGGTCGCCGTCTGAGCCAGCGCGGCAGGAGCGGCCACGGCCAGCAGGAGAGCGATAATTCGTGCGCGTAACATTTCGACGACGTCCTTATTACCGGATGACGATGAGCTTGTCGCGGGCGAGCTGCCTTTGGCCGTTGACGATGGACTCTACGACCACGAGATAGGTGCCGCTCGCGACGCCCTCGCCGCGCTCGTTGACCAGCGGCCAGGGTACTGCGACTGCGAAGTCCGCCCCTGTGGCGGGATTCTGCGCCGTACCGAGTGCGCCCGCGGCAGTGACGCCGGCGAAGACCGTTCCATCGGTAGTGAAGACCATCAAGCCGTTCATGTCGAAGATGGCGACGTGATAGTCGGTGCCCGGATCGCCATTGAAGGCGATACGCGCGACGCCCGAGGAATTCCGAACCGGGTTGTTCTCGAAGAGAATGCCGCGACTGCTGGTGACGATGAGCACGACCGGAACTTCGATCGGTGGCCCATTCGCCGATTGTACGGTGAGCGTACCTCGGTACCGACCGCCCAGTATTCCATTTGGAATGTCGACGGTCACTGTAGCCCGCAGCGTGTCTCCGATATCGAGTGAGGAGAAGCTCGGCGGCGAGACCGTGATGCGGTTCGATGGAATCACGATGTTGACGGCACTCTCGAGCCGCAGATCCGACACTGACATCCGGACATCGGTGAGCGGAGTGTTACCCGTGTTCACCACACGGGCGACGCCACTCGCGCGCTCGCCGGCGCGGCCGTGGATCACCAGCGAGTCGAGATTCGCCGCGGTGTCCGCCTGGAGGAGTTGCATGCCTGCCACCGGAACAACTTCGATCTCGATGAAAAAGACGTCGAGTCGCAGCTGTTCGCCGTTGGCGTTGATGCCCGGCCGGTTTACCGAGTCGGCGATGACAACCTGGCCTCGGTAGATACCCGCGGCCGTACCCGTGGGGATGTTCACCGACACGCTCACGATGTTCTGAGCTCCGTTGTTCAACGGATTCAGGAATTCCGCCAGCACAAAATTCGTCGATGCGATCGTGCGGGAGGGTTGCGCGACGTTGATAAAGTCGGTGACCTGCTGAACGAAGAGATTTGTGAAGTTGACACCCGACGTCCAACCGTCGCGGTCGACATCCTGCGCGTCATTCGCCGCGTTGATCAGCACGAACTGACCGAGATTCGTCCCGAATCCCGGCCTGCCCCGGAGGTGCATGGTATTCGCGCTGAGCGAGCCGCAATAATCGCAGATGTCGAAATCGCCGCCCGTGACCTGTTGGGCGGAGCTGCGAGCCGGTGCCGCGGGAATGAGCGCGAATGTCAGCAGCAGCGTGAGCAGCCGTGCGACGCCTACGCGCGGGCGATGGTCGGATAGTTGGAATCTCATTGAGCTCTTGCGATTACTCGGTACGGAAGGAGCACAGGCCCGCGAAGTTCTGGGTATCGGACTTTCGCGCCGCGACGAATCCGGCGTCGCCGACCACGACCGCGAAATTCTTATTCAGCACGAAAATGTCGCGCAGCTCCGGGAACCCGAGGCCGTTCTCGGGCGCATTCGCAACTGCCTGACGGGTGAAAGTCTGTCCGCCGTCGCGCGTGATGAGAATGATTCCCCGGCGCACGTCAGGCTGTCCGGTCACGCGGCGCACCGCTGTGCCGATGATCCAACCAACATTGGGATCGTCGGGAGCAAACCGCGCTCTGGTGAAGAGGTAGAAGATGGTCGTTCCGGTCGCGGCATCCGTCTGCGTTTGCGGAATGCCATTCGCCGCGCCTAACGGCGTAACGTCGCCCGTTGTCGTGTTCACGCGCAGGACCGTCGACGTATCGCCGAGGAGGAAGGCGTCGGTGTTGTTGATGAAGCCGAGGCCGCGCAGGAGACGGGTGTTCGCTGGCAGCGTGATCGGCACGTAGCTGCGTCCGCCGTCATTGGACCGGTACGCGACGCCGGCCGCCGAGCTGGGACCGAGGATCTGGAAGCCCACAAGCGCCGCGTTCGCTCCGTCGGGTGACAGGTCGGCCATGTTGCCGAACACCGAGCCGCCGACTGGGCCAAAGCGCGCGATGGAATCCTTTTCCTGGTCGTAGCGCCATGCCGCCATCGAGCCACGGCTGCCACCGATCACCATCTCTGGCGCCACGCCGGTGCGCTTCCGCACCGCGAGCGAGAACATGTTGGCAGGATCCTCGGAGAATACGACCTGGAAGGTCTTGCCGGCATCGATGGATCGGAACAGCGCCGCCGCACTGAACGTCGAGCCACCGAAGCTCGGCGTGCCGACCATGTACAGCGTATCCGCCGACACGAGCCGAATGTCGCGCGTACTCGTTATGTCCGGAACTTTGAACAGCGCTTGGAAGGAGGCACCACCGTTGTCTGTCTTATAGACGCCGCCGGTGATCGTCGAGATGTAGCCGACGTTGCGGTCGAGGAACGAGACACCCGACACGAAATCATTGGTCGGACTCGTGAGCTGTTCCCAGCTCACGTCCGAGACCGGCGGATTCTCGGTGCGCAGCCGGAAGATCACCGGCTCCGCCATCGGGTTGTTGTTCTGGTCGAGAACGCCTTGTATACGAACGCTCAACCCGGTGAGAAAGGGGAGCGCCTGCGACGGCGTGAAGACGAGCGTATCCCCACTGAACCGCAGCGAGCCCGCCACCGGCAGGCCGGTGCAGGTGTTGATGACGGTGAAGTTGCCGGGATCGAGCGCCGTCGCCTGATTGACGGGCGCATTGAAGAGAACGCGGATGCTGCCTTGCCGCGAGATAACCGAATCCGCGGCGATGGCGAGCTGCGGGGTCAGCGTTACTCGTGTGGGCGCGCTTGGATCCTTATCGCAGCCCGCGAGAGTGAACGTGGCCAGACAGAGCGCGACCACGCTGCGCAGGGAAATCGAGACCCGCATCACGCTTTCCTTTGTTGTCAGTAGTGAGAGAAACCCAGCGCCCCCGGGGCGTGCAATCACTGTGCCTTGTGTGACCCTTCGCACTAAATAAAAGCTCGTTTCGTCTTCGCGCGGCGGTGCACCGCGCGATGACGATCGTGCAGAGAACAAGATCGGCGTCCGCGACGCCTCAGGACGGCGTGATCGAGCTGCAGGTGCTCGTCGAGCAGCTGCTTCCCGTCGTCTGCGGAAAGCTCTGCTGCTGCGAGCTCGTCGTCGACTTGCACGAAGACAGGCTCACGACCTCTTCGTCGGTCGTGAAATCCAGTTGGAGAACGGATGGCTTGATGTACTGACTGCGCTTCATGGGTCCCTTTCCTCAGTGGTGAGCGGGATCTCGTGATAGTTGATTCAGGCAAGTACTGGGAGCATTCGGGCGGCCGCGCGCGTCGGCGTGACGACGTGCGCGGGAATTCCCTCGGTCACCGTGCGCGGAATTCCGCTCGGATGATAGCCGAGCTCGTGCGCCCGCTGATGGGTGATCTTGCAATACATCTGTACGTAGCCCGTCGGTAACCCCGTCAGTTGCTCGACGGTCGCCGGACAGCCGGCGCAGATGCGTGAAAACTGACACGAGGCGCAGGGATGGCCCACCGGATACTTCATGGCGACTTTCCCGCCTAACGTCTCCCACACCTCGCTGAACGGCTGTTCGAACAGGTTGCCGACGACTTTCCGCGACGTTGAGCACGTGCTCACGCCGCCGTGCACGTTGATGTGAAGCGAGGTCTTCCCTGCCCCGCACTTGTACACCGTGTCCATCGTCGAGCCGTCGATGCGCGGCGCCGCGTAGGCGCGGAAGCTCTTGAGCTCCGGGTCGATCCGCCGCTCGAGCGCGAGCGCTTCGTGCGGCGCAAGCTGGAGCTGCAGCGGACCGGCGTCACCCTTCTCCTGCGGAATGATCGAGTAGTCCGTGCGGAAGCGAATGCCGCGTGCCTTCGCGAACGCCTGCATCGCCGGCAGCTCCTCGGCCGTGAGCGTCATCGCTGGGCACTTCAGATCGAAGACGATCCCGCGCTCGAGCAGCAGTTCGATGGCGCGCATGACGCGCTCGTACGACTTCGGAATCCCCGTCAGACGCTCGTACGACTCGGGTGTCATCCCGTACAGACTGATCGATAATCCCTTCGGTGGCCACTGCGCGAGAAAATCCGCCCAGCGCTCACCGATGAGATAGGCGTTCGTATTCAGGAACACCTCGAAGCCATGACGCTTCGCCGAGAGGTAGATCTCCCTGAACTGCTTGTGCGTGAAGATCTCTCCACCCGTCAGCAGCACCTGCTGCGTGCCCGCGGCCTGGAGCTTGTCGAAGATGATCTGTGCCTGCTCGAGCGACATCACGTCTTCCCGCTCGGCGCAGGGCGCGATGTAGCAGTGCACGCACTTGAAGTTGCAGGTCGCGATGATCTCGATGTCGGCCTGGAGCGGAATGCGCTCGCGGCGCGCGCGCTCGACCATGCGCTCGCGCATCACAGCCGCCGAGATCTTCGGAATCGCCGTCATTCCGCCGGTCCCCGCTGCTCGACCGCTTTCAGCAGGCCGAGTTGATCGATGAACTCCCGAGCGTCGGCGCGCGCCTCGTCGGCAGAGACTTCGTACTCACTCACGAGCGCGTCGGCCAGCTGGTCCACCGTCGCCCACTGCGCCAGGCGCTCCCAGAGGAGCGCGCCGGTCGGCGTAAGCGCGTAGAGCGGCTCGTCGCTTCGCGCATGCAAGGCAACGAGCAGGTGCTCGCCTACCGTGAGCCGGTAGACATAGTTATCCCGACGTCGGTACTCGACGGTGTCGACAAAGCCCGAGATCATCGCTCGTACCCTGTCGCAAAAACGGCGCCATGCATTGTGTTGCCTCTATGACTGTCGCGCCGGCATCCCCTCTTTCACGGCCAGCGCGAATGCCGCCGGGGTTGGGCGGAAATGAAGGATTGCGACGGGGACCCTCTCGACGATCCGTTCGAGCACCTCGAGGGTAAGCTGAACCTCCCTCGGGTGGAGACGCGGTTGGATGAGCCGCACGAAAAGTTCCTTGACGGCCCGGCTTCCCGGCAAGGACTCGCAGCGATCTTCGCTGGCCTTCTGCAGGAGGTAGAGCCCGCGCATTGGCGCCCCTTCCGGCGACTTTCGGATCAGGCTTCCATGCCAAGGCGTGCCCCAAGCCATCGGCACGCCGTCCCGGACGGTGAGAATGGTGCGGTCGTCGGTCGGGATGCGAGCACCCTCTCCTTCGGCGATCGACGCAATGGTTGACTTGCCGGCGCCGGAATGGCCCACAAAAACATAGGCAACCTTGTCGACGATGGCGGTGCTCGCATGGATCAGCGCCCCATCGTGGCGGGCGAGGAGCCGCGCAACGATGTACTCCAACAATGGGTAGCCGTCGGCTCGAACGGTCCGGTCCGGCATGACAGGCGCCTCGACCAGAGTACCGTGTCGAAATTCCGAGTCGAGACTCAGTTGCCACACGTCGGTGCCGAATTCGGCGCCTCCGCGAAAGACGATCTCCTCGGCCCCGTCCTCATGGCGACGGAGATCCCATGCCCGCCCTGCCGAATACGTCACCGGCCCCGAAAAGGAGCGCAGGGGCGCAACCTCGCAGTCGAGCACCAGATCGGGAGTGGTCTCGTTGGGCACGACGAAGGGAACGTGCGTCTCCTCGATCGAGAATCGGGTACCCGGCCGAGTGGGTCGAAAGGCAATCACCAGATGTCCGAATCGTAGAGAGATTCCGTGATCGTAGGTGACCTTGTTCGTGGCGAATCCCACGCCGCGCGGCAGAATGGTCATGGGCGCCGGCGTCCAAGTCCTCCGCGCACGCGTGCCCGCACTCGCCGCGCATCGCGCTTCGCGACTCCAACGAGATAGCGAACGAGTGCCGCCACGCCGAATCGCGTCGTGAGGCCAAGCGGTGTCACCGTGTGATCCCGCCTGACGGCGATTGCCCGAGCGACGATCTCGTCTCGTTCGACCGGCGCGTCATCGCGCTCGCGCGCATCGCCACGTGTGACGACGCGCTGTTCATCGAGCTGAGCGACGCGATGGAGCATCAGTCGCGGACCGAGGGGAACGAGAACGACGTCACCGCGCCGCACGTCACCGCGGAGCGGCGCGACGAGGACGAGGTCGGCGTGGCGCACGGTAGGCTGCATGCTCTGACCGGATCCTGTCACCCAAAGCTCTCCGCCGGCGCGAACCGCGTCGCGAATGAGCTGCGCGGCCTCGGGCGCGGATAGCTGCAATGAGCGCTTCGGCAATGCGGCGAGTGCCGCAGTGCTCGCCGGGATCGAGCGCGATGTGCCGTCTGGCGCGCGGTCGCTCACCTGATCCGTCCGAGTGGTCGAAAGCCGAGCTTTCGGACTGCGCGATGCGCCGCGGCGTTGTCCGCGTGAACGACACAGACGGCATGAGTGACGTCCGTGGCGCGCTCGCGAGCCAGCATCCATCGTGTCGCCGCAGAGTGAATTCCACGGCCACGAAATGCAGGCTCGGTGTACCCATCGTGGAGAAAGAGCACACGCCCGCGCGGTGTCCAATCATCCGGTACCCCGTGCAGGTGACGCCGGTCGCCGCGTATGAACCAGGCGTGATACACTTGCCGGCCACCGAGCATGCCCACGACGCAGCCACTATCCGTATTGCCCGGCAGCAACGTATCCACGCCCGCGCCTAACGATTCGCGCCGCTGGGCGATCTCCTCGGCCGAGAGCTCGCGGAATTCGACGTCGCAGTCGCCTATGGGCAGTGGCTGTGCATCGAGATCGAACGCCAGAACGATCCGGCGCTTGCCGTCTGGCCGTGCCGCGACGAGCCAATGCCGTACCCGTCCCGCTATACGACGTGAGAGCGCGCGAATGAGCGCGCCGAAGGACGAATGCGGCGCACGAACCTCGAATGCGGGGTGCAAGGACGTCGGCGTCACGTGCTGCGTTCTCGTACTGGGGTGCCAACCCGGGCGGTGACAATGGCTCGAAGGAGGCCGAGGCTGCCGTGCGGGCGCTCGCTGATCGGCACAGCCCGACCGCCGACATCCACGAGATCACAGATACCGAGAACCTGCGAATGCGAGACGAAGCGCTCGGTCTTGAAGTACGCGTCTGCCTTGATTCGCAAGCCATCCGTGCCTAACGAGACGACACGCTCGAGTGTGCACTGGCCATCGTCTCCGCACGCAACGACGACGTCGCCTTCGCGTATGGCTCGCCCGTCGGCCGCAACGATGCGCGCCATGCCGAAGACCGGCACCGCGGGTTCCATCCCATTATCGGGCGGCGCGATCCACGCGGGCGACGTGCGGAGCGCGTCGCGAAGCCGAGGCGCTGCGTCTTCCGTGTTCAATTTGATGACCGCGCGCGAGGCCAGATGATCCTCCGTCGCCGATGGGCGCTCGAAGACGAGATGCCGGTAGGTCCACCGAATTGCCCGGCGGAGGAAGTACTCCGGCGCCTCGCGCCAGCTCTGGCGCCAGGCGACTGGCCACACGCGTCCGGCAACAACGCTCAGCGCGGCGACCGGCGAGCCCGCGAATGACATGAGGCGGAGTGTTCGCATCGCGTCGCCGCGCGGCGCGAGCGCGTTCATGAGATGCGCAAGCGCTGGCCGGGCCGCCTTCAAGGTACCGTGACAGGCATCGATGTCGCGCGTGAGGGCGATCGCCCACCGGAGATGCCGCGCAAGGCCGACGCTTCGGGCAGCGTTCACCGCCCCTTCCCGCTCCGCTTCGGTAAGGCATGACCACAAGGCATGGAAGTCCAGCGCCCACAACACGGGCTTCTCGTTATGCTTGACGAGATGGGCCGCAAGATACGCTGGGAGGTACTGGCCGGTTTGCGCCGGAAGCGTGTGCCCGCCGACGGTCACCGGAGCGAGCTCCACGGGGAACTCGATCCGATGCAGGAGTGGATCGTCGAGCGCCGTCGAGTGCACCTCGAGGCGAAAGAGCTGTCCGCCGATTGTGCGATGGAAGTTCTCCTCCTCGGGCGCCACTCCACTCGTTCGGCGCCATCCGAGCGCGCCCAGCACACGCGCCGCCGAGGCTCGCTCCATCGCCGGAATGTGCAAATCCACATCCAGGGTTGGCCGAACGGTGAAGTCCCCGTAGAGTCGTTGCGCGAGTGGTGCACCCTTGAGTACGACAGCGTGGACCCCCGCAGCTGTCAAAGCAGCGACGCACGCTGCCAGCAGCTCGAGTTGTCGTTCGACGTTCAGACCGAGAAGCACGGCCCGTCGCTGCCACTCGGCGCTGATCTCGCGCGGCGCGTTACTTCGGATGGTTGCCGCGCTTCGCCGCCAGATGATTCCGAGCAACCGCTCGCGCTCGGCAAGGTCATGGAGCGCGCGCCAGTCTGCTACCGGAGCGCAGAGTGGCTCGGCAAGCGCCAGACGGAGCAATGTGTACAGCGACGCCGCATCGAGTTGCGGATCGACGCCGCCAGCCAGGGTTGGTGTCATCCAGAGCGTCGACGGTCGCGGCCGAAGCCCGGTCGCGAAGGCAGTTGATCGGCGAGTTGGGCGCGATGCGCCAATTCGCCGATCAAGGCTCTTTGCAGGTCCCGCGCCGCCGTTCAGACGTCCGAAACCACTCCCGCGCCAGCCGGGCGGGTGTTCGCGAGCGACACCACACGCGCCCGCGTCTTGATTGTCCGGGCCATGGCGTTCCGGCTGTCCACGACGAGACTGGCGTGGTCCATGAGCATTTGATAATCGATCGCGCGGTGATTCGTCACGATCACCACTGCGTCCGCCCGATCGAGCTCCGCCTCGGTGAGCTCCACGCCGGCGCGCGAATGCCCGTCTTCGCGATAGCTCGCGATGTACGGATCGTGGAATACGACCTCCGCTCCGTCGGCCTCGAGGAGGCGCATGACGTCCAGCGCCGGACTCTCGCGGATGTCGTCGATGTCAGGCTTGTAGGCGACGCCGACGACGAGCACGCGACTGCCGTTCACCGGCTTCCGCTCTTCATTGAGTGCCTGCGCGACCTTCGCGACCACATACGCCGGCATCTGACTATTGATCTCGCTGGCGAGGTCGATGAAGCGCGTTTTGTAGTTGAGCGTCCGCATCTTCCACGCGAGGTAGTGCGGATCGAGCGGAATGCAGTGTCCGCCAATGCCAGGCCCCGGCGTGAACTTCATGAAGCCGAACGGCTTCGTCGCCGCCGCGTCGATCACTTCCCAGACGTCCACGCCGAGCTTGTCGCAAACGATTGCCATCTCGTTCACCAGCCCGATGTTCACCGACCGGAAAGTGTTCTCGAGCAGCTTCACGAGCTCCGCGGCCTCGGTCGTCGTCACTGGTACAACCGTATCGATCACCGCCGCGTAGAGCGCCGTCGCCAGCTCCGTGCAGGCCGGCGTGATGCCGCCGACGACCTTCGGAGTGTTCTTGGTGTGATACTTCGGGTTGCCGGGATCGACACGCTCGGGGCTGAAGGCGAGGAAGACGTCTTCGCCCACAGTCAGGCCCAGCTTCGAGAGCGCCGGTAGTAGGACCTCTCGGGTCGTGCCCGGATAGGTCGTACTCTCCAGGACGACAAGCAATCCTTTGTGGGCAGTGCGACACACCGCGTCAGCGGCGGCGATGACATAGCTCATGTCCGGGTCGCGCGTTTTCACGAGCGGCGTTGGAACCGCAATCGAGATGGCGTCAGCTTCCTTGAGGCGCGATTCGTCGGTGGTCGCTTCGAAGAGGCCCTGCCTCACGAGCGTCGCCACATCCGCGCTCGACACGTCCTGAATGTGCGACCGACCTTCCATCAGACTGCGGCAGACACGCTCGCTGACGTCGTAGCCGATGACCTTGAAGCCGCCCTTGGCGAATTCCACCGCGAGGGGGAGACCGACATAGCCAAGTCCGATGATCGCAACGGTCGCTTTGCGGTCTTCAATGCGCTTCAGTAAGAGGTCCTTCATCGGTCGATCACTCGTAGAATGAGCGGACCGCGTCGACGACTTCGTCGAGCTGGCCGCGGGTGAGTTCGGGATAGATGGGAAGCGACAGCACTTCGTTCGACGCACGCTCTGACTCTGGGCAGCTGCCTTCTCGATAGCCGAGGTAGGCGAAGCATGGCTGGAGGTGAAGCGGCAATGGGTAGTAGATCGCCGTGCCGACTCCCTTCCCCTTGAGGTGCGCCTGTAGATCGTCGCGCCGTTGAGCGCGAATGGTGTACTGGTTGAAGATGGATTCGTTTCTGGGATCGATCGTTGGCGTACAGATGCCGTCGATGCCCGCCAACGCCTCGGAGTAGTATTTCGCGTTCTCCCGCCGCTTCGCACTCCATTTCGCGAGGTGCGGAAGCTTTGCACTCAATACTGCAGCCTGAAGGGCGTCAAGACGGCTGTTATACCCTACCTCATCATGGAAGTACTGCTTCGCTCCTCCATGGACGCGGAGCCGCCGTAAACGCGTGGCCAGCGCCTGATCCTGAGTTACGATCATCCCGCCGTCGCCGTAGCCGCCCAGATTCTTCGATGGGAAGAAGCTGAGCGTCCCCATGGTCGCCACCTCGCCCGCCATCCGCCACTCTCCGTCGATCGCCCGGCGGGCGCCAATGGATTGCGCGGCGTCTTCGATGACCGGAAGCCCTTTGGCCACCGCCGCGACCTCTTCGATCGCCGCCATCTGGCCAAAAAGGTCCACCGGGATGACTGCCTTCGTTTTCGGAGTGATGGCGGCGGCGACTGCCTCGGGCGAGATGTTGTAGGATTCCGGATCGATGTCGACAAATACCGGCGTCGCGCCGACGTTGTGAATCGTTCCCGCCGTCGCGAAGAAGGTGAACGGCGTGGTGATCACCTCGTCGCCCCGGCCGATATCGAGGGCGCGGAGGGCGAGGAGCAACGCATCCGTCCCGCTCGCACAGCCTATCGCGAACTTGGTCTGCGAGATCTCCGCGACCTGATGCTCCAGCGCCTCCACGGCAGGGCCAAGGATGAAGAGTTGGGAGTCGATGACACCCATCACGGCGGAAACGACTTCATCACGGATCGCGGCGTGCTGCGCTCGCAGATCCAACAGTGGGACGGCCATTCGAGTCAATCTGAAGAGGGTTTTCGGGCGGGGAGAGCAAGTTCGCTGTCTCGCCGGGGAAGGTCAATGAAAGCCGTTTTCCCCTGACAGCTTCATCACACCATTGTGCGCAGCGGTATCGGCACCTCGCGGCCGATCTTCGCCGACTCGTAGATGCCGAGGATCAGCTCGAGCGACTTGCGGCCGGCGCGGCCATCGGTCTGCGGCTGGGCCTCACCGCGGAGCACCGCGAGCACATTGCGGTAGTAGCCCTCATGCCCGAACCCGTAGATGTTGGGTGGGTTCGTGTTGGCGCTGTCGACGAGCTTGTCGTCGTCGTCATAGTCCGCGAAGAGCCAGTGCTCGACACGATTGACCGCCGTCCCGCCGATCTTCACCGAGCCCTTTTCGCCGAGGATGGTGATAGATCCCTCGAGGTTTCGAGGGTACGTCAGCACGTTGACCTCGATCACTCCGAGGGCGCCGGAGCGAAATTTGAGAAGCGCAACGCCCGAATCCTCGGCCTCGATTCGGCGCGCCTGGGTCGCGGTCTTGGCCATCACGCTTTCGACGGGGCCGACCAGCCACTGGATCAGATCCACGTAGTGCGACGCCTGATTCATGATCGCGCCGCCGTCGAACTCCCAAGTCCCCCGCCACGGGGCGGCATCATAGTAATCTTGCGGTCGCTGCCACCGAACGGTGGTGTTGGCGAGAAAGATCCGCCCGAAGCGACCCTTGTCGACCGCGCGCCGGAGCAACTGAATCGGCGGGTTCAGCCTGTTCTGCTTGACGACGAAGAGAAAAACGCCGGCGTCATCGCACGCCTTTACCAACTCGTCCGCCTGGCCGAGGGTGATCGCCATCGGCTTCTCGGTGATGACGTGCTTGCCAGCACGAGCCGCGAGCGCGCCCTGCGCCGCATGCAATCCTGACGGCGTGCACACCGACACGATGTCGCAGTCAGCGCGCTGGAGCATCTCCTCATACGAGGTGAAGGCAGCCACTCCTTCCTGCGCGCCAGCCGCCTCGGCGCGCTCGGGGACGATATCGCAGACGGCGGAGACCGTCAGTCCATCGACCTTCCGCAACGCGTCGAAGTGATTCTTGCTGATGCGGCCACAGCCGACGAGGGCAATCTTGAAGTCGCCGGCGCGAGTCCGTGGCATGGTCATCGACCCACCGCACGACGACGGATCACAGCACCGGCGCGCTCGTACTCCGTTCCGCACGCGGGGCAACGGCCCTCGCCGGAATCTGACAGCCGCTCGCCACACTGGCACATCCAACCGATGCGCCGCGCCGGCACACCGACCATGAGCGCGTAGTCCGGCACGTCCGCCGTCACCACGGCCCCGGCGCCGATGAAAGAATACTCACCAAGGGTAACGCCGGCGACGATCGTCGCGTTCGCGCCGATGCTGCTTCCACGACGTACACGGGTCTGGCGGTACTCGTGCTTGCGCGAGACGTGGCTCCGTGGGTTGAGCACGTTCGTGAAGACCATCGATGGACCGCAGAACACGTCGTCCTCGAGCTCCACCCCTTCGTAGATGGACACGTTGTTCTGGATCTTGCAGTTGTCACCGATGCGCGTGCCGTTCATGACGACGACGTTCTGTCCGAGACTGCAGCGCGCGCCGATGACCGCGCCCGGCATCACGTGACAGAAGTGCCAGATCTTCGTTCCCGCGCCGACGGTCGCGCCGTCGTCGACGTAGGCGGATTCGTGGATGAACGGCTGCTCCGCAGTGGTCAAATCACACCTAGTCGTTCGCGATGATCTGGCTCTGCCACTCCTGGAGGGAGCGCACACTCGCCTCGCGGGACTTGAGCGCGAGGATCGCGTCCGAGGCCGCGCTCGCCGCGGACATCGTCGTCGTGTACGACACCCGGTGCACGATCGCGCCCTGGCGGAGCCGGTAATCGTCGATCTGGGAGTGCTTGCCTAACGGCGTATTGATGAGGAGCTGAACGTCGCCGTTCACGAGCAGATCGTAGCAGTTCGGTCGGCCCTCATGGACCTTGAGAACCGCACGAGCGGGCACGCCGCGGCCGCGCAGATACCGAGCGGTACCGAGCGTCGCCAGGATCTTGAAGCCCATCTCGTGGAAGCGGCGGGCGATCGGCGTCACGGTCGGCTTGTCAGAATCATTGACGGTGATCAATACCGTGCCGGAGAGCGGCAGCCCGTTCGATGCCGCGATCTGCGATTTCGCGAAGGCGCCACCGAATGAGTCAGAGATGCCCATCACTTCGCCGGTCGACCGCATCTCCGGACCGAGAATCGGATCCGTACCCGGGAACTTGTTGAACGGGAAGACCGCCTCCTTCACCGACACATACGGCGGCGCGATCTCCTCGACGAAGCCGAGCTTGTCGAGCTTCTCTCCGAGCATTACACGCGCCGCGTACGACGCGAGCGGCACGCCGATCGCCTTCGAGACGAATGGAATCGTCCGGCTTGCCCGCGGATTCACCTCGAGCACGTACACGACCTTGTTCTTGATCGCGTACTGCACGTTGATCAAGCCGACGACACCAAGGGCTTTGGCGAGCGCGATCGTCTGCTCGCGCATCGTCTGCATATCCCTCTCGGTGATCAGATATGGCGGAAGGACGCAGGCGGAATCGCCGGAGTGAATCCCCGCGTCCTCTATGTGTTGCATGATCGCGCCGATGACAACCCGCTCGCCGTCCGCGATCGCATCGACATCGCACTCGAACGCGTCCTCGAGGAACTGATCAATCAGTACGGGCCGCTCCTCGGAGACCCGGGCGGCCGTCGCGAAGTAGGCTTCCAGCGAATGCGGATCGTACACGACCTGCATCGCGCGGCCGCCGAGCACGTATGACGGCCGGACGAGCACCGGATACCCGATCCGTTCCGCTGCGGCAAGCGCTTCAGCCACGCTCGTCGCCGTGCCGTTAGGCGGCTGGTTCAGCCCGAGCTCGCGCGCGATCTCCTCGAAGCGGCGCCGATCTTCCGCGATGTCGATCGCATCGGGACTGGTGCCGAGAATGGGCACGTTCGCCGCCTCGAGGCGGCGCGTGAGCTTGAGCGGCGTCTGTCCGCCGAGCTGCACGATCACGCCCTCCGGCTGCTCGCGATCGACGATCTCCAGCACATCCTCGAAAGTCAGCGGCTCGA
The DNA here is from genome assembly GCA_035273165.1 of Gemmatimonadaceae bacterium. Lineage (GTDB taxonomy): Bacteria > Gemmatimonadota > Gemmatimonadetes > Gemmatimonadales > Gemmatimonadaceae > AG2. The sequence goes on from DATEPP010000640.1 coordinate 17,823, forward strand.
AGTAGAGCTTGTCGGAGGTGTCGAAGTCCGTCGAGACCGTTTCGGGATTCGAGTTGATCATGATCGTCTCGAATCCCTGCTGCCGAAGC
>DATEPP010000641.1:0-1916 GCA_035273165.1 Gemmatimonadaceae bacterium
AGTGACGTCGTAGGCGCGGATGTCCCCAGGCGCGCTCGGCAGCGCTTCGGGGACAGTGCTCCCCATGATGAGCAAGTTCTCAAAGACGACGCCCGGACTCGATGCGCTCACCGATAGTCCGCGCACCGGGCGCCCGAGTCCCGCCCTGAGGTCCACCCAGCCGCTATCGCCGAAGGTGGGGATCGGGCGGCCGGTGCGCTTGTCGAGCGCGTAGAGCCGGTTGCGGTAGTTGAAGATGACGCGGTCGCCCGTGACGACGACGCCGCGATGACGGATGCGCGATGTCGGTGGGGCTCCGTTCATTGGATCGAAGCTCCAGAGCTCCTTGCCGGTCGCCGCGTCGAGGGCGAAGACGCGAAGCTTGGGCGACGTCCCATACAGCACGCCGTCCACGACGATCGGATTCGTCTGCATCTCCGAGCCGGCGAACTCGTCGTGGGTGTCGTACGTCCAGGCGACAGTGAGCTGCCTAACGTTGGCCGGGGTGATCTGGGAGAGCGTGGTGTAATGCGTGTGGTCGTCGCTGCCGCCGTACACGGGCCAATTCACGTTCTGTTGCGCGTGTGCAACGGGTGCAATCGCGGCGATGAGTGCAATCGGGAGAACGAGGCGAAGTGAAGGCATGGCGCGGATACTATCGGCCGCGCGCCACGAGGCAAGCGAGGAAGCCTTTGCGGTGCGGCGCGACGTTGCCTAAGTTCGCGGCCGCCGTCTCAACTTCGTAATCGAAACCGCAGACGAACCGAATGCGAAAGACGCTCGAACTGATCTACTTCAACGTGGCGCTGCTCTGCGTCCTGCTCGTCGGGATGGAGGTGCTTGGGCAGGTCATTTTCTATGTTTGGAAAGGCTACCCGGTCTTTCGGCCACCGGCGCGGTCGGAACAAGGGGTAATCGAGCTGCATCCATATCTCGTTGGGCGGCCGAGGGGAAGCATTCGTGTCTCGGACAAGGGCAAGGTGGTGACGACGACGGCGCTACACACGAGATGGACCGGTGCGCCCACAAATCCCACCGCAGTTCGCGTGGCAGTGGTGGGTGGCTCGACGACTTTCGGCGCGGGGGTCACGGATACGGATAGCTGGCCCGCGCGATTGCAAGTCATACTCGGCCCCGATTACGCCGTCACCAACTTCGGCATGCTCGGCTACTCGACCGCCGAGGGCATCGTACAGATGGCGCTCCTCGTTCCGGAGACGCGCCCGGATATCATCGTCTTCTACGAGGGGTGGAACGACATTCGGAGCTATCACGATTCGCTGCCGAGTCCCGACTATTACACCCACGGGATGCGGCAGTACGCGACGCTTCAGCTGACACCACCGGCGCGGCAGACGCTGCGAGAGCGGCTGGTCGACATCTCGGCGATCTGGCGCTTGGCGACCGTTGTAACCAAACGGCCTGTCGACCAGCAGCAGGCCGTACGAGAGCGGTCCTATGGACCGGCCTACGCGACGCCGGATACCTTCGTCGACCGCATCTATCGCCGCAACCTGGAAACGTTGAAGCTGCTGGCAGAGCGCAGCGGCGCGTACGCGGTCTTCGTTCCACAAGTGCTCAACGACGCGTGGTACGCGCAACACTCCGGAGGCGACTGGTGGACTCCGCATGTCGACGATCACGCGATGCCGACGCTGATTCGGCGCTTCGGCCTGACGATGGACTCCGTGTGCGCTGCGCGCGAGCCGCGCTGTTCCGTGCTCGGCGCGGTGCGAGACTGGAAGTGGCAGCCGGATGACTTCATCGACGAGGGGCACTTCTCCGGTAAGGGCGGCGAAGCGTTCGCTCGGCTACTTGCGCCGCGGATTGTAGAGGCTGCAGCCACGAGATTGAGATCTCAGCCTTGAGAATTTCAGATCGAACGAACCTTTCCAGCGTCGCGTCCGGGCATCTCACCCACGACAGCGAGTCCAGGG
>DATEPP010000642.1:0-4543 GCA_035273165.1 Gemmatimonadaceae bacterium
GCGGGCCTTGCAGAGCGAAAGAGGTCAACCAGCCGCTCCTCCTCGGGGCGATCGCTCCGCTCCCAGCGGAGCGCGACACCAGCGCCTCCGCGGCAGAGCGCCCCTTCGGCCAGCGCCGCATCGAAGCTGTACAGATTCCGGCCGCGATCGACATCGGTCGTCCGCGCAAGCTCGACCAGCGCATAACGAGTAGACAACCCGCCGTCGCCCTGGAAGCGGAGACCGACGTGCGTCTTGCGTTGATCGAGCCCCCGCCCTTCCCGGTACTCCGGCGATTTCACGTTTGCGTAACTCCCGGTCAGTTCGGCGCGGTCGAAGATGACAGGTAGCATTCCGCCGAGCGTGCCGCGGACCGACCAGGAGTCTCCCATGCGCCGCGCTAATGGGAGCGTCGACGGGTCGATCGGCTCGTCACCGCCGAACGTCGCCGCCTCGATGCTGATCGGACCAGCCCGGGCGGCCGCAACGACCATCAACCGCTCGATGATCTGCGCCAGGTGGTGATCGACAGGATACGAGGCGAAAGGCCTCGTCATCGGGTCGTCGCTTCCGAATGGAACGAACCCGCGGCCGGCATAGATCGATCCCGCAAGCGCTGACGGTCGCGACTCGACCCCCACCACCAGCTCGTGCAGATAGGCGTGCGGATGTCGCCGATCGACGTACCCTTCGCCCCACGCGCCCGTATCGAGCTCGCCGCGGCGAAGGGTGAGCCCCTCCAGATTGAGCATCCCCATCGCGTGGACGCGTCGCGCATGTAGCGTCGCGGCGACGATCGGCTGGGTCAGGTACCCTTCCGTCAGCGTCCGATTGCCGGGCGTGTTCGACTCGCGCGTTACCAGTCCGATCGCGCGCGCCTCGACGGCGAGGGCGACGCTCGGGTCTTGGGCACGTGCCCCGGGGGCCGCGAGCGCGAGCGTGCCGACGAGGGAGACGGACCGCGCCCACCGAATCATCACAGGTCCGTGGCGGTCATGGGCATGTCAGATTACGGCGATGACCGATGCCGCGCGCGAGGACGACCCTCGCCACGCTGACCGCCTGACGACTGCAGCCGCGCCCGAGAGCGAGCTGCGGGCGACAATGTCGCTCGCGCTGCCCGTGGTCCTCGTGCAAATCGGCATGATGTTCATGGGCGTCGTCGACACGGTGATGGTCGGCCACGTCTCAGCGCGCGTGCTCGCCGCGGTGGCATTGGGCAATCTGTACTTCTTCAATGCTATCGTGCTGGCGAACGGCACGCTCATGGCGCTCGATCCGGTCATCGCGCAAGCGGTGGGCGCGGGCGATATCGAGGCGGTTAGTCGCGCCGTACAGCGGGGGATCATCCTCGCCATCGGATTGAGCATCGTCACCGCGCTGCTGATGTTGCCCGCCCATTCGGTGCTGCTGCTCACGCACCAGCAGCCGGAGATCATTCCCGACACGACGGCGTATCTCGACATCTCCATCCCCGGAGCGCTTCCCTTCCTGATCTTCGTTGTCTTTCGGCAGACGCTGCAGGCACTCCATCGCGTCGCGCCGATCGTGTGGACGATCATCGGCGCGAATCTGTGCAACGCAGGACTCAACTGGGTGTTCGTGTATGGACATCTCGGGAGTCCTGTCCTCGGGGCAGCGGGAAGCGCCCTGGCAACGCTGGCGAGTCGCTGGCTGATGGCGATCGCGCTGCTCGTCTTCGCCTGGCCCTCGTTGCGTCCGCATTTGGTACCAACTCGTCGTGAGGCGCGCCTCGTCACGCCGTTGCTCCGCCTGTTGCAGCTCGGCATTCCGGTAGGCCTGCAGCAGCTTCTCGAGTCGGGCGCCTTTGGTGCAATTGGTCTGATGATGGGAATGCTCGGCACGAACGAGATGGCGGGCCATCAGATCGCGATCACGCTCGCCGCGCTGACGTTCATGGTGCCGTTAGGCGTCGCGGCGGCGGCGGCGGTTCGCGTCGGTCGCGCCGTGGGAGCACGCGATCAGCCGCGGGCGAAGGAGGCGTCGCGCGCGGCGTTCATCTGCGGTATGGGCTTCATGTCCGTCACGGCCCTGCTCTTCCTGACCGTCCCTCGGCTGCTCGCGAGCATCTTCACCAGCGAGGGAGGTGTGATCGCCATCGCGGGGATTCTGATTCCAGTCGCCGGCGTCTTCCAGATTTTCGATGGCGCGCAGGCGGTGGGCGCGGGCGTACTTCGCGGCCTCGGCGACACGCGCGCGCCGCTGATCGGAATGATCGCCGGCTACTGGCTGATCGGCCTGCCGGTGAGTCTCGTCCTCGGCTTCCATTCGTCGCTGCGCGCCGCCGGGCTCTGGTGGGGCTTCGTGGCCTCACTCAGCATCGTGGCGCTCTTTCTGGCGTGGCGAATTCGGGTGCTGTTCCGGAGGGAGATTCGTCGCGTGATGGTTGACTGAGCCTGCTAGGCACGGAACTCTCGTCTCCTTGAGTTCTCGACCAGGAGAGAAAAACCTGATCACGAATGACGCGAATGAACGCGAATCGCTCCGTGTAGCCGACGTTGCGACGCTCAACGAGCCGATGCACCAGAAACTGTCGGTGTGCCATGTCCAAGATGTTGGTGTTTACGGAGGCCGCTGGAATTGTCCCGTAAGCGGAGCAATTCGCACAATTCGCGTCATTCGTGATCGGTTCTTCTGTCGGGGTCGAGATCTTGACCCGGCGCGCCACTACCGCGAATCAGCGCATCGATGGCAGCACAGGCGGCGTCAAACCGCGCGGCGCTGTCACCCGACACAAGCACGAACGGCGCGCCCGAATCTTCGACCGCGGAGTGGAAGAGGGTGTGCATCTCCGAGCGCAGGTGACCGCGGTCGCGTTGCGGATCGGCGATCCATGGGAGGTCGATGTCGAGCAGGAGGTAGAGGTTGGGCCGGCGTCGATGGGCAGCGTCGACGAGCCAGTCCGGCGCGCGCCCGTAGTAATGCGCGGCGTAGACTGCGGTGCTCAGAAGATCGGTGTCGCCGATGAGTAAACGTTCATCGTCGCGCGCTGCTCGCGACCGGTACTCGTCTTCCCGGGCAATCTGGCCACGCGCGATGGCATCGACGTCCGACGCGTCGAGCGGCGCGCCCTTCGCAACCGCGTAGTCGCGCACGAACTCCGGCACCCATGACACGCCATAGTGGTACGCGAGGCGTTCCGCGAGCGTCGTCTTTCCCGTGGACTCCGAGCCGGTGAGCACGACCCGCTTCACGCGGGCACAGGCTCGCCGAGCGCGTTGGTCTGGTAGCTACGCCACCACGAGCGCAGACCGAGCGCCGCGAGCGCGAGGAAGACGGCATAGAGCGCGGCCGTCACGGGCAGGCCCTTGTAGACATACATCGGCACGTACACGATGTCGGCGACGATCCAGAGCACCCAGTTCTCGAGAATCTTCCGCGTCATCATCCATTGCGCGACGAGACTCAGCGTCGTTAGGCCGGCGTCGAGATGCGGAAGGGCGACGCCAGGAAGCGTTGCCGTGTAGCGGGCGAGGGCGAGCCAGAAGATCAGCGCGACAGGCGTCGCGATGAGCCATTCCCGCGCCGAAGCACGCGAGACGCGCAGCGTACTGCGGTTCTTTCCCCCGTAGAGCCACTCGTACCAGCCGTAGATCGAGAGCGCGAGGTACACGACCTGCAGCCCCATGTCGGAGTAAAGGCCCGTGCGTCGAAAGACGATTACGTAGAGGCCGACGTTCACGATCGCCGTTGGCCAACTCCAGATGTTCTCGCGCGCGCTCAGATAGACGCTGATCGCTCCGGCGATCGCCGCGACCCACTCGAGGATGCTCATGAGTGAATCCTACCATCGCACCCGAACCATGCGTTACGCGACATGGCGGCCCGTCGCGGACGCCACCTCGGCATCGAGGTCGGTGGACGATTCCGCCACCGAACGCTCATACGCCGCGAGGACGTGATGCCGGCTCAGGAGTCCGATCACCTTGCCGCCGGGCACGTCGAGCACGGGCAGTGCGCTGACGCCCCGCACACCCATCCGTCGCGTCGCGTCGAGGAGTGACTCGCCCGGCAGCACCGTCTCGCTCGGGTGCGCGAGATCGATGGCGAGAACGAGCGGCGACAGATTGCCATAATCCTTGGCAACGCGGCCGAGATCGGCGAGATGGATGATGCCGCAGAGACGCCCGTCGTCGTCGACGACGGGAAAGATCATCTGATCGTCGCGTCCGAGATGGTCGAGCAGCTCACCGACATGCTCGTGCTCCGACATGACGCGCGCGCGCTCGTCGAATGCATCGCGGACATACAGCTCCGAGAGCGCCGTCTCGTCGGTTCCATGCTCGATTCGCTCGCCGCGGCGGCGCAGCCATCCGCTGTAGAGCGAATCCGGCTCGAGCCGACGCGCGACGAGGAACGAAATGACCGTCGCCAACATCAGGGGGAGCACGAGCGCGTAGTCATTCGTCATCTCGAACACGAGCAGAATGCCCGTGATCGGCGCGTTTGTCGACGCGGCGACGAGCGCGCCCATGCCGACGATGGCGTACGCCTCTGGCCGGATCGTCGCGTTAGGCATGAGGTGCGCCAGCGCGACGCCGAA
>DATEPP010000643.1:0-3818 GCA_035273165.1 Gemmatimonadaceae bacterium
CGCCCTTCCTCAGTCGCCCTTCCTCAGTCGCCCTTCCTCAGTCGCCCTTTCTGCAGTCGCCCTTTCTGCAGTCGCCCTTTCTGCAGTCGCCCTTTCTACAGTCGTAGTCCCTGCAGGTCGCCCCTCATGCAGTCGTAGTCACCGCAGTGCGTCCCTTCAGTCCACGAATGCCCATAGTAGCTCCCTGCTCTTCTTGTCCAGCTCCGTGACCATCAGACGATACAGGTCTCCGGCCACGTCGCGAATGAGCAGTCCGCCGTTAGGCAGTGCTCGCGGCCAGTCGTCGAGATGCGTCTGGAACGAGCGGGGCCCGTGACGCGTCTCGACTTCCCATTGCCGGATCTCCACCTCCTCCTCGATCGACACGACCCGCGTCACCTCGAGCACGAACCCAGCCTCGGCAAGGGCGCGCTCCAGTGCCTCACGCGACGCCGGGCCTAACGACGCGGGGTCGTCGACGAGCGCGATCTCCTTGTCCTCACTATCGCGCAGCGACAGATGCCGCTGCGGCTCCGACCACGGAAAGCACTGGCGCACGCGCACCGGTACGGCCCCGCGCGCGGTGTGCGCGATGAGCCGGCCGTCCGGCGCGCTCCGCAGCGTTAAGCCGTCGCCGGTGCTCTCTCCGCATTCGATCTGCAGTACCGCCATTTCAGTCTCCGGTGTTTTGCCACTTGCCACTCGCCACTTCACCACTTCTGACACTGACGGCTACACATGTAGCTATCAGTGCGAGAAGTGGCTTAGTGGTGAGTGGCAAGTGGGCTTTCACGATTCTCACTGTAGTTGCAACTGCATCTCGTACAGCTTCCGGTAGATCCCGTTAGGCTTGCCGAGGAGCTCGCGGTGCGTACCCGCCTCGGCAAGCCGGCCCTTCTCGATCACGAACAGCCGCGACGCGCGGCGCAGCGTCGACAGGCGGTGCGCGATCGCGAACACCGTCCGGCCCTCGATGAGCCGCTCGAGCGCTTCCTGGATCTGCCGCTCCGTCTCGGTATCGACGCTGCTCGTCGCCTCGTCGAGGATGAGAATGCGCGGGTCGTGCAGGATCGCGCGCGCGATCGAGATCCGTTGACGCTCGCCGCCCGAGAGCGTGTGACCGCGCTCGCCGACGACCGTGTCGTACCCCTGTCCCAGCTTGCAGATGAAATCGTGCGCGTTCGCCGCCTTCGCCGCCGCCACCACCGCACCTAACGACGCAGCCGGCGCACCGTAGCGGATGTTCTCCAGGACGGTGCCATGAAACAGATACGGATCCTGAAGCACGATGCCGATCTGCTCGCGGTAGTGGCCCGTGTCGAGCGTGCGGACGTCGATGCCATCGATGCGAACGGCACCCCCAGTCGCGTCGTAGAACCGCGCGACGAGACTGACGACCGTCGACTTACCGCCGCCCGATGGACCAACGAGGCCAATCAGCTCACCAGGCTGCACGTCGAAGCTCACGCCGCGCAGAATCTGGCGCACCCCGTCGTAGGCGAAGGTCACGTTGTCGAACGAGACGCTTCCCTTCACCGGCGACAGCCGGACCGGCTCGGCGATGTCCCGCACCTCCGACTCGCTGTCCAGCACTTCGAAGACGCGATGCGCCGACGACGTCGCTCGATTCACCGTGCGCACCATCTGCCCGATGACTTCGATCGGCGCCACGAACATCGTCGTGTAGAGCAGGAACGACACGAACACGCCTGCCGAGAGCGGATGCCCGATGCCTAACAAGCGCGGCACCGCGAACACCCACACGAGCACCGTCGTCGTGTGGACGGCGAACATCAGCAGTGGCCAGAAGGTCGTCCAGAGCCGGTGGATCTGGTTGAACTCCTCCGTCACCGCATCGTTCCGGTCCACGAAGCGCCCGATCTCTCGTGTCTCCTGATTGAAGGCCTTCACAACGCGAATGCCGGGAATCGTGTCGCCGAGCACGTCGGTGAGCCGCGACCATTTCCGCCACGCGCGAATGAACCGGCCGTTCAGTGTCTCGCCGTGCCAGTAGATCAGCCAGCAGAAGAGCGGCACCGGTACGGTCATCACGAGACCGAGCCGCCAGTCGAGCGAGAGGAGCACGACGCCGAGTCCGAGCAGCATCACCACCGACAGCGACACGTCCACGACGCCGAAGGCGATGAACTCCCAGAGACGGTCCGTGTCCGCGGTGACGCGCGTGATCAGGCTCCCCGTCTTCTTGCGCGAGAAGAAGGAGAGGCTCAGGCGCTGGATGTGGGAGTACAGCTCGGAGCGGAGGTCGCGCGCGACCCATTCACCGAGCACCGACATCAGCCGCAGCCGCATGTGCGCGGCGGCCTGCCTAACGACATACAGCGCGCCCATCGCCGCGACGGCGAGCCAGGCGAGATGGACTGCTCTCGCGTGCGCGAGCGTCCCCGCCTGAGCCGGCCTCACGACGCGGTCGAGGAGAAAGCCAGCGAGGTATGGCGGCACCAGGCTCGCCAGCGTGACGACCGCCGCCGCAGCCAAACCGATTGCTACCTGGCGCCGGTACGGCGTCAGGTAGCCGAGGAGTCGGAGGATCACCGCCGACTCACGACCGGCAACGAGCGCCTGCGCGTCGCGCACCGGTCGCGCGACCGCGTCGGCATAGACGCGATCCGCCTCCTCGGGCGCCGGTGTCACCGCGCGCCCCGCGATCGCCTCCTCGAGCACGAAGCGGATGTTCTCGAAGGCGCCGCGTTGGCGTTGCGTGTAGCGAACGAGAGCGAGGGGCTCCTCGTCAGGCGCGCCGATGAGGAGCAGTGTGTTCGCGCTGAGTCCGGGGGTGAGCTGCACCGCCCGGATGCGCGCGCGCTCGATCGACTCGATCGACCACCCACTCGCCGGTGCGGGACGCGCCACGGCGACGTGACGCGCGCCTAACGCCATCCACGATTCGCCGAGCGCGAGGCCGGAATCGAGGTCGGCGAGCGCGTAGAGGAGGATGGGCTCCGCGTCCCACGCCAGCTCGATCCGCGCGCGCAGATCGTCGGGGAGACGCGAAGGCTGACGTATATAGCGACTTATGATCTCGTGATTCATTGTCGTGATCCGCTGAAGTGGCGGGTGGGTAGCAAAAAGGCCTTTCGGGTCTGGCGAAGCACCCGAAAGGCCGGATCACGACAGCGAATCCTGCGTTTCTAGGGTGCTCGACCTCGGGCGGCGTACCCGCCGAAGATCCGCGTGCCAGGGCGTACGTCGCCCTGCAGCATCCACGCGGTCGGCGTGATGCGGCGGATCGTAGAGGTGAGCGTGCAGAAACGTATCATGGCCGGATTCGGGCTCTCAGATAGAAGTGGTGCGAGTTCGGACTATAAGTGTTTCGTGGCTTCTCTGGCAAGGGCCTGCTGGTGGTTGGTGATTGGTCGCGAGTGGCGAGTGGCAAGTGGCAAGTGGCAAGTGGCAAACGGACAACGCGTCGGTCTCTCTGGCCAGGAAAAGGTCCTCAGCGGCGAAGTTCCTGCTCGGAGGCCCCTGACGACACTGACAAGCCCTGAGACCACCGACAGGAGCGGGATCAACCTTGCAAAAAGGCGGTCCCGCTCGTTGGAAGTTCTCTGCGTCCTCTGCGTACCCTGCGGCCTCTGCGTTCCGTTCGCTTTTTCGTCAGGGATGCTTCCCACCCACGAAGACCAGAGGTGCCGATCCTTCGCTTTCGCTCAGGCGCCACTCGCCACTCGCCACTCGCCACTCGCCACCAGCCACCAGCAGGCCCTTGCCAGAGAAGCCACGAAACACTTATAGTCCGAACTCGCACCACTTCTATCTGAGAGCCCGAATCCGGCCATGATACGTTTCTGCACGCTCACCTCTACGATCCGCCGCATCAC
>DATEPP010000644.1:0-1106 GCA_035273165.1 Gemmatimonadaceae bacterium
TGCGAGAAGCTGCGCGGCACGATCCGCGGCATCGTCGACGGCGCGCGGTGGGCGATTCAGGATCACAAGGATCACCCAGGTCAACCGGCAATCGCCAACTGGTCGTTCATCGCCGACACGGCCGCGCGGATTCCCGCACTCGACAGTGCGGTCACCGCGCTTCGCGCCGCGGGAATTCCAGTCATCGTGTCCGCTGGCAACGTCGACGTGAATGCCTGTCGCATCTCCCCAGGGAACGCCGACGGAACGATCGTCGTCGGCGCCTCGGCGCTCATCCGTGATGATCGCACGGCCGGCGATCCGATCGACCGCCGCGCACCGGGAACGGCTTGGGGTCCTTGCGTCGACATCTACGCTCCGGGTGATTCGGTGCTCCTGCCGAGTCTGGACCGGGATCGCTCGCCGACGGTTCAGCTCTGGAATGGGACGTCGATGTCCGCTGGCTACGTAAGTGGCGCTGCCGCGCTCTTCCTCGAGACGAATCCGTATGCGACTCCCGATGACGTCGCTCAGTATCTGCGCGAGTCGTCGACCAAGAACGTCGTCCGCGACGCGCGGAGCCCGTTCAGCCGGATGTTGTTCGTCGGCCCACGCGAGGTCCGCTCGCTTGCCGATGCGCGGAGGGAAGCTGGGCAGTAGTGGCGAGTGGCGAGTGACGAGTCGTGAAGGCCCCGGCAAAGCCGGGGCTTTTCATTTTTCACTCGCCACCCGTCACTCGCCACTCACCACTATTTTTCCAAGGAGACATCACTCGCGAGTACAGTCATGGCCGTCTCCGATACAACCTCCGCCACCGATCTCGATCTCCTCTGCATCAACACCGTCCGCACCCTCGCGATGGACGCGGTGCAGAAAGCGGAATCGGGACATCCCGGAACGCCGATGGCGCTCGCGCCCCTCGGCTATCGGCTCTTCACAAAGCACATGCGTCACGATCCCGCTGATCCGAATTGGCCGAATCGCGACCGTTTCGTCCTTTCGTGCGGCCACGCCTCGATGCTCCTGTACTCCTGTTTGTACCTGAGCGGGTATGACCTGACCCTCGACGATCTGAAACAGTTTCGTCAGTGGGGAAGCCGTACCCCGGGACATCCAGAATATGGCCA
>DATEPP010000645.1:0-1784 GCA_035273165.1 Gemmatimonadaceae bacterium
ACCGCGACCGTCGTTCGCGAGCACGGACGCGTTTTGGAACGAGAGCGTCGCGCTTCCTGGCGCCTTTGCCTGAAAGACGAGCGTAATGACGCGCGCCCCTTGGCCGCTGTACCCCGGGCTCGGGATGATGCCCTCGATGGAAGCGGTGCCTGCGGCGTTCGAAAAGCTCGGCTCCTCGGCCCAGAAGGTGATCACGCTTCCCGCTTTCGAGAGCGAGAGGAGCGTGAGCTTGTCGGTCGGATAGGTGACGCGCGCTGAAACGCCGTTCAACGATTCTCCTCCTTCCGCCGCGACGATAACCGACACGGATACGGTCTGACCCGCCTGCGCACTCGCGCTCGTGAACGAGAGCGTAGCCGCATGCGCGGCATGCGCGAAGGATGCGCACGCGACAAGCGCGAGGACGAGGAGCGGACGGGAGCGAAGGTTAGTGCGCATAAGGATATCGTTTACGGAGCAGGATGAACGCGCCATACGCCAAGAGCAGTACTAATGGTAGCAGCAGCCAGAGGTACGTACGGAGCACGGAGGCGTGCGCCGGCGGAACGACCGCGACCGTGGCGTTTCCTGCGCGGTCGACGGCACGCACATAGAGGTACGAGCCGAGGCTCTGGTCATGCAACCGGTACGGAGACTCGACGCGTACGAAGGACGCGGACGATGCCGGTATATGCGAACGGCTCTCTGCGACCTCATAATGATCGATTCCCGAACCTGTGTCCTCAGTCGCGAACGCGAGGAAGTAGGCGTTATCGAAAAGGTCCGCTGAACGGCCGACGACCGGCGTGAAGTCCTCAGGCGGTTCGGTATCCTGCGGCTCGTTGTCGGCGGGACGCGTCGGCTGCTGACCCACGGCAAAGACAGCGTCCTCGGCTGTTGCCGGAAGTTGCGTACCCTTCCCGTCGTTCGCAAGGATCTGCAGCCCCGGACCCACCGTTACGCGCGCGGACCCCGGCTGTGTCGCCTCGATCTCGAGCGTGTAGAGCGCGCCCGGATGGCCGCCCTCCCAGAACGGACTCAGGACGCCTGAGAAGCCGCCGGGAATAACGCCCGAGAACGTGCTCGTGCGGCCGCCTTCGATGGTGGGCCGCGTCACCCAGAGCGGAACGATCGAATTATCTTCACGGATGCCGGCGATCGTGAGCCCATCGGACAGGAGCACGACTCCGTCTACCGCGTTCACATCCGCTCCCTGCGGATCGAGCATGAGGGTCAGCGGGAACGTGTCTCCTACCCCAACAGCTGACGGTATCGGCGTGAAGTACAGACGCGCCGCGTGCGCCGGAGCTGCCGCGAGAAGGAGTGACGCGATAATAAGGAAGCGTTTCATATCAGCCGGTCCAGTTATACGCGAGCACGCTGAAATCGACGATGTCGACGCGGCCATCGCCGTTAAGGTCGACGTTCGTGGGCGGCGACGGCTTCTTGAACCAGAACGCCGCGATCGAGAAGTCGACAATGTTCACGCGACCGTCGCCGTTAAGGTCTCCCGAGCCTGGGATATCTTCCGCAGCTCCTATACGGAAGTACGCGGCACTCGAGACCCCGCTCGCGGCGCCGGCGATGAGCGAGCGGGCCTGCGCTTGGTGCTTGCCTTGCTCGAGGAGGCCAGTGAGGAACGTATACGAATAGATGCCCGCGCCATCGGCCTTGGTCGAATAATCGAGCTGCTGCGCGGAGTGCACGGTTATGGAAACGTCGCTTCCTGGAGCGGTCTGGCCGAAGATAGTAACCGGTTCCCCTTGCGCGATGCTGTCGCGATCGACCGCGATTGTGGGCGCGAT
>DATEPP010000646.1:0-4420 GCA_035273165.1 Gemmatimonadaceae bacterium
AGTCCTTCCGCTGCGGCTCTTCGCCAACCGCACCTTTTCGCTGACCTCCGCCGTTGGTCTCATCGTCGGCTTCGCGCTCTTCGGATCGGTGACGTACCTCCCGCTCTTTCTGCAGGTGGTGAAAGGCGAGAGTCCCACCGCTTCGGGCCTGCAGATGCTTCCGATGATGGGCGGCATGCTGCTCACGTCGATCGCGTCGGGGCAGCTCATCAGCCGCACCGGCCGCTACAAGTTCTTTCCGATCGTCGGGACGCTGGTCATGGCGGGCGGACTCTATCTGCTCTCGCGCATGAACGAGGCGACGACGACGCTCGGCGCGTCGCTCACGATGCTCGTCCTCGGGCTCGGGCTCGGGATGGTGATGCAAGTGCTCGTGATCGCCGTCCAGAACGCCGTGGATTATCGCGACCTCGGGGTCGCGACGTCTGGAGCCACACTCTTCCGCCTCGTCGGCGGCTCGTTAGGTACGGCGGTCCTCGGCGCGATCTTCGCCGCTCGCCTCGCCCACGAGCTCGGCCGCGTGCTCCCGAGGAGCGCGCGCGTGAGCGGCGCCGGGGTGCTCAATCCGGAGACGATGGGGCAACTCTCGCCGACGCTCCGCGGCATCTACGTCCAGGCGTTCACGGTATCGTTAGCCACGGTCTTCGTCGTCGCGACCGCGGTGGCCCTCGTCGGGTTCATCCTCACCTGGCTCGTGCCCGAGCGTCCGCTGCGCCAGACCGTCGCCGCGGCGAGCGGCAGCAATGCAGTCGGCGAGGTCGGGGAAGCCTTCGCCATGCCCGTCGACGCGGAATCCGAGACGTATGTCCTCCGCGGGCTTGCCGCACTCGCCGATCGCGATCTGCAGCGGCAGCACATCCAGCAGATCGTCCAGCGCGCCGGTGTCGACCTCACGCCAATCGCGGCGTCGCTCCTCGTCCGCCTCGACGCCGATCCCGCCGCGAGTCCCGAGGCGTTAGGCAAGGAGCGTGGCGCTGGACCGGACGAGGTACATGCCGCCATGGCCGATCTCGAGCGACGTGGGCTCCTCGTTGAGGACCGTGTCGATGGCGCCAGGGCACACTGGTGTCTCACGCGGGCCGGCTGCGCGGTACTGACGAAGCTCGTTGCTGCGAGACGCGAACATCTTTCCGAGCTGTTCGCGGACTGGGGACCGAACCGCCGCGAGGAGCTGGCGGTGCTCCTCCGGCGGCTGGCTGACGAGCTTGTGCCCGACGTCCAGACCAAAGCGCCAGCCTGACGCGTCGCCTTGCGGGATGCGCCGGCGTGGCCATATTCGGCCGCTCCGATCCGCGTCGCGATGCGCCCTGTTCTCTTCCAGCTCGGCACGACGGTCATCTGGTCGCACGAGATCTTCGTCGCGTTAGGCGTCGCTATCGCCCTCGCTGCGTCCTGGCGCATCGCCCGTGAGCGCGGGCGCGCCGATCAGGACCTTCTCGTCATCATCGCCGGCGGGCTCCTCGGCGCCGCGATCCTTGCGCGTCTCGGACTCGCCATCCGCTACCTCCAGCAAGCCGACGATCCGTCGCTCCTCGGCTTCCTCCGCCACAGCGGCCGCACCGTGCTCGGCGGACTCGCCGGTGGTTATGGAGGTGTCGTGGCCACCAAACGCCTCATCGGCTACACGCGCTCCACTGGTGACCTGTTCGCGCCAGGCGTCGCGTTAGGCATGGCGATCGGGCGCATCGGGTGCTTCCTCGCCGAGCGGCCGGGTACCGTGACCGCACTGCCGTGGGCGGTGCGAGTCCCTGCCGATGCCGCGCCGCGAATCGCTCAGTGCCCGGCATGTCTCGCCGGTGAATCGATGCACCCGTCCTTCCTCTACGAGAGTGCCTTCCTCGCCGTCGTCAGCTGGCTGCTCTTCCACTACGTGCACCGACGGACCTATCCCGCGTCGTGGATGGTGGAGGGTGATCTGTTCAAGCTCTTCCTCCTGGTCTACGCCGCCTTCCGCTTCTTCGTCGAGTTCGTGCGGGGCAGTCCCGTCATGGGATTCGGCATGAGCGGCTCACAGCTCATGGTCCTCCCGACGTCGATTCTGCTCGCTCTCTACTTCGTTAGGCGCCGCCAGCGCTCCTTCGCGCCGCTCGCCCCTCTTCCCAGCTGACGGGAGCTTCCGATGCCACTCGGCATGCCACTCCGTGGTGATCGCGTGATGCGCTACGTGAACGCCTTCTGCCCCCATTGTCACGAGGAGCATCCTGCCCAGGATCTCGCCGACGTCCGGCGTCTCGCCGGCTACCTCACGGAGTACGACGGCAAGGTGTGGCTGGTGCGGGGCTGCCCCGACCATGGGCGCATAACGACGCTCTACGACGACGAGCCCGACATCCTCCGCTATCTCGAGCAGTGGACCGCGCCGACGAAGGCGCACATCCCCGATCGCGCCGGCAACTTCGATCCGGTGCCGCTCGCCTATCGGCGCGGGCTCGGCGAGATGCAGACGCAGCACACCTGCATTCTCCTCGAAGACATCACCGCCGCGTGCAATCTCACCTGCCCGACCTGTTTCGCGGACTCCTCGCCGAGCGTGCACGGCTTCGTGCCGGTGACGGATGTGCTCGCGAACGTCGACGCGAGACTTTCCCGCGAGAATGGCCGGCTCGACGTGCTGATGCTGAGCGGCGGCGAGCCGACGATCCATCCCGATCTGATGCCGCTCCTCGAGCAGCTCCTCGAGCGCGAGATTCAGCGAATCGTCATCAACACCAACGGCATTCAGATCGCGAAGAACGACCGGCTGCTCGCGTTTCTCGAGAAGAACAACCACCGCGTCGAGACCTACTTCCAGTTCGACGGCTTCCGGCTCGAGACACACAAGGCGCACCGCGGCGCCGATCTCCGCCGCATCAAGCGCGAGGCGATCGATCGGTTGAGCGCGGCTGGCGTGTTCACGACCCTGACGATGACCGTCGCCCTGGGCGTGAACGACGACGAGATCGGCGACGTCGTGCACTTGATGCTCGACACGCCATTCGTGAACGGCCTCTCGATCCAGCCGCAGTTCGGATCGGGACGCTCGGCCCACATCGACCCAATCCGGCGCCTCACGCATGGCGGCGTGCTCGCGCGGCTCGGCCCCCAGACAAAAGGGCTCGTCACCTGGAAGGACCTCACGGCGCTTCCATGCTCGCATCCGCACTGCTGCAGTATCGGCTACCTCATTCGTACCGACGCAGGCGAGTGGCGCTCGCTCCTCAATCTCATCGGTCCCGAGCGGGTGAAGGAGCATCTCGGTCTCGTGAGCAATCGCATCGCCGACGCGCAGATCACGGCGCAGCTGCGTGGGCTGGTGAAAGAGGCACTCCTCGGCCTCTTCAGCGAGCGGAGCTCCCTCACCCATCCGTCGATCGCCGAGCTCTTTCGCGACGTCTGCGAGGCATGCGACCTCGGCCTCAGCACGCTCGTTAGGCTGGCCGGTCAGGCCCTCGTGGGGAATCGCGGCGGATTCCGGAAGCTCGTGTCGGAACGGATCAAGCGGATCAACGTGAAGCCGTTCATGGATATGAACACGATGATCGAGGAGCGGCTGATGCAGTGCTGCGTGCACGTCGGCACGCAGGATGGCGACGCGCACCAATGCGTCCCATTCTGCGCCGCGCAGGCATGGCGGCCGTTGAGCAGCATGAAGCCCTCGGAAGTCGTCGCGCGCGCCACCCGCGCGGCGCGCGAGCCCGAGCTCATTACCGGCGACTGATTGCGGAGCGACCGATGACGCCACCCCCATTCGATATCCCTCGGCCCGAGCCGCGACGCTCCCTCGACCCCGTGCGCTTTTGCGCGATGACCACGGTCGCGCTCATCGCCTGGGTCGTGAGCCCACCGGTATGTCTCATGATCATGAGCGGCTTTGGCCTCTGGGCCTACGCCCGGGCCATCCGTGGCGGTCTGCGCGAGAGCCGCTGCGTGCTCAAACGTCCCACTCTCGTGCTCGGCTACTTGGGCCTGACCTTCGTCGCCGGCGCGCTCGGCTTTGTCGCGCACCTCATCGGTGGCTGAGGCGCGCGTCGTTAGGCGAGGGCGGTGCTGGACGGGAGCGACAACAGGGCGCAGGACGAGTTGGAGCTCGTGGTCGTCTGGCTCGCGCTCGCGCTGCCGACGATGATCGCGACGGCGAGACCGATCGCGGCGAGGGCGAGTATCGTGCGGCCGGGGTTCACCTGCTTCGTCGCCACGCTCTCGACGTCCGCCGTCGCAAAGGCAACCCGCTCGCGCGTCGGTGCGGATGCCGGTGCGCTCATGGCGATGATGCTGTCGCCGACGATCTGCGGGTTGTAGACGTCGGCGAACGCGCCGCCCCGGAGCATCAGCCGCACCGCGCCGTTCGACCCGCCCTTGGCTTCAACGGCAGATGGCGCCGGTCCGGGCTGGACGTGCCAGCTAGTGCACGCGGTCGTCGTTAGGGCGATGAGCGCCGTCA
>DATEPP010000647.1:0-14292 GCA_035273165.1 Gemmatimonadaceae bacterium
GGGAGTGCGCGCGAAGCGCGCACGACTCCATATCGACTTGCTCCGAGCGAAGCGAGGAGCGGGAGTGCGCGCGAAGCGCGCACGATGATTTCGAATATCACGAGCACGCGCGCAGACGGAGCGCTGACGCGAATGCGTCAGCCCTCCGTCTGCAACGTGCTCGTGATATTCGAGTGCAGATAATGCGCGATGATCGCGGACGCGATGTTCGCGGCGCGCGTTCCGTGACCGCCGAACTCCAGCATCACCGCCACCACGATCTGCGGTTGGTCCGCTGGCGCGAAGCCGACGAACCAGGCGTGATTCAGCTCGACGCCGTTCTTGCGCGTTCCGCTCTGCGCGGTCCCCGTCTTTCCCGCGAGCACGCCTTTGAGCGCCGCGCCGGCCACGGCCGCTGTACCGCCCGCCTGCGCGACATTGGCGAGCGCGGTCCGCAGTAGCGCCATCTGATCGAGCGTCAGGTTGAGCAGTCGCGAGCGCTCCGGCTTGATCTTCGCCACGTGTGGCTTCGCCGCGTAGCCGTCGGTCGCGAGCGCCGAGTAGAAGTGCGCCATATTCACGACCGTCTGCGAGTTCTCGCCCTGGCCGATCGCCAGGTTCAGTGAGACGGCCTGCGTCCAACCCCCGGGATACTTCTCGTCGTAGTACTGCACCGTCGGCGGGAAGCTCGGCCGACGTTCTTCCGGGAGATCGATCCCCGACTTCTGGGCAAAGCCGAGATTCACTCCGCCGGCCACCAGCCGCGAGACCTGCAGCCGCAAGCCGAGTTGATAGAAGTACACATCGCACGACTTCGCGATCGCGCCGGCGAGATTCAGACTGCCGTGTCCATTCTTGTCCCAGCAGCGCCAGTATCGGTTGCCGAAGTAGTAGCCGCCGGTGCAGGGTTGCTGCATGTGCTCGTTGAACGTCACGGCGTTGTTCTCGAGCGCGATCACCGACGTCGCCAGCTTCCACGTCGATCCCGGGGGATACGTGCCCTGCAACGCCTTGTTGTAGAGCGGCTTTCGCGGATCGTTGCGGAGCGAGTCGTAGTACTCGGACGACACGCCGCCGATGAAATGATTCGGGTCGAAGCTGGGCGCGCTGTACAGTGCCAGCACCTCGCCGGTTTGCGGCACGAGGGCGACGACGCCGCCCTGCAGTGAATCGGCGAAGATCCTCGCCACGAAGCGCTGCAGATCGAGATCGATGTTCGTGTAGAGTGGCGGTGCGCCGACGGGATCGAGCTGTCGGTCAGTCACCTCGCGCAGCACCGAGTTTCGCGCGTCCACCTCGACGAATCGGCTTCCCTCTCGCCCGCGCAGCTCGGACTCGTACTGCTTCTCGAGTCCCTGCTTCCCGATCTGCTGCCCCGCCTTGTACCCCTGAAATGAAGGCGAAGCCAGCTCGGTCTCGTTGATTTCGCCCGTGTAGCCGACGAATGCCGCAACCGCACCAGAGTCCGGATAGTACCGCTTGGGTGCTGACTGAATGATCAAACTCGGGAAGTCGATCCGATGCTCCTCGAGCACGGAGACGACGTCGAACGACGCATCCGGGATGATCACCGCTGGCCGCGCGCGGTCGCGCCGGTAACGCCGCACCGCCGCCTCGATCTGCCCCGGCGTCAACTCGATCGTGCTCTTCAACCGCTGCAGCGTCGCCCGAAGTGAGTCCTCCGACTTCGGGAGCAGCGACACCGAATACCCCACGGCATTCTCGGCGATGATCTTGCCCGCTCGATCGTAGATGATCCCGCGCGCCGCCGGCAGCGGCACCTCACGGAGGCGATTCTCTTCCGATTGCAGCACCCACTGCTGATTGCGGAGGATCTGCGTCCTGAAGAACGCACTGAGGAGAAAGCCGATGACGAGCAGGAGCAGCACGCTCGCCTGTCGCCCGCGGCGCGCGACGTCATTCGGGTGAAAGCTCATGCTGAAATCATAATCGACGATGCGCCACACGGCGGCGCGGGCGGGGCTGCGGGCGCCGCGCGGAGACCGGACTCCTGCGCTGGCGTGGCTCGCCGGACGGGAGCCGGCGATCAGAGGGACGAACGAGTGCCGTGAACGATACGATCGTTAGGCGGTCGCGCCCGTGCTCGCGTCGGGTTTGAGGCCCGTCTGATGGCCGAGCCGGCGCTGCATCGTCAGCGTCGTCCCGAGCTCGGAAAGCAGATTCAACGTTCCGACTCTCCGTTCGGGCGGCAGCGTCGACCCAGCCTGCGGCTCGCCCGAGATCAGCCACCAGCAGTCGACGTCATACCCTCTCACGATCGCCGATAGCGCCGCAAGGCTGGGGTGACTCGAGTCACCATTGACGATCGCGCGCAGATCGCATTCGCGCGTTCCAATGCGACGCGCGGCCTGTGCAACCTCGCCACCATCATGGCGATCGATCAGCCCGCGAACGCGAGCCGCCAATTCTTCTGGGACGATTGCCTCGGTCATGCCCATTCAGGAACGAACGCTCGGAATGTAACCGAGTGCCAGCTGCTCACCCATGGCCGGACGCGTCGGCGTTCGGCTCCGGCCGCGGGACGCGTCGCATGGGGCCGGTGTGGCGTGGCACTTCGTTCGCTTTCTGCAGAAGCTCCACGAGACGATTCGCCGCGAGATGCTCCCAGTCTGGCGGAATCGGCGCCAGTCGGCGGAGCGCGCCCGCGTCCGACTCGAAGGTCAACCACCCCTTGTCGAATCCCGGATTGATCACGGCACCGCTCACCGGGACCGTATTCCATACGCGCCAACCCATGCCGGACGCGTCCGTGAAGTTCTTGCTCGGCATACCGACATGCTGAGCAAGGTCGATTCCACTTCTAGGGGCACCCTCGGCACAATCCCACCGCATCGGGGTGGAAGTCATCGCGTCAATTTCTCACTCGGCGCGGAGTGTGCTCCTTGCTTCCCGCAACGCAAACTGTTGCCTGCCTGGCTATTAACCAGGAGAGGGAGTTTGTTGTTCGTAGAACCGGCCGCAATGACTGAAACGGACGAATGATTCGAAGCGGGATCGTTCTCATAGACGAGCTGTGCG
This sequence comes from Gemmatimonadaceae bacterium, assembly GCA_035273165.1. Taxonomy (GTDB): domain Bacteria; phylum Gemmatimonadota; class Gemmatimonadetes; order Gemmatimonadales; family Gemmatimonadaceae; genus AG2. The sequence continues at coordinate 3,019 of DATEPP010000647.1, forward strand.
GAGGCCTCCGACCACGATCGAGCTATCTGCTCACCGGAGGCGCCGGAGCCGGAAAGACGACGTGCGCGCTCCAGTTCGTCGGTCAGGCACTGGATCGGGGTGAAGTCGCCGTGATGCTCACCCACGCCTCCCGCGCCGAGCTCCTCGCTCGCGGCTCCTCTCTGGGCATCGATCTCCCCAGGGCTCTTCGCACCGAGCGCGTCGTGCTCCTCCGCTATCGGCCGGACTTCGTGCGCCGCGTCGCGCAGGCGGGTACCACGGAGCGCGTCCTCGAGGAGATTCGAGCCCTCCTTACCAGGTATCGGCCGCGGCGACTCGTCATCGACACGTTCGCGCCCTTTCTCGACGATGCTTCTCCGTCGCCACTGACCGCGTCGGCGCTCGTGGAACTGCTCGAGCACAGCGAGGCCACGGCACTCCTCACTTACGCGGACGATCTCGCGGAGCGTTACGACCGCCGCGTCGAGCCTGTTGTCCAACATGCCGCGGGCATTTTTCGTCTCAGCCACGAAGCGGGCCAGCGTCGGATGCAGGTGATCTCGCTGCGTGAGCTTTCCACGCCGCTTGCGAGCGTGATGAGCCCTTTTCTGCCAACCGAAGTCGCTCCTCGCGAGCCGCTGATCGATACCGCCGCGCCGCTCGTGCTCGTGCGTCTCGTCGAGCCGGGAAGCGACGATCTGCTCGCCGCCCTTCGGCTGCAGCACGAAGTCGCCGTGAGGGATGGCGACGCGACCCGCTCGTTCCCAGATGATGCCGCGCTCGTGCTCGAGACCGATCACACGGTTCTCGATCGAACGCGCGATCTCGTGAGGGCGAACACGGAACGCCGGCGTCCCATCGTCGTGGTGAGTCGATTCAACTTGCGATCGATCGATCGAGCACGACTCCTCCGTGAAGGTGCCGACGAGGTGCTTGCTGGTGATATGGGTGTGCCCGAGCTGCTTCAGCGTCTCGCCACCGCCCTCCGTCGCGGACATCTCGTGCGGCCACCCGTGGCAGTCCACGAGGACGAGTCGCTCACGCAGCAAACGATGGTGCCGGCCGGCGAGCTCCTCGACCGCGACCGTTTCGCGACGGCCCTTCAGACGCGATCCGCGCACGATGACGCCGTCCCATTCACCGTCCTTCGCCTCACGACTCCCGAGCGCGGCTCGGCCGAACGACGCGCCATTGGCACTCTCGTTCTCGGCGCCATGCGAGTGGCTTCGGGTGATCTCGCCGCCCACGTCGACGATGCGATCGTCGTCTACCTGCACGGCGCCGCGCGTCGAGACGCAAGCTCCTTTGTCGAGCGGGTGAGAGGGCGGCGTGGTGCCGGTACGTCGCCGCTGCGCGTCGAGATGGCCTCCTTCCCGGGCGACCGTGCCGCTGTCCGCCAGCTGCTCGAGCCGCTCGAGGTTCGCTGAGCCATGCGGTACGCCCTCGCCTTCCTCCTCGTCGTCGTCGGACTGACCGCTGCCGCTGTCGCGACCTTCGTCCATATCAGCTCGGTGTCGATGGTGGCGGCCGCCCCCGGCGCCGGCCCCGTCGCCGACACAATCACCCGAGCGGAGGTCGCGACGCCGGCTGTACCCACGGCTGCCGATTACGCCCGTTATGCGGAAGCCGATCGTATCTGGCGCGAGCGGAACGCTCGGCAATACACGATCGCCGAGCTGCGGGCGCGTGGAGATGGCAAGCGCACGCCGCGTGAAGCGATGCAGGACCGGGTCTTCCAGCTGACACGTCGCGGCAATCGCCCCGCCGCGATCACGGAGCTCGAGCGATGGGTGCGCGGCCATCCGCGCGACGAGCAATCCCTGCTCTCGCTCGCTCGCCTCCTCAACGAAGTCGGCCGCACCGGCGAGGCGGTCAGCCGGTATCGCGAGATTCTCGCGCTGCACAATCGCGCGAACTGAACGATGCGAGTAATCGCGAGGATAGCGCTTCTCGGCGTCGGGCTCAGCGTCTCCGCGAGAGTCGGCGGTCAACAGCCGCGACGCACGACACGCTCGTCGTCAGGCACCATCGCCGTGCGCGCCGAGCTCGCGACGGTATTGCTTCAATCTGGCCGCTACGAGGAAGCCGCGCGCGAATTTCGACTTCTCCTCGCGCGCGAGCCGAACAACTTCGAGTACCGCCTCGGCCTCGCCCACGCTCTGGCGTGGGGTGACCGGCCGCGCGAAGCCGAGCGCGAACTTACACAGCTCATCGCCAAGCGCCCCGGGACGCCCGGTCTCGACTCGCTGCTTCGCAGCGTGCGGGAAGCGTACGATCCGCGCGCCGTGGATGCCGCGCAGTGGGTCGCGGCCGAGCCGACGTACGCGCCTTACCGCGTCGCGCTCGCCCGCGCGCTTGCCCGCGAACACCTCTTCAGCCTCGCCATCGCCCATTATGACACGCTGCTCACGCGGCCGGGCCTTGGCCGTAGTCCTGATCGTGCGACACTCCTCCACGAGTTGGCCGACGTGTACGTCAGCACGGGTAATCGGCTCGCGGCACTCGCCCAGTACGACACGCTCATCCAGCTGTCGCCGACCGCGACGCTCCTCCGTGAGCGCGCCCAGTTGCGTCTCGCGTCGGGCGACCGTGCCGGTGCGGAATCAGACCTCTGGGCGTCCGTGCAGCTGCAACCAAGCGGCGAAGCGTACCTCCTGCTCGGCGATCTGTTCCGCGAGCGTGGCGACTATCGCGGCGCGCGATCGATGTACGTCGCCGCGCGCCAGGGCGCAGCCGCGTCCGTGCGGCTCGCCGTCTCCAGCGCGCTCGCCCAACTCGATCGCGAGGAAAGGCCCGCGATGCTCGCGCCGCTCGTCGGCGATGATCCGGGATGGCGGCTCACGGAGGACGCCGCCGCCGACAATCTCGGCGTCGCGTATTCCGCACTCGCCCTTCGCCGCACCGTAACTGTCACCACGACGACGGGCATTTCGTTAGGCACGGAATGGCGTCAACTCGCCGAGCGCACCAGCACTCGCCGCGTTGACGCCACTGGCCTCGGGGCGAACGTCGGTGCTTGGCAGGAAGTGGCATATGGCCCCGCGCTCGCCCGTCTCGAGCTGCAGGGCGGCGCTCTGTATCACGCGCTCGGTGGAACATTCGGTGTCGCGCGCGGCGCCCTGGCCTTGTGGCTCGACGCCTGGCAGCTGGACTTGGAGGCGTCTCGTGCGCCTGCGTACCCGTCACTCTTTTCGGCCGAGGCGCTCGTTCCGATCGATGGCGGGTCGGCGCTCGTCGAGCGTGACGTCGCGGTCACTCTTGGCGGACCCGCCGGACTATTCGATGTCGCGGTGAGCGTCCAGCGCTCGCTTCTCAGCGATGGCAATCGGCGCCTAACGATTGACAGCTATCTCCGCTATCCGTTGGGCGGAAACCTCTACGCACTCTACGCCGGTACTGGCCTCGGCTTCGCGCAGCGTAGCATGATCTACTGGGATCCATCGCGCTATTCGGCGCAATCCGCCGGCCTGGAGTACTCCGTCCGTCGCGCGCGAGGCCTTTCCCTCGCCGCGCGTGCGCTGCCGAGCTATGCCACGAGCGACGAAGCGCCGATCCTTCCCGGCGCTGCGGCTGGCGATGCGGCTCTGGTTCGTGGTCCGGTCACGCGGCACAGCGCGCTCCAACTTGGCGCCAGCGCGGAGATCGGCTACCGCCTCCACGGCTGGGAGGCAGCGGGCGCCGTCAGCTATGGGCGGGGACGGGCTGGCGATTATCAGCGCGTCGGTGCGTCGATCACGCTGCGCATGGTGCCCTGACGTGAGAAAGCTCTCTCGTACGCATCTGGCGATGGTCATCGCCACCATTGTCTTCACGTCGCTCGCCGCCGTGCTGGCGATGCGTGCGCCGCTGTCGTTCGCCTCGGACACGACGAGCCCGACGCTTCAGATCGCGATCTCGTTCGTGCTGACGTTTCTCGTCGTGCTCATCGTGAGATACGTGCTCCTGCTCTGGCTCGGTTATCTCCAGCACATCGAGAATCGAGGACGCGATGCCGAAGACGCGCCGCAACCGGCCGTCACGATCGTCGTGCCCGTGTTCGACGAGGAAGCGGTGATCCAGGCCGCGCTGCGGAGTCTCCTCGAGCTTCGCTATCCGGTATTTCACGTCATCGTCGTGGACGACGGCTCGCGCGACCGCACGTTCGAGCGCGCGAGCGCGCTCGCGGGCCGCTATGGTGCCTGCACCATTCGCGTGCTTCGTAAGCGCAACGGCGGCAAGGCGAGCGCGTTGAACGTCGGCATCGCGAATGCGACGACGGAATACGTCCTCTGCATGGATGGAGACTCACGTCTTCACCCCGACACGCTTCGCTTCGCCATGCGGCATTTCGCTGACGCGCGCGTGGGTGCCGTCGCGGGAAACGTGAAGGTCGTGAACCGCGACAACATCTGGACGAGGCTCCAGGCTCTCGAGTACGTCGAGGGACTCAACACCGTGCGGCGCGCGCAGGGTTTTCTCCGCGTCGTGAACATCATCCCCGGACCGATCGGTGTCTTCCGTCGCGAGGCGCTGTTGCGTGCCGGCGGGTATGACACCGATACCTACGCCGAAGACGCCGATGTCACGCTCAAGCTCCTCACGGCTGGCTGGCACATCGCCTACGAGGAGCGAGCGATCGCATACACCGAAGCGCCGGAGCGCTATCTCGATCTCATCAAGCAGCGTTATCGGTGGACGCGCGGCATCCTGCAGGCACTGCGGAAGCGCGCCTCCTGGCTCGGTGCGCCGAGGCGCGGAGTGGCGATGTGGCTCTCTCTCGTCGTCATGCTCTTCGAGGCCATCGTCTGGCCGACGATGAACGTCGTTGGCAACCTGCTGTTCACCGTCGCGGCCCTCACCGCCGGCGTCGCGTCCGGCGTCTTCTACTGGTGGGCGCTCCTGACCATGCTCGACGTCGCTGCGGCGCTCTACGCCGTTGGCATGGAAGGCGAGGACCTTCGCCTGATTCCCTACGCCGTCGCCTATCGGTTTTTCTTCATCACCATGATCGACGTCGCCAAGCTCGTCGCCACGGCCGAAGAGGTAGCGCGCGTCCGCATGACCTGGGGCAAGCTCGAGCGCGCCGGTCGTCTCTAGTCGTTAGGCACCGCCGCCAACCGCCAACCGCTCACCGTCCACCGCCACCATGTCTCTCAATCTTCTCCTCTCGACGATCATTCTCGTGTCGTTTCTGATTACCATCGTGATGGCGGTGGGGAGCTACGTCGCGTACAAGCTCCGCGAATCACGGCGACCGCGTCACGAAGTCGTGCCGCATGACGTCGCGTCTCCGTACTTCGAGCGCATCACCGCCGACGAGAAGTGAAGCAGCCGCGGCCCACCACGCTCGCCTTCGTGATCGCGGCGTCGCTGGTCGTCGTCGTCTCGGTGCTGCTGACGCTCCGCCGCGGCGACGCCGCGATGCGGCCGGAGCCGGCGCGCTTCTCCGGCTCCAGAATCGTGCAGCGGATGCCGTCACTGCTCGCGAGCGAGAAGCTTCCCGCTCCGCTCGCGGTCGACGTCCTTCGCGATGACGCGGCCGCGTCGTTCTATACAACCGCCGGCGCACTCGACTCCATCGTCGGCGATTGGCGCGCCACCGCTGCCGATGTTGGCGCGACGGTGCGAGTCGTGACCGCCGCTGTGGCGAAGGAGGACCGGAGTGCGCGCGTGCTCGTCATCCCGTCGTCACCCTGCCTAACGGTCGAAGCGCACGAAGCAATCGACGCCATGCTCGCGCGCGGCGGAGGTGTCGTCATCACGGGGCTCACCGGCATGTACGACGGCGGCTGCCGACCCCTCGGATACGGCCTGATCGTAGGCGCTACCGGAGCATCCCGAGCCGACACGCTCGAGTCGCGCCCGATGGCGTACGTCACCCTTCCCGCCGACAATCCGCTCACCATCGACATACCGCCCGGCTCACGGATCGATCTCAACCCGGGCCGGCAGGTGGCTCTCCGGCTGCCGCGGCGCGACGCCTTCTATTCCGACTACGCGCTCCAGCCGGAGCCGGCCGGTGGATCGCCCCTCCTCGACGTCGCCATCACCCACACCTCGAGTGGCCGCGGACGCGTCGTCTACTGGGGCTTCGAGCTTCGCGATGTCGTCAAGCTCCCATGGGACCGCGCAATCGCCACCTTGCTCGCGAGAAACAGCCTCGCGTGGGCGGCGGGAGTCCCGACCGCTTCAGTCGAGGCCTGGCCGAAGGGCCGCGTCGCGGCCGCGGCAATTGCCCAGGATGTGGAAGCCAGTTTCCAGAATGCTCAACTCGCTCTCGATTCGCTGCGCGCGGCCGGAATTCGGTCGACCTTTTTTCTCACCTCCGACATCGCGCGGCGCCACGATGGACTTTCCCACGATCTTGCCAACGAGGGCGGCGAGGTCGGAAGCCACACCGAGAACCATCGCCTGCTCGGCGGACTGCCCGCGTCGGCGCAAGCAGACCGACTGAAAACCACCCAGCACGACCTTACCGAGCTCCTGGGCCTCCCGGTCAATGGCCTTCGCCCACCGCAAGAGCAGTTCGACGTCGCAACCATGAGAGCCTGGCTCGCGGTCGGCGGCCGTTACCTCTTTGGCGCGAACGACTCGCGCTCGGCGTCGCCGGAGCTGCTCCCTGTGGGGCCCGACACGCTCGTTCTCATCGGCCGCGTCGGCAGCGATGACTTTGGTGCCGCCGCGGCAGCGCATAACGATCCGGCGGCCACGGCCCGCATCTTCCTCGACGAGTATCAGCGCCTTCGCGCGCTCGGCGGACTCTACGCGCTGAGCTATCACTCGCAGCTTCTCGCCGCGCCCGATCTCCTTCCCACGCTCGCGAGGGTCGCACGCACCATTGCCGCCGACACGGCGGTGTGGCTCGCGACGACGGGCGAGGTTGCCGAATGGTGGCGTGATCGCGCTCAGCTCGAGGCGCGTGTCACCCAGCGCGCCGACGGCTTTGACGTCACGGTGCGCAATCGAGGAGAACGCCTCGTCGGAAGCGCTGTTGTCCGTGTCGATCTTCGGGCGGCGGCGCCGCTCGGTGCCGCGACGACGGCGATGCTGCCCTCACGCTCCGCTACGGCGCGCTTGCTCCTGCCACCGATTCCAGGGAAGTCGACGCGGATCGTTTCCGTCGATTATGCCGGTGTGAAACGCTCGGTAGCGCCCGCGGCGCGGGTGCGCGCGCCGGCGCCGAAAAAGAAGAAGCGATTCTGGTGGCTGCCCTGGTGAGCGGCTACTTGCCGCTGATGCGCACCGCGAGGTCGGTATCGCGCTTCCGGCCCTTGTCGTCGGTGACGACCACCGTTAGGCGATAGCTACCAGCCGGAAGCGACGCCACGGCGAGCGAATGTACGCGGCGTGTGCCAATGCCGACGGACGTGTCGTCGAAGCTTGCCGTCATGCGATCGGCCGCGTGCCGTGTGCCGTCGCGCACCATCGACATCTTCACCTTGAATGGCGTTCCCTCGGCCAGGCCGCAGACGTCGAAGTGGACGCTCAGGTCGTTCCCCTGGGGCGCACTGCCAATCGAGTCGACGAGCACCCCGAATGGGCGCTTGCCATCCATCGCGACCGACGTCGGACAGCGCGAATCGCTGCGCGCTGCTCCGCCCGTCCTCCGGAACGCCGTGAAGGTGAGCACCGCCACGGCGATGATGAACGCCGACGCCATGGATACCGTGGAGCCGCGGGAGGTCAAGGCGCGGCTGCTGATGCGCGTCAGCCATCTGGCATGGCGGCCGAGGAAGCTGCCTAACGATCGCGCCGCCGGCTGCACAGACGCGGTCGCCAACCGGAACGCGCGCGTGATTGCCCTGCCCATCGGGCGCAGCCCACTCAACGCGCCGCCAATCGACGCCCGCAGCTCACGAAGCTTCGGACGCTGGCGCTTGAGCATCTGAATGCTCGCGTCGAACGCCGCGTCGAGCGCCGGCGACGGTTGCGGTCCGTTGTCGGACGGGTAATCGCGCACCGCCGGCAGCGGAGCGGTCTTCATGCTCGCATCGCTCGGGATGATCTCGACCGGCGCCGTCCAGCGTCGGTGCTCGCCCGTCGCGATGTGCACCTCGCGTCCGCCCAGCGCCGCGATCAGCTCGTCGGCGTCGCGGAACCGATCTTCAGGGTGCTTGGCGAGCATTCGCTCGATCACCGTGAACAGCGCCTTGTCGGCGTCGCTGTCGAAGCTCGGCCGTGGAAGCGGCGCCTGGATGTGCTTCATGAGCGTGCCTAACGCGTCGCCGGCGTCGAACGGCGGAGTCCCAGTCAGGCACTCGTAGCCGACGATACCGAGACTATAGATGTCGCTCCGACCATCCACGTCCTTGGCTCGCGCCTGCTCGGGACTCATGTACTTCGGCGTGCCGACTGACATCCCCGTCGTCGTGAGGCGGGTGGCTCCCGCCGAGCGCGCGATGCCGAAGTCCGTCACGACGCATCGGCCGTCCTCGTCGTGGCGCAGGTTGTCAGGCTTGACGTCGCGATGCACGACGCCGCGCCGATGCGCGTAGCCGAGGGCGGCGGCGGTCTCGATGATGACCTGCCGTGTCTCGCCGGCAGTGAGCCGTCCTTTTGCCTTCAGACGATCCGAAACCGACTGACCGCGCAGCAGCTTCATCACGAAGAAGATCACGTCGCCACGCCGCCCGACTCGATAGATCGGCACGATGTTCGTGTGCTCGAGCGCCGCGGCCGTTCTTGCCTCCCTGAGGAAGCGCTCCACGAGCTCACGGTCGAAGGCGAGCGTGAAGGGCAGCACCTTGATCGCGACCTCGCGCTCGAGCTGCCGCTCGCGCGCACGGTACACGATGCCCATGCCGCCACGACCGAGCTCCTCGAGTATCTCGTACTCGTCGTCGAGGCCGGAGCGGACGAGGTCGAGATCCGTGACCTCGAGCTTTCGTCGCACTTTTCCCTGTTGGCGGCTCACTGGGCGCTCGCGACTGTCATCGGCGGACCGGCTCGTCCTTGAGCCGGATGCGCTGGAACCACTCGCCCATCAGAGCAACGATGACCACGCCGCCCATCATGCTGAGAGAGGTTTTCCAGGTGAGATGGTACGCACCGAGGGTGATGAGCAGCGCGGTAGCGGCCGAGGGCGGATGGTACGCGCGCAGTGAAGGCTGCACGAGCGTCGTTAGGGCGACCGCCATCGCGCTCGCCCACACCCGCGCGACACCAACGGTGTCACTCGACATCCCCGAGCCCGAGGCGCCGACGAGCACCACCACCAGCCACGCACAAAGCAGCGCGGAGAGGTGCCCCACGACGACGCTGTGAAATCGCGATGACGGCTGGCCCGGCGAGCTGGCGATGACTACCGCGCTCGGCCCGAGCGCCGCAAAGAGCCACGGTTGAGATGTCGCGAGCGTCAACGCGCCTGCCACCAGAATCAGGATCGCGGATATCGCCGCGCTCCATGCCGCGTCTCCGGCGATGAATTGCGTGCGGACGCGCCATGTTTTCGCCGGCTCCCGTCGCTCAGCGGCAGGAATCGGAGCGATTCGGGTCGGGCCCGTAATGGGGACGGCGGGAGTGGGGACTGTAGGAGTAATCATGGTGTCCGGCTGGGGCGCTCACGTCGACGCGAGGATCGCCGCTTAAAGACGGCGCCTTGGTAGAGGCCGTCACGAAATCGGTAACGGCTCGTCTCACATCGGGGCACCTCGCGTGGGTAGCCCTGGGCGCGGGTTGGTTCGCGCCGTCACCATTTGAGACTACATGTCGTTTCTGGTCATCGCGCGGGAGCGCTATCCGCTCCGAATAGGCGAGAACATGCTCGGGGGGCGGGGCGCCGGCTCGGTCAATGCGCCCGCGCTTACCGGCCTGCCGCCGTTCGCCGTCATCACTGTCATTCCGGGTACGCCGGCGTCGATTCGCGCCACTGGCAACACACTGCCAGTCCGCGTCGAGGGCTACATCCTGGGCGCGGAGCCCAGACAGCTAACCCACGGCGCACGCATCGAAGTTCGCGACTGCCGGATCCGTTACGGCGAGCTGTCTCTCGTGGACAGCACGGCGTCTCAAGTGGGGATCGAAGACGAACAGCTCTCCGCCATTCCACCGGTCGTTCCGGACAGCACCACCCCGGACGATTTCGGCGCGCGCATCATCGATCTGAGCAAAGGCTCGGTTCACGGAGTGCCGCCGAGTGGGCTCCACATCGGCCGTGACCCCGTCTGTCAGGTCGTCCTTCCTGCGACGTCAGTATCGCGCCAGCATGCGCTGATCGCGCCTGCGCTCCACGGCTACATCATCACCGATCGGAGCACCAACGGCGTGCTCGTCAACGGTAGCAAAGTGCGTGGTTCACAGCAGCTTGGGCAAGGCGATGTGATCCGGATTGGCGAGCACGAGTTCCGCTTCGAAATCGTGGCGCCACTCACCCGAGCCGAGTTGAAGGAAGCCGACCGCCGTGCGCTCGCCATGATGGAAGTACTGAGCGACGGACCGCTGCAGGGGGCGCGATTTCCGGTCGAGCGGCCCGTCATCCACATCGGGCGAAGCGCCGAGAACGACGTTCGCCTTGCGGACGACAGTGTCTCAGGCGCCCACGCCACGCTCCTGCGTCGCGGCTCCGTCTGGCACCTCATCGATCTCGCCTCTACCAACGGAACCTTCGTGGACGGCCGGCGCATCGAAGGCGAGGCGATCATCCAGGGCTCGGCCGAGCTGCGCTTTGGCGGGATCAAGCTCGCGTTCAGCCCCGGCAACGCTGGAGAAACGGGCGCGCGGACGTCCCAGCTCCGCGAGAGAGAGACAGCGTAAAGCAGCTTCCCGCAGCCTGCCCCGAGAGATCGGCGATTACGGAACGACGCGCTTCTTGCAAATTGGCTGTTGCAATTGGCGCGGCATTCCATAATCACTGATAGCCGCGTTCGTCATTCGTTAGCTGCTCTCGGGGGAGATCCTGTGAGGGGTTCCGTTCGAAACGGTTTCTCGATCTTCGAGACCGTTGCCATTCTCGTCATCGTCGCGCTGCTGCTGCTGATCGTGATCCCGCAATTCACGCGGCCCAGTCTCGCCGCGGTGGCCGGTCCGGATTCGGTCGTTGCGCCCGGCTCGTTCGGCAACCTCCAGGTGAAGGTCTCCGACTCGCGCGGCAATCCGCAACGCGGCGTCGCGGTTCGATTCGAGGTCGAAGGGAAGGGAAACGTCAATCCCGCCGAAGTCTCGACCGATAGCGCCGGCATCGCCCACACGGTCTGGCAGGCGGCCCCCGATACCGGAGCGCTCAACGTCACCGCGCGCGCCGCGGGGCGTGCCCGGCCAACGGTGGTCTTTCACTCGCGTGTCCGCGGGCTGCCGCCGACCGCATCGCCCGCCGGGGCG
>DATEPP010000648.1:0-3860 GCA_035273165.1 Gemmatimonadaceae bacterium
GACCATGGCACGCATGCTACCCGATCCCACCTTCTATCCGTCGGCGAAGCTCGCGAGCGAAGCGCCAGCCGAGTCGCTGGCGTACGTCGCGCTGCTCACCCCCGGCGAGAACGGCAAGCGAGACGCGCTCGGCGTCGTCGATACTGATCCCGCGTCCGCCGACTATGGACGACTCGTCGGCAAGCTCGACTTCCCGAACGGCGGCAACGAGCTGCACCACTTCGGCTGGAATGCGTGCAGCTCGCACCTCTGTGCGTACGCGCCCAATCCGCACGTCGAGCGTCGCTATCTCGTACTTCCGGGCACGCATAGCTCCCGGATTCACGTCGTCGACACCATGCCGGATCCGCGGCGTCCTCGCCTCACGAAGGTCATCGAAGGCTCGGAGGTGATCGCCAAGACTGGTTACGCGGCGCCGCACACCGTCCATTGCGGTCCGGATGGCATCTACATCAACGCGTTAGGCGGCGAGAGCGGCGACGGTCCTGGCGGCATCTTCATGCTCGATCACGAGACCTTCGAGCTCCGTGGCAAATGGGAGGCGAGCCGCGGGCCACAGTATCTCTCCTACGATTTCTGGTGGCATCTCGGACACGACGTCATGATCACCAGCGAGTGGGGAACGCCCAACATGGTGTCGAATGGCGTCAACCCAGAGCTGCTCCTCGGCGGCAAGTACGGCAACGCCCTCCACGTCTGGGACCTCCGCCGCCACACGCACCTCCAGCGCCTCGAGCTCGGCACCGAGCAGCAGATGGTACTCGAGCTGCGCCCGGCGCACGATCCGCGGCGGAGCTACGGATTCGTCGGCGTCGTGCTGAGCCTCAAAGATCTCTCCAGCTCGATCTGGATGTGGATGCATAACGAATCGACGGGGAAGTGGGAGATACGCAAGGTCATCGAGATTCCGGCCGAGCCAGCTGACGTCGACGACCTGCCGCCGCTGCTCCAGGGATTCAAGGCCGTGCCGCCGCTCGTTACGGACATCAACCTCTCGCTCGACGACCGTTTCCTCTATGTCAGCTGCTGGGGCACCGGCGAGCTGCGACAGTATGACGTGAGCGACCCACTCCAGCCGACGCTCACGGCGGTGCTCCCAATCGGTGGAATCGTTAGGCGCGGTGCGCATCCGAAGGCGCCTGGCCGCGCGCTGAACGGCGGACCGCAGATGGTCGAGATCAGCCGCGACGGACGTCGCGTCTATCTCACCAACGCGCTCTATACGCCGTGGGACGCGCAGTTCTACCCCGACGGCATTCGCGGCTGGATGGCGAAGATCGACGTCGGCCCGAGGGGAGGGATGTCGTTCGACCCGCAGTTCCTCGTCGAGTTCGAGGAGGGATTACGGCCACACCAGGTGCGTCTCCAGGGCGGCGACGCGTCGTCGGACTCCTTCTGCTACGCCGAGTGACATGAGCGACCACTCCTTTCCCTGGCTGTCGCTGCTCGTCCTCGGCGCCGCGCACGGGATCAACCCGGCGATGGGGTGGCTGTTCGCTGTCGGCCGGGGACTGCAGCGAAGAGATCGGCGCGAGGTGTGGCGCGCTCTCGGTCCCCTGGCCGCGGGGCATGCGCTCGCGATCGCGGTCGCCGTGGTGACCGCGATCGCGCTCGGCGAGGTACTGCCGGGGCGTTGGTTGCGCTGGCTGGTTGCGGCGGCGCTCGTCGGTGTCGGGGCTGACGGCCTCCTCCGCCACCGGCACATATCGTTAGGCGGGATGCGCGTCGGCGCACGCGAGCTTGCGACCTGGTCGTTCCTGGTCGCGACCGTGCACGGCGCCGGGCTCATGGTGCTGCCGTTCGTCCTCGGCGCTCGGACCACCGCGCCGGCGATGATTCACCAGCATCACGATGCATCGATGGCCCTCACCGGCACGGTCGCCTTCGACCCGTTAGGCATCACCGCGCCGCTGATGCACACCCTCGGCTATCTGCTCGTGACGGCGGCGATTGCCGTCGTCGTCTACGAGAAGGTCGGGCTGAGGATTCTCCGTCGTGCATGGATCAACGTCCACGTCCTCTGGGCCGCTTCGCTGATCGCGGCGGGGGTGCTGACGGCGCTGCTCTGACCGCACCCGTGCCATCCGGATCTTCGGCGAGAAAGCGATGGACCTCGTCGACGAAGCGCGCCCACGCCGGCTCGTGCTCGAGGAGAATGTGGTTGCGGCTCTCGAGCGGCACGAAGCGAGCGTCGGGGATCATCGCCGCGAGCTTCCGTCCCTGGCTGAAGGCCGCAACGGCGTCCCCGGCGGCGTGCAGCACGAGCGTCGGCGCGCGCACCTGAGGCACGAGCTCCGTGACGTCGATCATCGACGCTGTCGTCAGCAGGCGCGAACCGATCTCGGGCGTCGTCGTGATGCGCTGCAGATCGCTGAACCAGCGCATCTGCTCTGCCGTACCTTCAGGCAGAAAACGCGCTGCGAAGAAGAGACGAAACGCGGGATTGTCGTGCCCCCAGCCGAGCGGAATGCCGCGCATGACCATCGTCGTTTCGTCGAGCTGGGCCTGCGTTTTCGAGCGCTTGACGACGCCTTCCGCGAAGCCGCCGTAGAGCACCAGCTTCGTGACTCGCTCCGGATGTCGCACCGCGTACGTGATCGCGACGGCGCACCCCTGCGAGATCCCGAGGAGCGGGAACCGCTCGAGACCCAGGGCGTCGACGACGGTCTCGAGATCGCGTACCCACGCCTCGAACGACAGGTCGTCTACTTCGCGATCGGAGAGCCCGTTGCCTCGTTCGTCGTAACGGATGAGCGTATGCTCATGAGAGAGGGCGCGGAGCCAGTGGCGCCAGACCGGGCTCTCCCAATCGTACTCGAGGTGGGTCATCCAGTTGGCCGGCCTCACGAGCGGCGGACCGCTGCCGCTGGAAGCGTACGCGATACGAACGCCGTCGGTGGCCGTGCAGAAGCGGATCCGTTGCTCGAGCGACGGCGTCGGCTTGGCCACTGGTGCTGCTGGCGCCCTCTCGGCGACATCGGCGACGACGCGGAAGCCCAGTCCGTGCACGGTGCGAATCACTCGCTGCGCGCCGCCGTCGTCGCCGACGGCCTGGCGTGCGTGCTTGATCCGGCTGTTCAGCGTCGTCGGCGCGACGTAGCGATGCCCCCACACCTCGTCGAGCAGCTCCTCCTTGGTAACGAGCCGGTCACGGCGCGCGAAGAGGTACGCGAGCACGTCGAAGACCTGCGGCTCGACGTGCAGCCGCTCACCCGCGCGCCGCAGCTCGTGGAGGCGCAGGTCGAGCTCGTAGTCGTCGAAGGCGTAAACGGTCGTGGCGGAGCTGTTCTCCATCGTATGCCTAACATGTGGCACGAGCTCTGGTGCGGCAAATGTCTTGTACCTGCTCGCGCGAAAATGGTACCGCACAGACGCGTAACGGACGCCAGGTTATCGCTCGCGGCGCAACAGGGAGGGACGCGATGGAGTACACGCTCTGGAGCAAGGGCCGTCTACTCGGTGAGACGGACCTCGGCTTCATCTACCGTGAGAATGGTTTCCGCTGCGGGTGGCTGCATCCGACCGCGATCGGCGAACGGTTGATGCCCGCGGCCACGGGCGTGCCGCCGGCGATGCGAGCTGAGTTCACGGTGGGCCCGGACGCGACCCTCCACGCCGATATCCTTGCGGCGGTCGATGCCGAAGAGGCGCTGGAGCTCGAGGTACGTGGTCCGGATGGGAAGCGCATCGAGACCGAGGAGGTCTGGGTGGTCGATACGCACTACCTGATGTCGCTCGCCGACGCCGATCGCTTCGACGAAGACGACGAGATGAACAAGCTCACGCCGGAGCAGGAAGCCGAGGTCGATGAGTGGGTCGCCGAGTGGCGGGAGGCGCGCGCGGGTGAGGAGTGGCGCGAG
>DATEPP010000649.1:0-12558 GCA_035273165.1 Gemmatimonadaceae bacterium
CGACCCCAACGTCGTCGATCGCTGGGGCATTCCGGTGCCGCGCTTCAGCTGGGCCTGGACGGACCACGAGTTCAACCAGGTGAAGCACATGCACGAGACTTTCCGCGCGCTCATCACGGAGATGGGCGGCCAGATCTTCTCCCCGATGCCGACGAAGGAGCAGGGCTACAACATCTCGACGGGTGGCCAGATCATCCACGAGCTGGGCGGCACGCGCATGGGCAACGACCCGAAGACGTCGGTGCTCAACGCCAATTGCCAGGCGCACGACTGCAAGAACCTGTTCGTTACGGATGGCGGGCCGTTCGTCTCCCAGGCCGACAAGAATCCGACGTGGACGATCCTCGCGCTCTCGTGGCGAACGTCGGATTACATCGCGGGCCAGGTCAAGGAAGGAGCGCTCTGAATCATGTCTGACATGAATCGCCGCGACGCGCTGAAGATACTCGGCCTCGCGCCGTTGGCCGCGTCGATCGGCGTCGCGCCTGCACACCTCGAGCGTGCGTCGCGCGCCGTCGCGCGACTCGAGGAGATCGGTGCGCCGGCGGCGCCGACGTTCTTCACCGCGCACGAGTGGCCCGTCGTCAGGCTTCTCGCCGACTACATCATCCCGCGCGACGAACGCTCCGGCAGCGCCACCGAGGCGAAGGTCCCGGAGTTCATCGACTTCCTCATGGCCGACAAGGAGTCATCGGACGCGAGCCGCGTGCAGATGCGCGGCGGTCTCGCCTGGCTCGACAACGAATGCCAGCATCGCTTCCGCAAATCGTTCGTCGGCGCGAGCGACGCGCAACGCCGGCAGGTACTCGACGACATCGCCTGGCCCAAGAAGGCCAAGCCCGAGCTGCATCACGGCGTGATCTTCTTCAGCCGCTTTCGCGACCTGACCGCGTCGGGGTTCTTCTCGACGCAGATGGGTTGGCAGGACGTGCAGTACAAGGGCAACGTCGCGCTACCGGCGTGGAACGGATGTCCGCCCGAGGCACTGCGCAAACTCGGCGTCAGCTACTAGCGAAAGCATATGACTCGACTCGGCGTCGGCTTCATCGGCTCCGGCTTCAACGCGAAGTTCCACATGCTCGGCTGGACCGGCGTGCGTGACGGCGACGTCCGCGGTGTGTGGAGTCCGAACCGAAAGAATGCCACGGCGGCGGCGACGTACGCGAATGAGCTCGATGTCGGCGAGTGCAAGGCGCACAAGTCGATCACCGACATGGTCGCCGACAAGAACATCGACGCGATCTGGGTGACCGGTCCGAATCACGCGCGCATCGAAAACGTCGAGGAGATCGTGCAGGCGGTGAAGAGTGGCAAGGGCGATCTCAGGGGCATTGCATTCGAGAAGCCGCTCGCGCGCAACGTTGCCGAAGCAAAGAAAGTCGCGGAACTGGTGAAGAGCGTCGGACTCGCGACAGGCTATCTCGAGGATCAGGTGTTCGCGCCGCACGTCGAGCGCGGCCGCGCGCTGCTCTGGGCGCGCGGCGCCGCGACGACGGGGCGACCGTATCTCGCTCGGGCCGCGGAAGAGCACAGCGGACCGCACACGCCGTGGTTCTGGCAGGGGAAGCTCCAGGGCGGCGGTGTCCTCAACGATATGATGTGCCACTCGGTGCTCGTCGTCAGGCACCTACTAACGAGGCCTGGCGAGTCCTTGTCGACAGTGAAGCCGCTGCGCGTGACGGGTCACATCGCGAGCCTCAAGTGGACGCGTCCCGCCTACGCCGCGAAGCTCAAGAAGCAGATGGGCAACGATGTCGACTACACGAAAGCCCCGAGCGAGGATTTCGCCAATGTCGTCATCGAGTTCGAGACGGACGAGGGGACCATCGCGTTAGGCGAGGCGTCGACGTCGTGGAGTTTCGTCGGCGCCGGATTGCGGCTCTCGGCGGAGCTGCTCGGGCCCGAATATTCGATGCAGTGGAATTCGCTCGACACGGGGCTCAATCTCTTCTTCAGCCGCGAGGTGAAGGGGAAGGCGGGTGAGGATCTCGTCGAGAAGCAGAACGCCGAGATGGGATTGATGCCGGTCGTGCCTAACGAAGCCGCGACCTACGGCTACGAGGCCGAGGACCGGCATTTCTGCCGTGTCTTCCTTGGCAGGGAGAAGCCCCGTCTCACCATCGACGACGGCGTCGAGGTCATGAAGATGCTCATGACTGCCTACCAGAGCGCGGAGCAGGGGAAGACCCTGAGCTTCCCTCCAAAGGGCATCGATCAGTTCGTGCCCGCCGTGGCAAAGGGGGAGTGGCGCGGGGGACGGTGATCGAACGCGCTATGGGGTCGCGGCGGCGAAGTCGATGAATCCCCGCGTCGCATCCGCCGCGAGCAGAATGACCGTCAATTCCTGGCCTACGTGCAGACCTCTTCGGCCGCGCACGAGGCGTCCTTCGATCCCCTCGCGCGTCTCGATCCAGGTTGCCTTCTCGCTGATCCCGGTCACGGTTGCGACGAAGGCGGTGCCGATGCTCTCCTGGAGACGTTGCGCGGCGGCGCGTTTGCGCTTCGTCCGCTCTTCCTTTGCGCTGTCGATCCCGCCCGCATACTCGAAATCGATGAAGCCATGGACGCTGTCCGTCGAGACGAGTCTGACCGGAATGCGCATCCCCACGCGAAGGGGCTTGTAGCCGCGTACGACCTTTCCTTCGGCGGAGCCATCCACGAGACGGACCCACGTCCCCTGTGGTGACGCGCCCGTGACGGTCGCCTCGAAGATCTCTCCGATTCGTGGGCGCAGCCGGTCGGCAGCCGCCTTCTTGCGCCGGCTCCGCTCGAGCTTTCGCTCCGTGCCCACCTTCTCGTGCGTGAAGTCGATGAAGCCATGCCCGACGTCGACCGACGACAGCGTCAGCCGAACCGTATCGCCGACATCGAGGCCGCTCCCGCCACGGACGACGCGACCTTCCACTGGTGGGCTGATGACGCGCGCGTAGACGCCTTTGGGCGACGACGCGGTGATCACGGCGGCAAAGCTCTCACCGACGCGATCGGCGAGAAGTGCCGCTCCGGCCATCTTCCGCATCGTGCGCTCGACCTTGCGCGCCGCGTCGCCGCGCTCGGTGCAGCGCTGCGCGATCTGCACGAGCTGGTCGTCGGTGTACGGTCGCTCGCCCTCGGTGAGCACCGCGTGAAGCAGCCGCTGGGTCACGAGGTCGACGAAGCGCCGGTTCGGGGCGGTGGAATGCACGTAGTCGGCGACGGCCAGACCGAAGTGCCCGGCAAGCCGCCGATCGCCTATGCGTCGCTCGAGCACGTACTCACCCGGGCCAAGCAACTTGACCACCGACAGGGAGAGATCGGTGAAATGGTCGGGATCGGCCAATCGCCGCCGTGCGAGGAAGTCGGCGAGCGCGCGGTTGTCCGGACTGTCCGGCAGTGTTTCACCAACGTCATTCGCGAGAGCAACGATGCGGTCCCACCGCCGCGGCTCGCGAACGACGCGTCTGATCGACGGCGTATTGTGGTCGAGCAGAAAGAGCGCGACGGACCGATTGGCGGCGACCATGAAATCTTCGATCAGATCGCGGGCGCGGTTTCGCTTCGCGACCGCGAGATCGACGACCCTTCCATTCACGACGACCGGCGAGGCCTCGATGCTCTCGAAGTCGAGCGAGCCCGCCGCGACGCGGGCTTTCCGGAGCCGGTGGGCCGCTTCATCCTGCAGCCGCACCTGCTCCTCGAGCGACGGATTCCGCGTGAACGCGCTCGGCGCCGGTCCGCGCCCCTCCAGCCACGCGCCGATGGTATCGTAGGTGAGCTTGGCGTGGTTGTGGACCAGTGCCTGATAGACCGCCGGATCGCCTAACGAGCCATCGATGCCGATGACGAATTCGACGACGAGGGCCGTGCGATCTTCACCTTCGTTGAGCGACGTGAGGTCGGTCGAGAGACGCTCGGGAAGCATCGGAAAGACGACGACACCGGTGTACACGGACGTCGTGTTCGTCGCCGCGTGGTCGTCGGCGGCGCTACCACGCGGCACGAGCATCTCGACGTCGGCAACGCCGATGCGCACGCGAATCGCCCCGTCACTCAGCCGCTCGGCAACCTCGATCTGGTCGAGATCGCGCGAGCTGCGGTTGTCGATCGACGACCACGGAAGGCTGCGCAAGTCCAGCGCGCCGGCCGGGATCGGGTCGTCGCTCCGATCATCGAGGGTAGTGATCTCGTGGATGACAGCTAGGGAGAACTCCGGCTCGAATCCGTGCGCGCGCATCGCCGCCGCGGCCGCGGCGGCGAGATTGTCTGTAGCAGGGGGAGCGCTCATGTCAGGGGAGGTAGCAAGGATTGCTCCGCCTCCGGGCGCTCCCAGCTCTGCCTACAACTTCCACCCCTCCCGGTACGTCGGCTTGATCAGATCCTCCGGCACCGCCGACACGAACGCCCCGGTCTCCGGGTTCATCTCGACGCGTCCGAGCTTGAGCGCGAGGTTGCCTAACAAGACCATCTCGGTGAGCGGCGCGGCGTGGCCTGGGAAGTTCGAGCCGGGCTGCGTGCCGGCACGGATCGCGTCGGCCCACTCCTGGTAGACGCTCTTCACGCGCGGATACTTGATTGCGGGAGGATTCGCCATCAGCTCGGCGTTCTTCTTGTCGTCGGAGAGCCGCGGGTTTTCGCCGTAGGTGCCGGCGACGAGCGTTCCCTTGTCGCCGATCCAGAGCTGGCCGCTCGAGTCGAACGGCCACGGATGCTCGTCGTTCCAGTCGTTAGGCTTCGGAGGCACGAGATTGCCGTCGCGCCAGATCACCGTCACCGGGCCACGGCCGGGAATGGCGGGGAACTCGTACGTGATGCGCGACGCCTTGGGCGCCGTCTCGGCGAAGAGCTGCGATGTCTCGGCCGTGACGCGCGTCGGGTAACGGAGCTTGAGCGTCCAGAAGGACGCGTCCATGATGTGACAAGCCATGTCGCCTAACGCGCCGGTGCCGAAGTCCCAGTAGCCGCGCCAATTGAAGGGCGCGTACGATGGGTGATACGGCCGCGGCTGTGCCGGCCCGATCCAGAGGTCCCACTCCATCGTCGACGGGACGTAGTGCATGTCGGTCGGGCGAACGATACCCTGCGGCCAGATCGGCCGATTGGTCCAGAGCTCGACCGTGTGGACGTTGCCGATGGCGCCGGCCTCGACCCATTCCCGGATCTGGCGCGTGCCGTCGCCCGCGTGGCCCTGATTGCCCATCTGGGTCGCCTGCCTCGGGCGCCTTGCCGCCTCGGCGGCAAGCGTCCGCGCCTCCCAGATCGTGTGCGTGAGGGGCTTCTGGGTGTAGACGTGTTTTCCCGCCTTCAGCGCCATCATCGACGCCATCGCGTGGGAGTGGTCGGGGGTCGTGACGGTGACGGCGTCGATATTCTTCGCCTCTTTGTCCAGCATCTCGCGGTAGTCGCGGTACTTCTTCGCCCTGGGATGGGCATTGAAGCTGTCGGCCGCGTTCCGGAGGTCGACGTCGCAGAGGGCGTAGATGTTCTCGATCGCCGCCATGCCGCGGACGTCGCTCGCGCCCATGCCGCCGACGCCAATGCAGGCGACGTTGAGCTTGTCGCTCGGCGCGATGTGGCGCCGGCCGAGGACGTGAGAGGGAACGATGGTGAAGGCGGCGGTCGTCGAGGCGACCTCGCCGACGAAGGTGCGGCGGTCGATTGGGCTATCGTTAGGCATCACGGTCTCCGTTCGGGGCAATGAGGAGAGTATTTCCGGAGACCGTCGCTCGCAACCGCCGCATGACGCGCCCCCCGCGCCCCTCGTGTACGAGGAGCTGGCGTTAGGCGGTTCTCAGCTGGCGCGCCGCTTACGAGGGCGCTTCAGCAGAATACCCGCAGCTCGAAGTCTTTGCCTCGGTGCTTCACCGATGCCGGCAGCGCCGCCATTGGCCGGAGCGGCGCGGTCGCGAATCCTCAGTGCCGCCTGATGAACGAGCTCCCCCTTTTCCTTGCCGAGGAGGCGTCCGGTGATCATATCGAGGCTGAGGGACGCAACCTCGCTCCGCGCCTTATTGACGCTGCGCTTTGGTTGCGCCAGGTACCGATCGCAGATCGTCAACCAGTCAGCGACCGCGAGGCTCGCCAACGAGTCCATGAACGCAGCGATGCGTGGATCTTCGCTGCCGTCGATCGCACGAGCACCTCGCGTCTCGCCTGCTCGATCTCTTCGTGGTACTGCTTCAGATAGGCCCGGAGACAGCGCGGAATCTCCGCGATAACATCGTCGCGGTACGTCCGATCGAGAAGGGTGAACGCGTCCGGAGAGTCGATGCCACCGGTCTCATCCTGGACGTCCATGAGGACCTGGGCGCGCGCGCTGTCGTCCGTAGGCACTTTCCCGCGAGGATAGAGTGCCGCGACAGCCGTTAGGTACTCCACGGTGCGATGCGCGCCGAGTTGCTTGCACCAGGAGACCGTCTCGTGAAAGCCGGCGCCCTCCGACTGGTCGAGAAACTTCCAGATGCCCTCGGACGCGACGTCGAAGTGCAGAACACACAAGCCACCGAGCATGCCCAAGGGGTGCGGCCGCTCGTGAAAGTCTATGCCATTGTGCTTCGTGTCCACCCGGGACAGCTCGTCGAGAAACTGATCGTCGCTTTCCAGTCCCGCGAGATCTCTGAGACTTCTCTTTCGCATAGTGAATGAAAGACGTCCTGCGGGGACATCTCGTTACAGAGAGTAGTAAGAGCCGTCGCGAAAAGACTCGAAGCCGGACACCGCATACCTTATAGCCGGCTCCAGATGAGGATGGTGTTGCAGCGGTGCTCGCTGTCGAACGGGTTGGGGAATTGCGGCGGCGCTTGAACGTTGCTCGCGTACACTTCGATGCCGATCACCTGACGTACGTCGACGTTGCGCAGGTCGAGGAGCGGCAAGCCGTCGACGTAGATCATCGTGCAGCCTTTCAGGTACGGCTGTATCACCGCCAGCAGGTCCAGAGGTTTGCGGTCCGCGATAGCCGCCGAGTCGAGGAACGTCCCGGGGCGGGCACGTCGACGCTCGTAGAATCCGACCGTGGTCAGCTGACGGATCGAGGGCGCGGCGGTCGTGACGACGGGCGCGAGCTTGACGATCGCCGGCGCGAGGGCCACGACGAGAACGTCATCGCTGTCCGAAGCAGCGATGGGAAAGAAGCCCGACTCGAAGCCGAGCCGACGCACCATCATGAGCAGTTGCTCATGCGGGGGCGCTACGATAATCGCGCGGCCGGAGCTGTCCGTTGTCTGATGGATCATCCAGCCGGCGGAGTCCTTCAGGGTCTTGATGACGCGAACGTCGGCGCGACCGACGGGCGCACCACTGACCGAATCAATGACATGCAGGTCGAGACGCCGCTCGCCTTGCGCCCAGGCCGAGGGAGCAACGAGCGCGATGGCGAGACAGTTGGCGATGAATCGCGAGGTCACAGGGATGTCGTCCTGGTGACGTAATTAGTCGATGGGCAGCGCGATGTCAGCAGCGCCGTGACAGACGGTCGTGGCATTGGGCCGGTCGGCCCGGTGGCGTTACGAACCGGCTGGCGATGGCGGAGGCGCGGCGCGCTGACCAGCGTGGCGACGATTGCGCGACTCCTATCGCCTATCGATGGGGGATTGACAACTACCATAGCTTGACTGATCCTTGCCCCATCGACAACCGATGGGTCGCCCCATGTCCGCTCGCTCGCCCGAGCTCCTGCCGGGCACGCTCGACCTGCTCGTCCTCCGCACCCTCGTACGCGAGCCGATGCACGGCTACGGCATCGCGAGCCGCGTCCGGGAGCTCTCCAAGGACGTGCTCCGCGTCGGCGAGAGCTCGCTCTATCCCGCGCTCCAGCGCCTGCTGCTCAACGGCTGGGTGAAGGCCGAATGGGGGACGTCGGAAAACAATCGCCGGGCGCGCTACTACACGCTCACGGCCGCCGGCAAGCAGCAGCTCGTCGCCGAGCGGCAAGAGTTCGAGCGGATCGTGCTCGCGATCCAGAATGTGCTGCAGTTCGCTTGACGACTCCTCTGCGGTTTCGACAAACAATGGCTGCCCTATGATACTTCTCCGCCGAATTGCGCACATACTAAACCGCGACAAGCGAGATGCCGCACTGCGCGAGGAGATGGAGTTCCACCTCGCCATGAAACAGCGCGAGCTCGAGCAATCCGGATTCACACCAGAACAAGCCCGGAATGCCGCGCGCGCAGCGTTAGGCAACACGACCTACAACCGCGAAGCGTCACATGACGTGTGGGTCGCACCCGACCTGGAGAGCCTCTGGCGCGACATCCCCTATGCGCTGCGCAGCCTCCGGCGCACGCCCAGCTTCACCATCGCCGCCGTGTTCGCGCTCGGCTTGGGTACTGGATCGGCCGCTGCTGTCTTCAGCCTCCTCGACGGCGTCGTCCTCCGGCCGTTGCCGTACCGGGAGCCGCAGCGGATCGTGATGCTCTCCGAGGTCAACCACGCCAAGAACCTCGAGCACGAGCCGCTCTCGCCCGTCAACTTCGTCGACTACCGCGGCCTCACGAGTGTCTTCGAGGACGCCGCGGGCTGGTGGGTGCCGCAGGTCGTCCTCACCGACGGCGCGAACGACCCGATGCGCGTGGCGACGGTGGAGACCAGCCGGAATCTCTTCCGCGTCCTTGGCGTTGCGCCGCAGATCGGCCCCTCGTTCACTGCTGACACGGGTCTCGCCGTAAACGGCAACCTCGAGGCGGTGATCAGCGACCGACTCTGGCGCGGCCGCTTCAATGGCGACCGAGCGATCATCGGGAAGTCCGTGCGGCTGAACGGCACCGACCATCTCGTCGTCGGCGTGATGCCTCCTGGATTCGATTTCCCGAACGGCACTGAGATCTGGGAGGGGCTCAACTGGCGGTTCGCGCAGCACAGCCGGTTCGCGCACTTCGTCGGCGCGATCGGACGGCTGCGTCCTGGCATGACGCCGGAGGGGGCGAACCGCGAGCTTGCGCGCCTAACGACGCGCCTCGCACAGGAGAATCCGCCGTCGAACCAGAACTGGGGCGTGCGCGCCGTGCGGCTCGATCGGGAGATCGCCGGCGTCTTCCGGCCGGGACTCTTCGCGCTTCTCGGCGCGTCGGCACTGCTTCTTGTCATCGCCTGCCTCAACGTCGCCAACCTGTTGCTGGCGCGGGCGACGACGCGACGGCGCGAGGTCGCCGTGCGTGCCGCCATCGGTGCGAGTCGCGGCCGGCTCGTCAGGCTCTTCTTCACCGAGAGCCTCGTCCTCGCCGCGCTCGGCGCCACGGTCGGACTCGGGGTTGCGGTGGTGAGCGTGCGCGCGCTTCTGGCGTGGTCGCCGATCGAGATTCCGCGCGCGGATGGGATCGGAGTCAGCGCAGCCATCTTCGGCTTCGCGATCGTGATTGCGTTGCTGACGGCGGTCGTCTTCGGGCTGGCACCCGCGCTCTCGATGTCGCGCGCGAATCTCAGCGACGCATTGAGCGAGGGCGCGAAGGGCAGCTCGTCCAGCGGCGGGTCGATGCGCGGCGCGCTCGTCGTGGCCGAGGTGTCGCTGGCGGTGATGCTGCTTTGCGGAGCGGCGCTACTCATCAGGAGCGTCGGCCGGCTGATGCGCGAGTCCATCGGCATCGACGCCTCGTCGGTGATGACGACGACCGTGCAGCTGCCGGATATCGCGTATCGCGACTGGTCCCGAGTGGCGCGATTCTACGCGTCGTTAGGCGACGCGCTCCGGCGCCACCCTGGCATTGCTGCCGTGGGCGTCTCCGACCGCTTGCCGCTCGATCCGGGTTGGCGCGAGCCGTACGGGCTGCCTGGTATCGCCGCGGCCTCGCAGGAGGACGCGCCTGAAGCGCAGATCATCTCCGTCGACCACGGCTACTTCGCGGCGCTCCGCGCCCCGATCGTCGCCGGCCGCAACTTCGACGCGCGCGACGATTCCGCGAGCAGGCCGGTAGTCGTCGTCAACGAGACGATGGCCAAGCGAGTCTGGCCAGGCGAGCCGGCGCTCGGGAAGCAACTCCTTCTCCCGTGGAGCACGATCGGCCCGCTGGGACAGCGGCTCACGAGAGACACGGCGCACGTCGTCGTTGGCGTCGTGCGCGACATCAAGAACACGTCGCTGCGGGATCAGGCGGAGCCTGCGATCTATTACTCGCAGTCGCAGTTCCCTTTCCGGACGATGCATGTCGTCGTCCGCGCCCGGAGCGACGTCGCGCCGCTGCAGGCGGCATTGCGCGAGGAGATTCGCCGGCTCGACCCCGGCCTGCCGGTTCCGGAGGTGAAGACGCTCGAGCGCGTGCTGCAGACCTCGATCGACCCGTCGCGGTTCGTCATGCTCCTCATGACCGTCTTCGCGGTGCTCGCGCTGACGATTGCCGCGGTCGGGATTTACGGCATTCTCTCGTACACGGTGAGCCGCCGCCGCCGCGAGATCGGCATAAGGCTCGCGTTAGGCGCCGAACCGCGGGCGATTCGTCGAATGATCGTGCGGCAGGGTGTGACGATGGCTGTAGTGGGCTGCCTGGTCGGCGTCTTGGGCGCCCAGCTCGGCGCGGGGCTGCTCGCGAAGTTCATGTACGAGACGCGAGCCTCCGATCCGCTGACGCTGTTCGCCGTCCTGGCCGCGGTAATCGTCGTCGCGCTGCTGGCATGTGCAGTGCCGGGATGGCGTGCGTCCGGCGAGGACCCGACGCGAGCGCTGCGCGCCGAGTGAGGGTTCTCGGGGCACACTCAGGCCGTTGCCATGACATCCTCGATTGCCCTGGCGAAAGCGGCCCAATTCTCACGTTCGACTGCCAGCTGCTGTCGCCCGGTCTTCGTGATCGTGTAGTATTTCGCCCGGCGGTTGTTCTCGGACGGCCGCCAGTCGGAGACGATCCACCCCGCGCGCTCCATCCTGTGCAACGCGGGGTAGAGCGTGCCCTGGTTGATCTGGAGAACCTCGCGCGACAGCTGTTGCAGCCGCAGCGAGATGCCCCAGCCGTGCATCGGCTCCAGCGTCAACGCTTTGAGGATGAGCATCTCGAGCGGCCCCTGCCGGCCATCGTCGATCTGTTTCGGCATTGTCAATCCGCTCGTAAGGCAATGACAGGGTCGACCCGGCACGCTCGCCAGGACGGCACCGCGCTGGCGAGGAGCGACGTAACGAGCAGCGCGACGGCCACGGCGACCATGACGGCCGGGTCGCGCCCCGTCGTCTCGAACAGATACGGCTCTACGAGCGGTCCGACGGCGATGGCGCCTATCGCGCCGATACCGACGCCGATGAGCGCCCGCACGAGCGCCCCGCCGAGCATCAGACGCAACACCTGCGAGGAGCGCGCACCGAGGGCGATGCGAATGCCGACCTCCTTCGTGCGCTGAGCGAGCAGGTATGAGACAACGCTGAACAGACCCACAGCCGAGACGACGAGCGCGAGGAGTCCGAAGAGCCCGAACATCAGCGCGCCGACGCGCCAGGGTCTGACCTGCGGATCGATCGCCTCCGCCAGGGACTTCACCTCGATCATCCGGGCGTTGGGCACGAGTCGCGCGAGGGTCGCCCGCAGATCGCCGCTGAACGGGCCGACGCGGCCCCGTGGTCGAACCAGCAACATGTCGCCACCAATGTGGTCGTTCTGCCCGTACGGGACATAGAACTGCATCGCCGGATTCTCACGCAGCTTCCACTGGCGCGCGTCGGCGACGATGCCGACGACTGGCGCGCACGGGGCGTCATCAACGATGAGACACTTGGTGAGCGCGTCCTCGTTAGGCCAGAAGGTTCGCGCCATGGTCGCGTTCACGATCACGACAGGCGGGCTGCCCTCATGATCGGCGACGGTGAAGGTGCGGCCGCGCAGGAGTCGGGTTCCCACCGTCTCGAAGTAGTCCGGGCCAACGGCGCTGATGTAGGGACCGCCGCCAGCCGCCGATGGGAGTGAGTCGTGTCCCGGAAGGCGAACGCCGACGCCATAAGTGCTGTAGAAGGGCGTACCGATCGCGACACTCGCGTGCGCGACTCCGGGCAGCCGCCTCAACTGCTCGAGGAGCTCGCGCGACCGCGTCCGATTCCGCGCCATGGTGTGGGCAAAGTCATCTTCTGTTCGGATATTCTCATCCTTGTACCCCACGCTCGCGACGAGGACCGCATCCGGTTCGAGTCCCAGATCGAGATGCCGCACGCGCCACAGACTTCGCACGTAGAGCCCGGCCGTGGTGAGCAGCACGACGCTCAGCGCGATCTGCGCCACCTGCAGCAGCGTGCGAACGCGCCCATGCTGCTCGCCGGATTGCGCGAGGCCGCTCTTGAGCGCGAGCATAGGATCTCCGCGCACCGCGTGGAATGCAGGTAGGGCGCCTACGAGCAGCGTCGTCGCCATCACCGCAGCGGCGGTGTAGGCGAGGACCACCCCGTCGACGGGGGCCGTTGGCCAGGCGACCGTTGGGAGGAGTGTTTGGCGAATCAGCGCGCCGCCCCAATAGCCAAGTGCAATGCCGAGAATCCCCCCGAACACGGCGAGCATTCCCGATTCGACGAGCATCATGCTCGCGAGCCGCGCACGGCCGGCGCCCAGTGCGACGCGAACGCCGAGCTCACGTTGACGCCGCGTTGCGCGCGCGATGAGCAAGTTCGCAACGTTGGCG